>DVDZ01000180.1 GCA_015296025.1 Thermosynechococcus sp. M46_R2017_013
GGAGAGAATACCGTCGGTTATATGATACCGAGTCAAATGTTACTATCTAAACCGAAACTAAGGAGGATTTTTAAATACATGCCCCCAACTAGCCCAAAGTACTGCGGTGCTGGACCACAGCTACGCTCTGCTTATCTTTGGTTGCATGGTGTGAGTCAGAAGAATCCTGCAACAAAGATTAACACTCTATGGCACAGGTAGCCCTAGGTGCCGATCAAAACTCCAATGCAGTATTGAACAATGCTTCCAGTGTCATGAACAACTGCCCTGCCAGTGCTGCCCCTAGATGCTGCCACAATCGCTCAATAGATTTACTCCAAGGCACAAATACAGGCACAACATTCGGTCACCAATTCAGTGTGTTCGCGCAATGTGCAGCAGCTTGATTCATCTGCCCCACGAGCACTACCTCTGCATACCCTTGCCTCAATAAAGTTCTAAAAAGCTTGACGATTGTTGAGGGGAGAGTCCGTAAAACCCCGGGGGATGTCTTGATTTTCAATCACTGCTTCAGTCCCCCTTGGCGATAGGTGTTTAACCAGCGAGGAATCGTGGACTCGCTGCGGTGGAGCAACTGGGTAATTTGTGGGCGGCTGCGGACAAGTCCTAACTTCAGCCAGTAGAGCCTCTGCAAGCGTTCTTGCTGTCGGGCATTAGTTTCGTGTTGTAGGCGCCGTTGCAGTTCTTCAGAGCTTTCTGTCATCGTAAGCAGGAGCGGGTGAGTCATGAAAGTCTCCTACTGAGATGACTTTGATTTTAGAGTAAACAATCCTTTTGTTTAGAGCCTGTTTATTAGACTTAATGTTACAAAGAGATAGAAAGAGATAGTATGAAATATTTGCAGCTAGCACTCAATTGGAGGTGTTTAATAATGCATTGGAACTTTGATGGGCAGCTAGAGCGACTTGTGGTTTAGAATGTTAGACTTTGTTGCATAATTTAATACTTTTATGCCAATACTAGGTGTTCAGAAGCTGCGCTCTAACCATGATTGAAACATTAATACCTCCCACAGTTGCCCCGCCCAATTGCGTTTTCCTGTTTGATGCTCTTGCCAATATTGGCAAACAAGATCAGGCTTTAGGTAGCCCTCCTGTTTAAGGCGTGTTGGATTCAACAAAGTTGCCCCCCAGTCGCGCAGTTCAGAACGTAACCACTGAGCTAGGGGAATTCCAAAACCCATTTTGGGGCGTTCAATCAAAGTTGGGGGGACATAGCGATACAAAAGTTTACGGAGTACTTGCTTACCCCGCTGCTGTCTGATTTTCATTTGGAGAGGGAGTGTCCAAGCAAACTCAACAACGCGATGATCTAGGAAAGGAATCCGTGTCTCAAGACTCACTCCCATGGCAGCGCGATCGACCTTCACAAGAATGTCATCGGGAAGATATGTGAGTAAATCGAGCGCCATCATATAGAGTTCAAAAGACAATTGGTGACTCAACTGGCCAAGTTTTTCCTGCATTAATGACGGTTCTTGACTGTTAATCACTAACTGTGAAGGCAAATCAATCAGTGATAGAAAAGAAAGATAGACTTCCTTTTCAGAGGTCATTTGGCAGAGTCTAGCTAGTTTAGCAATTTTATCCCCTATGGTTGTATATCTTAAATTCTGAGGTAGGAAGATGCTGAGTCCTCCTACAAGCCGATCCCATTGTCTGGGGGATAGGCTCTTCAGTAAGGATGCCAGGGTTCGACGTACAGGTTTAGGCAAGCATTTTATCTTTTGCCAAATCGTAGGGGCTAAAAAGTACCGCACGTATCCGCCAAATAACTCATCGCCCCCATCCCCAGATAAGGCAACCGTGACCTGCTGCCGCGCAATCATAGAGACAAGATGGGTGGGAATTTGTGAAGAATCCGCAAAGGGTTCATCGTAAAGGTGGGTAAGTTTAGGAATGACATCCCGTGTCTCTTGACCCGTGAGGTAATATTCAGTGTGATCAGTACCAAGATGTTGAGCAACTACTTTTGCATATTGGGCTTCATTATAGGCATGTTCGTAAAAGCCAATGGTAAATGTTTTAACGGGTTGGGCGGACAGGCTTTGCATTAAAGCAACAACCGTTGAGGAATCTATACCCCCTGACAAAAACGCGCCGAGGGGAACATCTGCCAAAAGCTGCCCTTTGAGGCTTTGGCGTAAAAGATCCTCTAATTCAGTTGCTGCTTCCTCCTCTGTTCGCGGAAAAGGATGAGCCAGTCCTTTAGCGATGACTCTTTCCAATGACCAATAGGCTTGCGGTGTACCTTGGGTGTTGGGGCTAAGGGTTTCAGCAAACCATTGGAGATAGGTACCTGCTGGTAGCTTCCAGATATTTTCATAGATACTGTAGGGAGCAGGAATCCAGCTATAACGGAAATAAAGCGCCAATGCATCCCGATCAATAGGGTTAGCAAAGGTTGGGTAAGCCCGAATCGCTTTGAGTTCTGAGGCGAAAACTAATGCTCCATCAACCCAACCGTAGTAGAGGGGCTTTTCACCGATACGATCCCTTGCTAAAGTTAGTACCCGATCTTTGCGATCCCAAAGGGCAAGGGCAAACATACCGACTAGCTTTTCTAGGGTTGTGGCTACTCCCCAATAGCTCAAAGCCGCCAGTAAAGTCTCAGTATCAGAATGTCCGCGCCAAGAGGGGGCTGCACCAAGAACTGTTAATTCTTGACGCAGTTCAAGGTGGTTGTAAATTTCACCGTTAAAGACGAGGACATAACGGCCACAATCAGAGACCATGGGCTGATGTCCTGCAGGGGAAAGATCAAGAATGGCTAAGCGACGATGACCTAGGGCAATACCAGCCGCTTCATCTATCCAAACTCCCTCATCATCGGGGCCGCGATGGGAAAGGGTGGCACTCATTTTGCGGATTGTTGCCGGCCAATCACCTGAAAAGGCAGCATTGAGAAAACCAACTAAACCACACATAGGTTCCACATAGGTTCTAGAAGACTTCTTGAGTGTTTGCTATGACAGACTCTAACAAATGAGCAAATTTAGGTGCTGTTACTTGAAGAGCATAATGCTGCTCAACTCGGCAACGTCCTGCAAGACCTATTCTAATGCGCAAGTCGGGATTTTGAATTAAACCTGAAAAAAGTGTTCTCCTGTCAGTGGCTCAACGACATCCTGAAGCCTCAACATCGCTCGCTGCCATTGGTAGAGACCTTGGGGCTTAACGCCCAGCAACTCTTGTCTTGACAAAAGTAGCGCAGTTGCTTGTGGTAACCAATAACCGACGGCAAGACTTTAAGCAGGAGAGCGAGTTTGTTTTACGTCTTTCGGGTGCCCCTTGAGCCTGCTGTTGATGGCGGGGATGGAAAACTTTCAACTTGGCTCCCATGCCGATGCCCTGTGGGGTACTCCTAGCACAGCCACTGGACAATGGCTTTGTAGCTATCAAACCCATTGGGGTTTTGCAAGCGCTCCTGCCACTGAGCCATGACTGCTGGGGAGAGAATCCGTGCAGCTCTTGGGGCGTCTTAACTTTCAGTAACCGCTAGAATCCCCCTTGGCGATAGGCGTTTAACCACCGAGGAATCGTGGACTCGCTGCGGTGGAGCAACTGAGCAATTTGTGGGTAGGTGCGGACAAGTCCTTACTTCAGTCAGTAGAGCCTTTGCAAGTGTTCCTGCTGTTGGGCATCGGTTTCGTGTTGTGGTCACCGTTGCAGTTCTTCAGAGCGTTCTGTAATCGTGAGGAGGAGCGGGCAAACCATGACGGTCTTCTATGGGGATGACTTCAGTTTTAGAACAAACAATCTCCTTGTTTAAGACCTACTCTTTATTATGCTTAATGTTACAAGGAGTCGGTATGAGGTGTTTCAGGATAGACTTGACAATAGCTCGAAAAGATAAAACAGCAAGTTGGTACTTTTTCTGCTTTTTACAGGAAAACTAAGAGAGTTCTTCCCTTTTTTATAGTTCCTCAAACTATACGTTCAACACTTCTGGACTTAATCAATTTTAGTGCTTGGGATGGCTTTGGCATTGGCATCCGCCTCGGCCTTCAGGGGTAGCACCGAGCTAATCTTGAATCACTTTGCTAGATGCCGGCTGGACTGCACATTGCTTAAAAACGTTGATAAACATATTCATTGCATCCACTCCCGAAAATGCCCAAGGGTTTCCCAAACAGACCCCCTCGTGTCGCGATCACGGATATTGGGGAATAGCCAAGTTGCCGCATGTACACGTCAACCTCTTCAGGTGAAATCGTTTCATAAGGCCAGCCACCAAGCCAATCATGAACATCATGAAAAAAGTCCATGCCACGGTTTTGAACGTATTCTGTGACGTATTTCTTCCAGCTGCGCCCTGTTACAAAAAATTTAATTTTAGCTAAGGTAATATAGACGTTTTGCATTCGTTTTTGTGCATCAGGTGACGCCTTTGCATACCATTTTTTTCAATCTTCCATAGCCAGTCCATCCAAGTGCGACGGTAAAGGGCAAACACGAACTTTCCACCAGAGCTACACAAAGCAGCAGCGCAGCGTATAGCGCGATCCATATCCCCTGTATGGTGCAGCACTCCCCACGAATAAACAGTTTCAAACAAGCCTATCTGTTCAGGCTGAAGGTCAAATACACTTATTTTCTCGACACGCCACACTTTTCCTGCTGGCGCATATTTTTCAAGCACAGCTTTCGTTGTTTTAACACTATCAGGATCAATATCTACAGCAAGTACCTCTTCCGCACCAAGATTAAGTGCAGCAATACTGTGCAATCCAGAGCCACAGCCAATATCCAAGAAACGCTTTCCGAGCGCCCCTGGGATTAGACGCTTTAAGTCTTTAGTCGCTTGTTCGATGTGCACTTCAGTTATTTTTTGAGCATATGCAGCCCAATTCTCACCAAACGTAAAATGAGTCGCCTGCTCAATTAAGTTGTCTTTACCTATATCCATTTCATCTTCCAAGCTACGCACAATAGAGTATAGAGTGAGGATACCAAAAAACTCAAATTTCTTTTGCCATCAAATCTTCGTAAAACACTTCATACTGCCGTACCACTTGGCCAATCTCAAAGTGCGCCGCAACGCGGGCACGGGCACGTTCACCCAGCCTAGCTTTTTCCTCTGGCGGTAGCGTCAGAATTTCTTCGAGTGCGGTAGCCAACCTCTCCATATCGCCAGGTGCAACAACCCGCCCTGTGTCGCCGACAATAAATGCCGAGTCGCCCACATCTGTGACCACACACGGCACGCCGCAGGCCATCGCCTCGCCCAAGACATTGGGAAACGCCTCACCATAAGAAGATGAGGAAGCCAGTACATCCAGCGCGGCCATCACCTCGGACATGTCGCTGCGCAATCCCAAAAGATGAGTGTTAGCCGACATGCCAGCCTGTTGAATGGCCTGCCGCAGTGTTTCATTCTCAGTATCCACGTCGCGCCCGGCAAGTACGAAATGTACTGCAGAGAGGCGACGATGCAGCATTCCTGCTGCAACAAAAAAGCCAATATGGTTTTTCTGCGGATCGAAGCGCCCAATCAGCCCCACTAGGGGTGTTTGCTGACTCAGCCCCAGCTCAGCTCGCAAGCGCTGACGTGCCATCGGGTTCGGCCTGAACCGCGTCAGATCGAAACCATTAGGTACAACTCGCATTTTTTCTGCAGCATACCCTAAGGCTACATGAATTTGCCGCGCTCGTTCGGAACAGGAAAGAATCCCTCTCGGCACCCATCGAGAAAGTGCAGCGCACAGGCGCACTATGATACGGGTGGACCATTTGGTCTTGTCCTTGTCTAGATTGCTGTTGCGGATAGCCCATCCCACCGCTTTGACCCCAGCCAGGCGCGCGGCCAGCCCACCCAGAAGGTCAGCATGGTACATCCAGGTATGCACCACCTCGGGCCGCCAGGCACGAATCAAACGCACCAGACAAACAAACTGCGTGGGTGTTGGGAGCGCTCCCGGCTGCATACCCAACGCCTGCACGGGTATGTCCAGTGCTTCAATGCGTGACCCAATCTCTCCAAAACCGGTCAGCGAAACCACCGCCGGCTCAAAGCGTTTGCGATCAAGCCGTTCCAGTAGCTTGAGCAGCATCGTTTCCGCGCCGCCGGTGGTTAGACTGGTGATGATAAATACGATACGCATCAATACTGTCCATCAATCACTTCAAGGATCTGTAAAACCATCCGCTCCACCGAAAACTCAGCAACGATACGGGCTCTAGCCTGTCTCCCGATATCTGGGGTCCTCTTCATCCGATCAAGCATCCTTGCCATTGCTTCTGCCAGTGCATCCGGATTGCGAGGCGGGACAACTTCACCTATGTTGCCCACGATTCGCGCAGAATCGCCAACATCAGTTACCACGCAAGGCCGTTCACAGGCCATTGCCTCAGCAATGACATTCGCAAAGCCTTCACCGACAAAAGAAGAAGAAGAAACTATGTCTAATGCACTATAAACGGCAGACATGTCCTCTCTCGATCCAGCCCAGATTACTCGATTTTCTAGCCCCAGTGAAGCGGCAAGAGCTTTGAGCCGATCTGCATCTTTCTGCTGCCTACCTCCAACACAGACAAAGAGCAAATCTTGCCGTGTTTGGACTAGTCGAGCGGCTGCTTGCAAAAATGTTTCGTGGCCTTTCATTGGTTGGATCTAGCCGCGCAACAAGACCAATGGCTATATCGCTAGCGCCTATTTTCCATTCTCGACGCAACATTTCGCGCTCTGTTGAATCATATTTGAAGCGCTCTGTATCAATACCATTTTCAATGACAATTATCCTATCACGCGGAAATCCTCACCAAAAACCCCACTCTTTACCGGCATGGGAGTTGGCTACGATAACATCGGCAGCTCGGCTAAAGACTGCTTCTATCCGTACCACCAAGCGCGCAAGCCAGTCATAATGATGCATTTCCATACCGGCGGCACAGATGCTCCAAATTAACCGTACCGAACCGATGAATGGACGCACAAGCACAGCTAGAATGTTCGCCACATCGAGAAAAGAATAGATTACCTCAGGCTGTAAGCAAAGCAGTAGTAATACAAGACGAACCAGGAATTCAACAACATCCCAGCGTCCGTGTTTACCTAGGAAATAGATAGGTACCCCTGCGGCAGTAAGCTCGCTATCGAAAATACCCCCTGCGTAAAAAAGTACTACGTGAACATCACATCCTCTATCCCTCAGTGCTTTGGCAAGAGTTATAAGCTGCCTTTGCGCGCCCCCTTGTTCAAGTTTGCGTGCAAGTAGAATAAGACGACTCATGGTGTTCTGCGCAATAAAAACACATGTGTAGCTGAACCGAGGATACGGGCTAACTCTCGGCGCCTTTCTATGGATATCGATGGAAACACGCCATAGCCAGTATAAAAAATTCCGCTAGGCCAATCCTCCACCAAGTCGAAGCCACTGTCTTGGAACAACTTAAGCCAACGCCGATGACTGAAATACCAAAGTTCTGATATGGCTGAGGGATATTCTCCATGGGGGCCAGCTGCAATTATACGCCCTACCACATAGAGAAAACCTCGCTTGCGGGCTTTATCGGCCACAAATG
>DVDZ01000093.1 GCA_015296025.1 Thermosynechococcus sp. M46_R2017_013
TTCAGAACTTCTTGAAAACTCCGTGCCGTTTGCAGCACGATGTCTAGCTCTGCCACCGTAAAGTCTTGAAGGGAGAGGATGTGGCGACGCTGCCATTGGCAGGGGGGAGTAAAAGTAGGCATCATGGACAGGGGGTTAGAGTTCGAGCAAGGTCAGCCGCTGTGAGTTGTTCGTAGCGTTCAAAGGGTTGATGAATCCATGGATTCCCCGGCAGGTAATGCACATAGTAATCTGGACGAATACAGGAGGCCGCTTTGTACCACAGGACTGCCGTGCGCACCTCCTCAACGGCAAAACCATATTTCAACTCCAGCCACCGCAGTGTTTTTTTCAACGAAAGGCCAGAATCGACTAAATCATCCACCAAGAGGACATGGCTGCCCAAGGTAGCAGTGGTCATGGTCAAGTCCCGCGCAAAGGTGATGCGCCCCCGCTCTTGATTATTGACACCGCCATAGGAGGACACTGCCAAAATTGCAAGGGGTTGATTAAACAAGCGGCTGAGAATGTCACCTACCCGCAGACCCCCCTTAGCCAAGCAGAGGATTTGATTGAACTGCCATCCCGATTCATAGACGGCGATCGCCAGCCGTTCAATGGTGCGATGATACTCATCCCAATCCACGTAGAGATCTGCCATAGTACTAGAAGCTGGCCTTCAACCAAGAAATGGGAATAGAGAGCAGCTTGCGCCAACTAGAGACAAAAGCGCGCCGATTAAAGACATCGTAATCGTTGGCTTCGATGACATCAAGAATTTGGCGATAGAGCATCAACGCTGACCACACAGGCCAACGGGCATCCCTCTCTAAGTAGGTAATACCCACCTCTGCTTGCCGATAAAATTCTCGCGCCCGCTGAATTTGCCAGCGCATCAGTGCCCGCCAGCGATCGTCAATAACTCCCCGCTGCAAATCTTCCTCGGTGTAATGAAAAGCAGCTAAATCCTCTAGGGGCAAATAAATTCGTCCCCGCCGCATATCTTCTCCCACATCCCGCAGGATATTGGTGAGCTGATTGGCAATGCCGAGGGCAATCGCTTGATCTTTGAGGGTGCCTTTGGCCTGATAGGGATCCACCCAAGGGGAGCACAGGCGATCGCTATAGGGATTGCCGCCCATGACCTCAAGGGACATCAGGCCCACCGTACCCGCCACGCGGTAGCAGTAGAGTTCTAACTCGGCAAAGGTTTCATAGCGACTGCGGTGCAGATCCATCCGCTGACCCGCAATCATGTCCCGAAAGGGCTGGATGTCGAGGGGGTATTGTTCCAGCGTTGCCGTCAGGGCTAAGTCCATGCCATCGTGGGGGCGACCGGCAAAAATGTCCTCCAGGCGAGCTTCCCACTCATCGAGAGTGGCCATCGTTGTCGTTGCTGCTTGGGGACCATCCACCAGTTCATCGGTGCGCCGACACCAGACGTAAATTGCCCAAATGGCACGGCGCTTGGCGGGGGGCATCAACAGTGTGCCGAGGTAAAACGTCTTGGCGTAGGTGGCGGTTACCTGACGACACAACTCGTAGGCTTCGTCGAGGGAAATCAGAGGAGGAACGTACTCGGCTCTAGGCAGTTGCAGCATTGGCGACAGTCTGAGTAGAGGGTTTGGGGGGCTGTGGGGCGTTGCTCTCTGCGAGCCGCTTCGCGATCGCCTGCGCCGTTAGCTTACCAGAAAGAACTGCCCCTTCCATACTCCCAAGGTACGGCTGCATTGTATAGCTCCCCGATAGGAAGAAGTTGGGAATGGGTGTGACCTGATCTGGACGAAAGGCTTGGCGACCGGGGGTGGCTTTATAGACTGAGCGCGGGGTTTTCACCACCGCTGTTTTCAGCACTTTAGCAGGTTCTGGCAAGTGATTGGGGAAGAGCTTGGCCAGTTCAGCAAGGGTGGCTTCAACAATTTCCCCATCGCTGCGGCCAATCCACTCGGCAGCAGGGGCTAGTACCAGCTCCAGCATTGACTTGTCAGGATCTGCATAGCCCTTGCAGGTTTCGCTCATGTCGGCATAGACACTCAACAGGGGCGATCGCGAGAAAAGGAGATGATCTACGGTCGGCAATTTGCGATCAAACCAAATCTGAACGTTGATTACAGGAACACCTTCAAGGCCATTGAGTTTCTGGAAAAAGGGCAGGTCTTGCCACGGCTTCGGCAGCAGTAATTTAATTGCATCCACCGACAGGGCACAGACATAGGCATCCGCTGTCACCTCAAAGCGCTGCTGCCCCTCGCAATCGGCCATGACAAAGGAGCGCACAGACAGATCCTCATTGAGAACAATCTCCCGCAGAGCCACATTGGTGTGCACTTCACCGCCGCGCGCCGTAACGTAATCCACAATCGGCTGACACAACCGTTCGGGGGGGGCTCCATCCAAGAAGGCAATTTTTGAGCCATAGCGTTCCCGCAGGAAGCGGTTCATCGCCGTCAGGGGAATCGTTGCTGAGACTTCATCGGGGTTTAGAAACGTCAGTGCCTTAGAAGCAGCAATAAAAATATCGGAGTTCACCCGCTCATCAATTCCTTGGCGTTGTAGCCATTCAAGCAGTGTGTATTTGTCCATTGCTTCGACGTATTTTTGACCGCGAAGGATCGCTGGCCACAGGCCTAATGCAAAGCGGAACTTCTGCTCCCAGGTCAGCATATCGTTGTTGCGCAAAATGGACAGCAGCACATTAAAGGGAGCAGGAATGTCGGGGACATCAAACCACGAGAACACCCCCGGCTTTTCTGGTTGGTTAAAAATCAGGGCATGGCGTTTCCATTGCAAGCGATCGCTAATTCCCAATTCCCCAAGGAGTTGCAACATATTGGGGTAGGCACCAAAAAAGGCATGTAAGCCCGTTTCTACCCAGTCGCCATCGGCATCCTGCCATGCCGCCACCAAGCCCCCAAGGACATTGGCACGCTCAAAGACGATGGGGGTATGTCCCGCATCCACTAGATACTTGGCACAAGCTAAGCCCGCTAGGCCACCACCGGCAATTGCAACTCGCATGAATGACGTTACCCTAACTGACGAAGATGAAGGCAGTCCCCAAAAGAGACAAAAAACTGTTCATATTATATTTACAAAACGTTACGCAGACACCGACCTTAGGCTAATGTTGGAGTTGAATTTGCCAAATAGACTGTACTTCCCATTGGACCAAGGTAACGGCAGAGGTAAGGAGAAAAGACTTCATAGATGAGGGTAATGGGACGGCGATCGTGCCAAAAGAGGTAATGTCGCCCCCAAAAAGGCCCCGGTTCACCAAAGGCGGCAGCCAGGGTTTCAGAGTGCCCTAAATATACCGCCTGAATATCGCGATAAAGCTCCACTTTGCGCTGGGCAAGGTTCGTCCAAATGGGCATGGCGCGATTTTGCAAATACTCATCCACATGGGCGGCTTCCCACCAGGAGGTGGCATAGGCAAGGCGTTGACCTGAGGCGGTTCGTAACCACACTTGACGCCGTAGCCGAGGACCTGGAATCAGTTGCAGTTGTACCGGGGCGCGATCGCTGGCGTGGCCAATAGCAGACATATCAATCACATCCACTTCCGTAGTTTCACCGGTCAGCAGTTGTAAGTGGCGAGTGGGGGAGCCATCCCCTAGAATCAGCATTTGCCACGCAGGTGCTAAAAGATCATGGGGCAATCCTTGAGCGATCGCTACCGCATCCCCCTGCCAAATGGGCTCAAGGGCATACCAAGGGCTAGAGCAGGTGGAGGGCAACGGCAAAACAGTCAAGGACGTGACACACTGCTTAACAAAACTTCGCTAATTGTAGCAAGGATTTTATCCACGGTTCAGGATGGCACGCAAGGCTAAGACCTAGAATACAGTCATAATGAGCGGTTACCTCAGGGCAATTTCTATGGCAACCACAGCGGCATCTACCCTTGAACTAACACCGGAACAAACGGCCATTTGGATTAAGGGACTCTTGAGTATTGCCTGTGCCGATGGTCACTTTGATCTTGAAGAGAAACAACTCATTGCCGGCCTAATTCGTGAGGAAATTGCCCCAGAAATTGATCTTGAGCATTTTGCCCCCGCCACTGATGAAGAATTGGCGGCAACCTTTGGTGGCGATCGCGCCCTTGCGGAAAATTTCCTGCGCACAGCCGTCATGGTGGCACTTGCCAATGGCGTTTACTCCCAATCGGAAGAGGCTGAACTGCAACGCTTCTGCCGCGCCCTAGGACTGGAAATTGATGCCCTTGAATCTCTGAAATATACTCTCGATGGTCAGCACGAGAGCAATGAACAAACGCTGCGCCTATTGGATCCTGTGCGCCACTGGCTTGATGGTTTGGAAGTCAAAAATGCCAAGGTGGCTCGTTTTCTCTGCCGTCTGATTCCTCCCCAATGCCCCTTTGAGCGCGACATTATCCTCTTTGGTCGCAAGATTGTTCATATCCCCCCTCTTTGTAAACTCAATCCCCTTTATGATCAATTAGTGGGGTTGCGCTTCCGCTCGCTTGCCTATTTGGCCGACGAGTGTGGTGAAGATATTACCCCTTACTGTTAGATAGTGCTGACCCGTTTAGATGCCCAACCCAACAAAACCGAAAATTGCCTTTGCCCACCTTGGCTGTGATAAAAACCGCGTGGATACAGAGCACATGATTGGTCTCCTTGCGGCAGCGGGCTATGGCGTGGGTACCGATGAAGCCGAAGCCGACTACGTTATTGTCAATACCTGTAGCTTTATCCAAGCCGCCCGTGAAGAGTCCGTGCGCACCCTAGTAGAACTGGCGGAGGCCAATAAGAAAATTGTAATTACAGGCTGTTTGGCACAGCACTTTCAAGGGGAACTCTTGGCGGAGCTTCCTGAGGCAGTGGCGGTTGTTGGCAGTGGGGATTATCACCACATTGTCGAGGTAATTGAGCGGGTAGAAAGGGGCGAGCGGGTGCAGCAAATCAGTGCTGTCCCCACCTACATTGCCGATGAAACCGTTCCTCGCTACCGTACCACGCCGGAGCCTGTGGCCTATCTGCGCATTGCCGAAGGTTGTGACTATCGCTGTACTTTTTGTATTATTCCCCAGTTGCGGGGCAACCAGCGATCGCGCTCCATTGAATCCATTGTCAACGAAGCCCAGCAGCTAGCCGCTGAGGGGGTACAAGAAATCATCCTTGTTTCCCAAATTACGACCAACTACGGGATTGATCTTTATGGCCAGCCCCAACTGGCAACGCTGATTCGCGCCCTTGGCAAAGTGGACGTGCCTTGGATTCGCCTGCACTATGCCTATCCCACCGGGCTGACACCTGAAGTAATTGCAGCGATGCGGGAAACACCCAACATCCTGCCCTATCTAGACTTGCCGCTGCAACATTCCCACCCTGAAATTCTGCGGGCAATGAATCGGCCTTGGCAGGCGGGGGTCAACGATCGCCTGATGGAGCGGCTGCGGCAGGACTTACCCGAAGCGGTGATGCGCACGACCTTTATTGTGGGTTTCCCCGGTGAAACCGAGAGCCAGTTTGAACATCTCTGCCAGTTTGTGCAGCGGCATGAGTTTGACCATGTGGGGGTCTTTACCTACTCCGCGGAGGAAGGCACTGCTGCCTATGAGCTGCCCGATCAGATCCCCGAGGCGATCAAAATGGCGCGGCGCGATTGCCTGATGCAACTGCAACAACCCATTGCTCAGCGCAAAAATGCCGCCGAGGTGGGCAAGACAGTGCCTGTGCTCATTGAACAGGAAAATCCGCAAACGGGGGAATTGATTGGCCGCTCTCCCCGATTTGCCCCTGATGTGGATGGTGTAGTTTATGTCAAAGGCAGTGCCACCTTGGGCACAATTGTCCCTGTAAAAATTACCGCTGCCGATGTTTACGATCTGTACGGCATCATCCCCGCCTAAGTTCGGTTTTACCCCTAGGCGAATTGCCAACGTTAGGGCTATGGTCAAGGCAGTTGGGGACGTTGTATCGGCTGCTATGGGACGCTCGCATTCCGCCATCGATGGTGATGATCGCCGTGCCAGCGATCGCTTTTGGCAGTGGCAAGCGGGGGTGGCTGCTCTAGAAAAATTATTGGCAGTAATGCATCCCATTGATGGCTTTTTAGTCTCCTTCCCCAGTCCGATTGTCAAAGATTCCCACCTGAAAACCTATGTCCTCATGCCCCAGGGGCGATCGCTCCCCTCCTTGCCCCCCACAGACGCCAATCCTGCTTTCCCGGCAATGACCTTTTTGCCCTCAGTGAGGGAGGGAATGAGTTCTTTTTGCCTGTTGCTGAGTCCAGAGGTCAATCTTTTGCTGGTCTATCAAGGGGAGCGAGGATTGCATTTTTCTTTTGATCCAGAGGAAATTCATGCCTTTTGGCAGCAGCTACGGCAGCAACTTCCTTTAACTGAGCTTCACCCCATTGATCAATGGTTTACCAGTGCGACTATGGTTCCCCCCCAGCTATCGCTTGGTGAGTGAATTTGCGCAATGGTTGTTGGAGTACAGTTACCCTGAGGCCGTCCCCCTGAGTGTGACTGCAACCCCTATGGCCGCTGCTGACATTAGCCTCCTGCAAGCCCTTGCCCACGAGGTGCGCACTCCTCTCACAACCATCAATACCTTTATCCAATTGCTACAACGGCAAGAGAATTTACCCCAGCGCACGTACCAGTATCTGCAAAAGATTGGTCAAGAGATTCAAGATCAAATCACCCGCTTTAATCTTCTGAGTGATGCTGCAGAAATATTCACAAGTCCTAGCCCTAAGCCCCCCCTTGCTTTTGGCCAAACCCACTTGGCGGAACTCTTTATAACAAACTTGACCCGCTGGCAAAAACAGGCGGCGCGCCGTCAAGTTAAACTCACGGTGGATTGTCCATCAGATTTGCCCGTTGTCCTCAGTAATCCAACGTCCTTGGATCAGGTGTTGACAGGATTAGTCGAGTACTACAGCCAAACCCTTGCCCCTGAGAGTGAACTCCAGTTAGTGGTACAACGGGCAGGACAGCACGTAAAGCTAGAATTGCGATCGCCCCAGTACAAATACCGCAGTGATCTTGCCGTCTTGGGGCACTTTCTCCTTTGGCATCCGGCAACAGGGCAACTGAGTCTAAATTTTGAAGCTGCCAAACTGTTGATTGAGGCGGTGGGTGCTAAAGTGATTCAACGGCGGGATCGCCAAGCAGGAGAAATTCTCACCCTTTATTTGCCGATTGCCGAAGACAGTGGCTGACACTGGGGGCAATAGTGACTGGAGCGTCCGCCCAAGCGCAGCCGTTCAATTGTTGTGCCACAGATTCGGCAGACCTCCCCTTTGCGACCATAAACCCATGCCTGACCCCCATAGTGACCATTCACTCCCTCTGGAGTGACAAAGGTGCGAATCGTCGTACCACCCGCTGCAATTCCTTCCTGCAACACTTGGCGAATGACTTGGTGCAGACGAGCAATCTGCTCTAGCGTTAGTGTGTGGGCGGGCAGGGCGGGGTGCAGACCGCTCAAGAAAAGACTTTCATCGGCATAGATATTCCCCATGCCCGCAACAATGGTCTGATCCAAAAGTGCCGTTTTCAGCG
>DVDZ01000152.1 GCA_015296025.1 Thermosynechococcus sp. M46_R2017_013
CGTATTTATTGCGTATTTAAATTTTATTTTAATTTTATTTTAGAGCTAGTAGAAATACCGGAATACTTTGGGAAGAAACTATTAGACTAGTTGAGATATTTGCAACTAGAACTCAGTCGGCGATGTTCAATAGTGCATTGGAGCTTTGATTGTCAGCCAGAGCGGCTTGTGGCTTAAAGTGTTAAGTTTTGTTACAGGATTCAACACTTCTGCCTAGTGCTATTATCCTAGAAATCTAACACTTAGTTGAAAGCAAAGTGCTCTTTACGAGAAAGGTTAACCTTCTTGGGAATTCAGTTGAGCTTGACAGTCTTCAATAAGTCTAAATTAGCTTAGTGGGACAGTCAGCGTTTCAAAGAATTCCAATGTTCAATTTTATACTATTTATATCTACTTAAAAAATTAAAGAAGGGGAGATTGTTTAGGCAAGTGGTCAGTAAGGGCAAAAAGCTGGTTATCTGGTTATTCACCTTTTGTGCAATCCTGCTCCTGACTCTTTACTGGCAAGCAATTGCAGCAAGGGTTTGTTTGAATATCGCTCAACTTGCCCGAATTCAGGGTCAAGACGTAACTGACCTCTACCTAAAGGCATACCAGTTTGCACCTAATGATCTTCACGTCCGTTGGCGGACAGCAGAGGCTTTTGCCCGTGCTGAGCAGTACCAAAGAGCTGTCGATATATTAAAGGTAACTCAAGTAGGGAATGTAGAACCCTACTCTAGCCTGATACAGGCCAGCTTGATTGAGAACTTAGTCAAGTTAGGCAGAGTGCACGAAGCATGGAATCAGTTCTCCCGTGTTAGTAAACCAATTCCTCTTGATTCAAGAGCAGCGGCTCACCTCTGGCTTGCTGTCCTAGACGGAAAAATTCCTAAAACAGATGTAACTGAGGTAGCCCTTGATCGATTAGTGAGGATAACACTTGGCCATTTTCTTGTGACCCATGAACTCGACCCAGTACTCATGAAAATAAAGCAGTCCAACTTTTGGCAGACTTCAGAGGGAAAACATCTCCGCTCCCTACTGGAGTATAAAGCCCAGATGTGCTGTCACCACTGGAATTATACAAGCTCACTGAAAGAGAAGTCTGCAATTGATATTGAATTTATTTCTAACTTTCTAGGCCTCTCTAAAAGTGAGATTAAAATTGGTAAAGAACGACTCACTAATACTGAACTTGAGGCTGCTGACTACTCTGCCACCAGGCCAGTTCAGTGGTCGGAAAATCCCAACCGAAGGGGCTTTTTTAACACTAACCAAGGTAAGTTGAGGATTGATGCTGTTATTCTAGAAGATGCTGATTACAGTATTTATTATTACAGATGGCTGGCATTAGGCAGAAAGCCCTATGTTGCCTCAGTTAAATACTGTACACTGACGTCTCCAGAGTATTCACAAGAACCTAAAGTTGTCTTAGCCATCGGTAAACCCTATGCGCTTAAGCCAACAAATGGGAAATGGGTTAATGCTTACGTTATTAACTGGAATCTAAGAGAACGAATACTCAAACCCTCTCTAATTCTTGCTGGTAGAGGCACACTTTGGGTGGATAAATTCTCAATTAGAGAAATATCCTTAAGTGAAAGTAAAAATTTCCGCAATGGAAGTGAGAAAGTTCTTTTTAATTTTACTGATCAAAAATGCTAGCCCTAAAAAGAGGTTTTGACTATGAATTTTTCTTTTGACTTTGTAAAAAATATCACTAGCTTGATTTTTTCATATCAAATTCATTTTTTCTTGATCACAGCCTTGCTGCTGGGTGTAGTCCGACTTATTTTACCCTATGATTACTTTATTGCCACTGGCTTAATTGCTTTATGCATTCTGAGTTATTGCTTGGAAATATTGACTAAAGCAAGATATAGAGTAAATATTCTCTTGACTGGTGTTTCTAGACTGCTTTTGGGATTATTTCTATTCTCTATTCTATTTTCTATTCTATTAACTAGTAAATTAGACCTTCCAAGGTCAAGCTATCTTGTGCTCCTCGTTAGTGTAAATCTGTATTTATTAATTTTTCACTTAATTAGCCACGTTCCTGACAGGAAATTAAATCGATTTTGTTTAGCAATAATTTTATTTTTAACGTTTCTATTGATATTATTTGCCTCTTTTGCTCCATTTTTTACTGAATTCTACCCTCGTAAGTTTTCATTTATACCTGAGGGAATATATAAGATCCTACCTCCACCAAAGTCAATTGAAGATGGAGGCTTTAACCCGAACTACTTTCCTTCACTAATAGTTATTTTACTGCCAATGAGCTTGGTCTGGTGGCTTTTTCCCAAAACACAAGAACTACCTGGGTGGCTGAAATGGTTAACTTTAGTTGGTGTGGTGGTAAGCTCATTTATACTTATCTTATTGCAAGCACGTGCCTCTCTTATAGGTGTATCTATTAGTTTCTTAATTCTTTTAATCCTGCGAGTTTCCCCTTCTATTAAACTTCTACTAAAATTAATTTTTATACTTCTTCCAATATTGGTTTTTATATTTATATATCCTGAGAGTATCCAATCTATTCTAAGAGCTCTGGGAAATCCCTTTGGATATACATTTATTGAGCGAAGCAGGCAATGGTTTTACGGCTGGTTAATGCTTAACGATTTTATGTTTACAGGCTCAGGCATAGTTGAAAAATCTATTATTGTCCATCTCTTTTATCCCAGGTTAAATGTTGAGGAATTTTCTCTTGTCTATTTTCATAACGTTTTTTTCGAAATAGTTGCTGATGTGGGAATACTCGCTTTAATTAGTTGGCTATCTCTATGGGGTACTGCAAGCATTGGTGCTTGGTTTGCTTACAGAAGTCATCACTCCTTGCTCTCAGCTTTAGGTGCTGCTCTACTTGCTGTTCAGGGTGGTGTATTTGTTCATCAACTGTTCGAGGCTCAGGTTTGGGTTGATCTGAAGGCGAGTTTATTATTTTGGTTACTCTGGGGAGTGGCAATGGGGGTGGGGTTCAGAGCAAAGTGCTTAGAAAAGTCTGAGCGCAGTGGTGGTGTTGAATCCTGAAAAAGGATCGCGCCTTTCTGCAGAGGACTAAAATTAAGGAACTCTCTCGTCCAAATCGGCTGACCCTGGTGGATGTCTATGTCCTTTCTTGAGTATCTCCATGCGGAACCCCGTCGTGTCATTGTCTTTGATGGGGCAATGGGTACGAATCTGCAGGCGCAAAACTTGACGGCAGAGGACTTTGGTGGCAAAGAGTACGAAGGCTGCAATGAATATCTGGTGATCAGTAAGCCAGAGGCAGTGGCCAAGGTGCATCGTGATTTTTTGGCAGCAGGAGCAGATGTCATTGAAACAGATACCTTTGGCTCATCCTCAATTGTTCTCAGTGAGTACAATCTGGGCGATCGCGCCTACGAAATCAGCAAGAAAGCCGCGGAACTGGCCAAATCTATTGCCGCCGAATTTAGTACCCCCGAGAAACCCCGTTTTGTTGCTGGCTCGATGGGACCAGGCACCAAGCTCCCCACCCTTGGCCACATTGACTACGACACTCTCTACAGTGCGTTTCGCGAACAAGCGGCTGGTCTTTTTGATGGCGGGGTTGACCTGTTTATTATTGAGACTTGCCAAGACGTACTGCAAATTAAAGCGGCGCTCAATGGCGTGATGGCCGTCTTTCGAGAGCGAGGGGAACGCCGTCCCCTGATGGTCTCCGTGACCATGGAACAGCAGGGCACCATGCTGATTGGCTCCGAAATTGGCGCTGCCCTCACCATTCTGGAACCCTATCCCATTGATATTCTGGGTCTTAACTGTGCCACTGGCCCTGACCTGATGACGGAACATATCCGCTATCTCTCCCAGCACTCCCCCTTTGTGATTTCCTGTATTCCCAATGCCGGCTTGCCAGAAAACATTGGCGGTCACGCCCACTACAAACTGACGCCAATGGAGTTACGGCTTGCCCTTACCCGCTTTGTTGAAGATTTTGGTGTGCAGGTGATTGGCGGCTGCTGTGGCACACGTCCCGATCACATTGCTGCCCTCACAGAAATTGCGGCCACCCTGACGCCAAAGCCCCGAACTCCCCAACGGACACCTGCTGCCGCCTCGATCTACAGTCCCCAACCCTACGATCAGGAGAATTCCTTCCTGATTATTGGCGAGCGGCTCAATGCCAGTGGCTCGAAAAAATGCCGCGATCTCCTCAATGCCGAAGATTGGGATGGCCTTGTTGCCCTTGCTCGCGCCCAAGTGCGCGAAGGTGCCCACATCCTCGATGTCAACGTGGACTATGTGGGCCGCGATGGGGTGCGCGATATGCGGGAGTTGGTCTCACGGCTGGTTACCAACGTTACCCTGCCCTTGATGCTTGACTCCACCGAATGGCAAAAGATGGAAGCAGGCTTGAAGGTGGCTGGGGGTAAGTGCTTGCTGAACTCCACCAACTTTGAGGATGGTGAACCCCGCTTCTATAAAGTCTTGGAACTGGCAAAGACCTACGGTGCTGGTGTGGTTGTCGGTACGATTGATGAAGAGGGAATGGCACGGACTGCTGAGAAAAAGTTTGCCATTGCCCAAAGAGCCTATAGGGCTGCCCTTGACTATGGCATTCCCCCCTATGAGATTTTCTTTGATCCCTTGGCGTTGCCCATTTCCACGGGGATTGAGGAGGATCGGGTCAACGGGCGCGAAACCATTGCTGCAATTCGCCGCATTCGCGCTGAACTCCCCGACTGCCACATTCTCCTCGGCATCTCCAATATCTCTTTTGGTTTGAACCCTGCGGCTCGCCAAGTGCTCAACTCGATGTTTCTTCACGAGGCCATCCAAGCGGGGATGGATGCTGCTATTGTCAGTGCCGCCAAAATTTTGCCCCTTGCCAAAATTGACCCAGAGCATCAGCGGGTGTGCCGTGATCTTATCTATGATCTGCGGCGCTTTGACGGGGACGTGTGTGTCTATGACCCCCTTGCTGAACTCACGCGGCTGTTTGAGGGCAAAACCACTCCACAGGATCGCTCGCAGGTGGAGAACCTGCCTATTGAAGAGCGGCTCAAGCGCCACATCATTGATGGCGATCGCCTTGGTCTTGAAGACACCCTTGCCAAAGCCCTTGAAAAGTATCCCCCCCCTTGAAATTATCAATACGTTCCTCCTCGATGGCATGAAGGTGGTGGGCGAACTCTTTGGCTCTGGGCAGATGCAGCTTCCCTTTGTCCTGCAGTCCGCAGAAACCATGAAAGCGGCCGTTGCCTACCTTGAACCCTTTATGGAAAAATCCGCCACAGGGGAGACAGCAAAGGGCACTGTTGTCATTGCCACGGTTAAGGGGGATGTCCACGATATTGGCAAAAACCTGGTGGATATTATCCTTACCAACAACGGCTACCGGGTAATTAACTTGGGGATTAAACAGCCCGTTGAAAATATCATCCAAGCCTACGAGGAGCACCAGGCAGACTGCCTTGCCATGAGTGGCCTCCTAGTCAAATCCACTGCCTTCATGAAGGAAAATCTCGAGGTCTTTAATGAGCGCGGCATTACGGTTCCTGTCATTTTGGGAGGGGCAGCTCTTACACCCAAGTTTGTCTATGAGGATTGCCAGTCCACTTATCATGGTCAAGTGATCTACGGGAAGGATGCCTTTGCCGACTTGCATTTTATGGATCGGCTAATGGAGGCGAAGGCCGCAGGTCTGTGGGATGATCGCCAAGGATTTTTAGATGACACTCGTGTCCCTGGGCTAGAGGAAAGGGACACGCCAGCGATCGCTCCTGAACCTTCTCCTTTGCCAGCACCAGAGAGTCCTGAAGGGGTGGATACCCGCCGCTCTGAAGCTGTAGCTGTCGATATTCCCCGCCCCACGCCCCCCTTTTGGGGCATTTGTCACCTCAAGGCGGATCAGATTCCCCTCCCAGAAGTTTTTGCCTACCTCGATCTCCAAGCTCTAATTGCCGGCCAGTGGCAGTTTCGCAAGCCCAAAGATCAAGACCGCGCCACCTACGACGCCTTCCTTGCCGAGAAGGTTTACCCCATCCTTGAGACATGGAAACAGCGCATCCTCACTGAAAATCTCCTCCATCCTGAACTGATCTATGGCTACTTTCCTTGCCAAAGTGAGGGCAACACTGTCTATATCTACGACCCGCAGCGCGTAGGGGATAAAAGTGCCTGTGTCCCTGAGCGGGCGATCGCCCAGTTTACCTTCCCCCGCCAAAAGACGGGCCGTCGTCTGTGCATTGCCGACTTTTTTGCCCCTGTGGCATCGGGCATTATTGACGTCTTTCCCATGCAGGCCGTCACCGTTGGCGAAATTGCCACCCAAGTGGCGCAGGAATTATTTGCTGCCAATCAATACACTGACTACCTCTACTTCCACGGCATGGCGGTGCAGACGGCTGAGGCTCTAGCCGAGTGGTGCCATGCCCGCATCCGTCGCGAGTTGGGGTGTACACCAGATCCCGCGTCCATTCGCGATATTTTGGCCCAGCGTTACCAAGGTTCCCGCTATAGTTTTGGCTACCCTGCTTGTCCCAATATGCAGGATCAATACACGCAACTGCGACTTTTGGAGAGCGATCGCATGGGTATGTACATGGACGAAAGTGAACAGCTCTACCCTGAGCAATCCACCACCGCTATTATCTGCTACCATCCGGCGGCCAAGTACTTCAGCGTTTAGGCCTTATTTTTTCTGTATAGCTATTCAAAAGGGAGTGAAACGGATAGCCGTTCCGCAATACCTATGCAAATTTGGCCATTAATTGCTCAATCTGCAGCCTGCTTCCTGCTTCGCCGAGGCGGTTTTACCACCACCGCAGTGGTGGCCAGCGCCCAGTTGTAGGCAAAGCGGGCGGTGCACAAAATAGGTCGCCTGCAGGTTGTCTGGGGCGAGGTCATCGCGACAAGGGTTGCCCGCCATGGGTTTGCCAACCACTCCCAACGGCAACCCACCTCTTGGGAGGGTATTGGGTGATATTTTAACGGAACTGTTCAAGCCCCTTGACCCTATAGTTAGGTATAAGGTTTAGGCTAGGGTTAGAAAAACCGGTTTAGGAAAGCCCCTATGAGTGAACTCACGGTTGATATTTTGGGTACAGGTTGCAAAAAGTGCCATGAATTGGAGGTCAATGCCCGTACTGCCCTTGCTCAGTTGAACTTAATGGCCAACGTCAATCACATTAGTGATCCTGTGGCGATCGCTGATTGTGGCGTGATGCGCACACCTGCTTTGCGGATCAATGGTCAAGTGGTTTCCCAAGGCAAAGTCCTGAGTGCCGATGAAATTGTTGCATTCCTCCCCCACTAAATATCTCTAAAAAAGGAGAGAGCAATGCAAGGCAGTACCTTTTGGCAGCGGCAGTGGAAATCCCTAGTGGCGATCCTTGCCGTCTTTCTCTTGTGCTTTTATTTGCCCGTTGAGCAGTTGCAGCAGTGGCCGCGCTCCATGCTGCCTTCTGGAACGCGCTGTACTTGGTGCGCTGGTATGCTCAAGAGCATGTCATTCTCTGTTTGGTGCCTGCCTTTTTTATTGCGG
>DVDZ01000183.1 GCA_015296025.1 Thermosynechococcus sp. M46_R2017_013
CGCGTCATTGTAAAGCTATCATTGACAATAGAACGATTATTGTTACTGCTATTTAAAGGCGGAATCAGGGTTTGCAGGTAGGCAGCAAATCCGCCGTCAATGCCATTGGCTTCGTTGGATTGAATGCGACAGCGGGCATAAACACGGGTGCCCCTTCCCCGATAGACCCCCACAGGAGAGTCCAAGGTAATTGTATTGTTTGTCATAGAGACAATGCGCCGTGTACCCGAGTCCGAGCCAATGAGCACGCGATCGCCCACCCGAAAACCATCCGTTGGCGAGGTTACAGGACAAATCTCTTGATACTCTAAGGGCATCGCTTGGTCATAATCAGATTCGCCCTCTTTAATCAGCGCCAGTTCTAAGGTGGTGTCAGCCGCGTTGGCAGGTCTTGCCAGCTGGCGCTGGGCAAACTTGGTTTGGCAGAGATCGTAGGCAACGATTTTGATATTTTCTAGATCCTCTTGAATCCAGTTGCTGGCCTCGGCAAATTTGCAGGCATCGGCTTGGAAAAAGGCAGCGACCACAATGGCTTGCATGGCGCCCAGGGTAAATAGGCTAATCACGAGAATAGAAGCCAAGACCTCCGCCAAGGTAAAGCCTTGGGAACGGTGCTGCACCAGCCAGTGGCAATAAAACTTGCTACGAGTCATCCACATTGCCTCCGAATTTAGTACTGGGCTAGACGGTTCCAGGTGCTGGCTTCGGTGGTTCGAGCCACAACAATTGAGGTACTGGCATAGGCACCCCCCAAGGCTTCGGGCAGACGGTCTGGAACCTGAATTTCTGCATTGTTAGAGCTAGAACCATTCCATTCTTTAGCCCAAACTGCCCCAAAAATATCTGGCTTCTTGCTACCCCCATTGATGCCCACCTTTGCATCAGGAGCATAGACAAAGAGGCTCCCTGCCGTTGCACCACCGCTGAGGGTAAACTCTTGGTCAGTTTTCATATTATTCGGATCAGGGGGATTGCCATAGATACGCAAGCGATCAGGGGTACCCACCTCCTTGGGAAGTCCCATCTTTGCGTCTTCCCCACAGGTGGAGCTCTCAGGTTTACAGGTGTTGACAATTCCCGCTTGACCACTAAGGGAGATGTTACCCCTGACGTAGAGTCGCACCGCGTACTTGCTCGTATCAAACTCTACTGCTTCTTGACCCTTCAGATTGATATTTTCAATCTGATAGACATAGTAAACTTTCTCTGGATTGACGATGCGTTTTTCTGGCTGCAGGGGATCGGGGATAAAGAAGGGAATTTCGGGGTTAGGATCCACATAGGGGTAATCGCTGCTTCGAGGAAAACTACTGCTGTCTGTAATGTCTCCAATGTTATAAGCACCCTCGCTATAACGTCCCCCCTGCTTCTCTCAGCGCTTTCTGCGCGTCTTCTAGTTGCTCCGGAGACAAATTGGGCAGATTTTCTATGGGAACACTGTCCGGCTCCTGAACTTTATCGTCCCCCGCCTGAACTTTATCGTCCCGCGCCTGAACTTGAGGGAAGGGGGGCAACTCGATCTTGTTAATGGCGATCGTCCCGTCGATAATTGCGTTATTGAGTGCTCCTACGGCAGTGCGCAATCCCGTTTGCGTCGGTTGGCCATTTCGACACTCGGATTGAGGGACAACACAGTTGGCCGGGTTAGTGCAGATCACATTGCCGTTGACCTTACCAAAGACATCATTGTTACCAAGGTTAATCTTTTGCGCCAACAGTCCAGGAAAGTTAGAGGGAACGCTGCGATCCGTAATCTTCATCTTTTGCCAGATGAAGGCATTGGCTGGGGAGTTATTGGGCAAGCGGCCTTCTATTAACAGGTATCCTGTTTCTGTTGGGGCATCGTAGAGATACGCAAGAATGCGGTAGTTTCCCTGAACAGGGGTGCCAATTGTGCCGCTCAGAACAATCGTATTCAGATTATCAAGGGTAAAGCAGGGGGGCGCATCAGAACCTAGGCTCGCCGCCGTCCACTCATTGACAGGGGGGACACTTCGACCCTCTGTATTGGGCTGGCCAACTTTTTTCGCATCCGTTGAGCGATCAATGAGGTAGGGTTGCGGCGGGTTAAAGTTCGTATTCGTGGCAGGGTTGTAGGTGCGGCGGAGGAGAATCTGGTAGTTGCCATTGAGTAAACCCAGCGTGCGCGCCATGCCCCCTTCGGCCACGGCAAAGGCCTGTTGGGTTTGTTTTTGCAGGCTGGCGGTACTCACATCCAGTTGCGATCGCGAAAGCAGGGTCAGGGCAACTACGATCATGATCAACCCCATGCCCAAGACCAAAGGTAGAGTAAACCCCCGCTGCCGATACCCCACCGAGGGATACCGACGTTTTAGTGAGCGCCCCCGTTTCTTCATCATTGGCCTGTCCCCTATTACCCCTACTTTTTTATCTTTACTGCAAAAACTTGGCTCTGGCTAATGCTGAGGTGGTATGCTGCCAATACCTTGATTTTTATACACACTAGGCATAGTCTAACCACAACTTGAGCGAAGTGATGTGATCTTCTTTACATCCATATTTCAATCTTAATTGGAACTTTCCCCAAAAGGTTCAAGGCTACTCCAACACAAAATGTCTAACCTCTTTTTAGGCTCAAGCACGAGCTTTATTAAACTTATTATTCTCCCCCTAAGCTTAAATAAGCTTGAATAAAACTCTCGCCAAGGAGCAACCTCTTGAGAGGATGTTGGTAGTCACACGCCAAGGCTTGGTTCAATTTGCAGCAGGCACACACCTCACTCCCTACGGAGGCACTAGCGGCATTGACCACCTTTCTAAGGATGGCCTATATCTTGCCGGTCAATGCGCAAATTCTTTCTATTTTTACTCTCGCTGTTCTTTTTGCCGATGACAACGGCAATTCCCAGTGTTGCAACCGCACTGGCTTTGGTTCTTACCGGTGTGTTCATGGCGCGATCGCTCCTAGACATTCCTTGGTCTGACCTTACTGGAGCCATTCCCGCCTTTTTGGTGATGCTGGTGATGTCCTTGAGCTACTCCATCGGTAGGGGCTAGCGGTAGGGTTTATTAGCTATCCAATCGTGCAATGGACAGCAGGCAAAGGCAAAGATGTGCATCCTGCCCTTTGGGGATTGGCGGTTATCTTTGTTGCTCACTACTTTTGGCGTTAGACAAGATCTAGGATAGGATGCTTCTGAACTGATTGGAACTACATTAGCTATGGATCTCAAATCCCTGATTCGCGATGTTCCAGACTTCCCTAAGCCGGGCATTTTGTTTCGGGATTTAACAACGCTCCTGCAAAATCAAGCGGGTCTGCGCTACGTCATTGATCAATTGGTGGAAAAACACGCTAACGATGGCATTCACTACGTGGCCGGCATCGAGTCACGGGGATTCATTTTTGGCGCTCCCTTGGCCTATCGCTTGGGAGCAGGCTTTATCCCTTTGCGCAAACCCGGTAAACTTTGTGCACCGGTCTATGCTGTGGAGTATGAACTAGAGTATGGGCGCGATCGCCTCGAAATGCACCAAGATGCCGTGCAACCGGGTCAGCGGGTATTAATTGTAGATGACGTGATTGCCACAGGGGGCACAGCAGCGGCAGCAGCGGGTCTAATCCAAAAAGCCCAAGCAGAACTCCATGGGTTTGCCTTTATTGTCGAGCTGACGGAGTTGGGGGGACGGCAAAAACTTCCCAATGTGCCGATTACTACCCTTGTAACTTATTAAGTCTGACTTAGTTAGGACGCTACCATGTCACGCGATCGCGCAAGCGTTCGAGCAGCTTTGGCCCAACTCCAGGAACAGCATCTAAATCCGCTAAGGATTGAAAGGGCTTCTGCTCGCGGGCACGGATAATTTCAGCCGCCAGCTTTGGTCCGACCCCCGGTAGGGTTTGCAGTTCTGCTGCGGTGGCTGTATTCAAATTCACCCGCGCAGTAGGCGTGCTGGCAGAATTTCTGGAGGAGGGAGCAGGTCGGGTGGCAATTTTACCGCCACAGGCCCTCAACTGCTGCTGAATGCGATCCCGAATATGCTGTGGCAACCCCAGACGACTATTGCTATAGAGCCGCTCAAACTCGCGTTCGTAGTGGGCTGCTACAGTTGGATGCTCAATGACCAGCAAGAATTCATCATTGCCGCGATTGGCTGCCTCCGACCAGTTGTGGGAACCGACAATCACGATGCGCTCATCGACAACACCATACTTGTGGTGCAGCTTATCTCCCTCTGGCAGGAGGGGAGTGCCCACCGTTTGCAGGGGCTTTTGCCACGGGCGGTTACCAGCTTCGTAGTAACAATTACCTTGACGGGCTTGGGCGGTATTGGCCATCGCTACCCCCATCATATCGAGGGCTTCGCTAAAGTCGCGGTAGATAAATCCGGCGTCAATCAGGGCACGAATACTAACCCCCTGGTTGTGGTGCTCTTCGAGGAGGTCGGCCAACTGCTGATCGGAAAAGACAAAGAGAGCCATGTCAATCTTTTGGCGACTGCGGCTGAGGGTTTCCCCGATGAGGCCATTGGTGGAGGCTGACCAAGGCATAGAGGACGGGGTAGGTGAAAAGCGCACCGTGACCATGGCATCGCCCACCGCTACCCGCTGGGGTGAACGCACTGGCTTTTTCACACCAAAGCGACTGTTGAACTGACCACCAGGACCATCCCCCCACATAATGTTGAATTCCTCAGTAAATAGGCGTGCCACGGCGGGGCTATCAATCACCAAAAGGGAGTTGGCATTGCCACGGGTATCGGGACGTCCCAAGTCGCCATGGATATCACTGAGGGTAAAGTTCGCCGTTGTTGCAATCACTTGGCGATTGTCAATCACAATAAACTTGTGGTGCATCAGGAGACTGCCCTTAGAGCCATCGGCAGTGTCGTCAATCCAAGGAATTTTGGCTTCATTGAGGATAGTTTGCACGTCGCGATCGCTCAGTTCGGCGGCGCTGAGTTGGCCATCGCCATTGGTATCCACAAGCGCTTTCCAGTCGTTATAGCGCTCTCGCATCCTTGGATCCATGGCACTCACTTGAGCAGCCGTGTAGTTTGCCCAGGGGGCTGTGTAGGTATTTTCCATCACCACGCGCACCCGTACCCCTGCCCGCTGTCGTGCTGCCAAGGCCTTTGCTAAATTTGGCAGGCGAAACTCCTGCACAGCCACATCAATAGTTTGCTGTGCCTTGGCAATCTGCTCAATCATGATTGCCTCAAGGTCTTCTCCTTCGCGGGTATAAGGGCGGTAGGGTTCTGAATAGCGGTGAGCTTGGGAGTGGTTCATGTGCACTGCAATTTGCGGATGTTGGGGGAGTGGCGCAAGGGTGGGGCGCAGAAGTGGGTGCGATCGCAATTGAGTAAACACCACAGCCGCCATCAACAGCCCCAGTAGAAATAGCAGTAGATACACACCGTGTCGCCGCCATTGAAGTTTTTGCCAAAACACGCTGACTTCCCAAATGCCTGTCCCCCAATTTTAGAGCTATCTTTTTCCCGTCAAAGTGTTCTGCGCTGCATCGGTGACCACAGCGGCTTGGTTAGGATGGAAGCGATGCTTTGGCGGATCGGTCATGATCACGGTGCTGGTGTTAAATGCTGGCTCGAGTAGCCTAAAAGCCTGTTTGTATCGGTTGGCGCCTGAAATCGCCGCAATAGCTATCGCCCCCCCCGATCCCCTTTGGCAAGGCCTCCTCGATTGGGGACAAAACCCAACTGCGGCACATCTAAAGGTGACCACTATTGACCAGCGCTACGAAGCCAACTTAACTCATCCAGAGGGCGGGATCGCAAGCCTGCGGGACTGGCTCAAAACCCTTCTAGAGACCCTCACCAGTGGCTCAACCCAGCTCCTAGAAAGCCTCGGAGAAATTACGATGATCGGTCATCGAGTGGTCCATGGCGGCAGTCGCTACCAAGCACCGGTGCGCGTAGATGCCCAGGTCAAAGCAGTCATTAGAGAATTTAGTGAATATGCCCCGCTCCACAATCCAGCCAACCTGCTAGGGATGGAATTGATGGCGGAGATTTGTCCCCAAACACCCCAAGTGGCGGTGTTTGATACGGCGTTCCATGCTCAATTGCCAGCAGTGGCGCGTACCTATGCCATTCCCTATGAACTAACAATCAGCGGCATTCAACGCTACGGCTTCCACGGCATTAGCCATCAATATGTCAGTGAACGGGCAGCAGCTCTGTTGCAGCGCCCTTTAGCAGGGTTGCGATTAATTACCTGCCACCTTGGCAATGGCTGTTCCCTCACTGCCGTCAAGGGAGGAATCTCTGTGGAGACGACAATGGGCTTTACCCCCACAGCAGGAGTCATGATGGGAACCCGTTGTGGTGATATTGATCCGGGGATTTTGCTCTATTTGTTGCGACGCGGCAAGACAATTGAAGAACTGGATCGACTAGTGAATCGCCAATCGGGATTGTTGGGGGTCTCTGGGGTCAGCAACGACCTGCGGCAGATTTTGGCGGCCATTGATCGGGGAAATACGCAAGCCCGGTTGGCCTATGACTGTTTTATTTATTCGCTACAGCGAGGCATTGCTAGCCTCCTGCCGTCGCTCGGTGGTCTAGATGCTTTGGTGTTTACAGCAGGGATTGGCGAAAATGCCCCACCTGTGCGCCGCGATGTCTGCCGCGGGCTGGGTTGGCTGGGCATTGAATTAGATAGCGCAGCTAATGAACAGGGAGCCGGCGATCGCGACCTTGCGTCGGCTGATGCCCCTGTGCGTGTGTTAGTGGTGCACACACAAGAAGATTGGGCGATCGCTCGCGCCTGTGTGAAATTTTTACATCCTCCAAACTTTGCATAGAGCCACTTTGCAAACCATACCAATGCATTGGAAAGAGTCGATGCCCATTGGTTATGATCGCCTTAGCAATAAAGGTGTTTCCATAACCCTATCGGGTAGGGCGCGGCCTTATTCTACAACTCACTCTTCACGCCATCTCGCTAATGCAAACTTGACCGTTCACTGGTGGGTGATATTGTGCTGGGAAATCTATTTGCAAAACCAAAGCAGGGCTTGGGGATTGAACTCACCCCAGAGCGGGTCAATATCGTGCAACTTCAGCGGCAAAAGCAGGGTCTGAAAATAACCGCCATGGCCTCAGTCCCGCTCAGTGAAGGCGCCATTGAAGAAGGCCGCATCATTGACACCACTGCCGTTGCCGATGCCATCCGTGCAGGAATTGAGGATAAGCGCATTAAACAAAAAGAGGTGATCAGTGCCATTCCCATGAATGAAGCAGTGATTCGCCTAATTCGCCTGCCCGCTGAACTACCCGACTATGAATTGCGGGAAGTGGTTCTCAGGCAGGAAGCTCCACTGTACCTTCCCTTTCCCCGTGAAGAAGCCGATGTTGACTACCAAAAGCTAGGCACCTCCCGTGATGAAGATGACATTGAGCGGGTGGAAATTTTGCTGGTAGGTACGCCCCGCGAAGTCACCGATGCCTACATCAATGCCTTTACCCAAGCTGGTTTGCAACTGAAAGCCCTTGAGG
>DVDZ01000041.1 GCA_015296025.1 Thermosynechococcus sp. M46_R2017_013
GGGGGTTGTGGTGAGGGGGAAGGGGAGGGTGTTTCATAGAGCGCCTGCAAGTGGTCGCTATAGCGCCACATGTAGCTGAAGATGCGGGCAGCGGTATCGGCATAGGCATAGGTGGGAATGCCCGCCTGATTGAGGATTGCTTCTCCCCCCTTGACACTGGTGCCCCCCATCCAACTGGCGAGAATGGCTTGGCGCCACTGGGACGGTTTTTGGCGTAGGTGGCAAGATCTTGGGCGATCGCCAGCGGATCTGTCATTGCCTGGGGAGTGAGCACCACCAGCAGGCCATCGCTGTTGGCATCGGTTTCACAGTGTTGCAGTGCCTTGAGATAGCGATCGGCGGTGGCATCCCCCAAAATATCCACGGGGTTGCCGTGGCTCCAAGCGGCAGGGAGCACCTGATCCAGTGCTTGGAGGGTCTGTGGAGAGAGGGTACTCAGTTTGCCGCCGGCGCGAATTAGGGCATCGGTGGCCAAAACGCCAGGACCGCCCGCATTGGTGAGAATTGTCAGATGGCAGCCTTGAGGACGCGATTGCTTGTCCAAGACCTCTGCCATGTCAAATAAATCTTCGATAGTTTCTACCCGCAGCACACCGCAGCGTTCCAGTGCCGCATCCACCACTGCATCAGACCCCGTCAATGCCCCCGTATGGGAAGCGGCGGCCTGAGCGGCGGCGGCAGTTCGCCCAGCTTTAATGACAATAATGGGTTTGACATAGGCCACTTCTCGTGCAGCTGAAAGGAAGGAGCGCGCATCCCCCAGAGATTCCATGTAAATGACAATGCAGCGGGTTTGGGGGTCATCGCCAAGGTAGTAAATGAGATCTCCCCAGCCCACATCCAGCATTGTACCAATGGACACAAAAGCACTAAAGCCAACATTCTCCTGTAGGCTCCAATCCAAAATTGAAGTACAGAGGGCACCACTCTGACTAAGAAAACCCACATGCCCCGGTCGCGCCATTGTGGCGGCAAAGGTGGCATTTAAGCCCGTGGGCGGACACATTAGCCCCAGACAATTAGGACCAATAATGCGCATCCGCGCCTGGCGGGCAATCGTCAGAATCTCCTGCTCTAGCGCCAGACCCGCGGCTCCCACTTCGCGAAATCCCGCCGAGACAATAATGGCTCCCTTTACCCCCGCTGCTGCGCATTCGGCAATGACTGTGGGAACGGTTGCTGCTGGCGTTGCAATCACAGCTAGATCAACCGGTTCGGGGATAGCCGTCACACTGGCATAGGCCTTAATGCCCAACACAGAACTGCGCCGCGGGTTAACTGGGAAAACCGTTCCGCCAAAGGGGGTTTGAATCAAATTCCAAAGAAGGGTGCGGCCAACACTCCCTTCCTTTTCACTAGCACCGATGACAGCAACACTTTTGGGGGCAAAAAGAGGCCGCAGGGGTTGATGGCCAGCGCGCCAAATGTCGTAGGCTGTGGTTCGGGTCATGTGGTTACTCGCGATACACAAGTTAGGAACTGAGCCACCTCTACTGTAGCGGGGGCAATCAGCCTCAGTTACGCTTCGTTACGTGGCCTGCACTTCCCAGTCACAGCCCTCTTGGCCTGTGCGCCACAGCCGCAGGTGAAAGCGGTTCTCCCCAATGCGCAGGTTGCGGAGCTGGAGTTCTTCAATGCTGGGGGGCAACAGAGGCTGCTGCAGCAAGAACTTGCCCTGGGGCGCATCTACGAGGGGCCAGACCATGATCTGGATAAATTGAAACAGACTCCCCGTGGCCCAAGCTTGGGGGGAACAGGCCACTGGATATTGCACTGGTTGGGGATAGTGTTGGCGATCAAAGCCACAGAAGAGTTCCGGGGGGGCGCAGATCTGGCTGGCGACACACCATTTCAAAGAGTGTCTCCACCAACGTCAGGGCAAAGTCACTGTCGCCAATTGCCCGCAACCCCAGCGCAATGAGGGCGGTGTCGTGGGGCCAGACCGACCCCAAATGATAGCCAATGGGATTGTAGGCGGGGGAGGTACTGCTGAGGGTGCGAATGCCCCAGCCGTTAAACAGATCCGGCATTCGGAGGCGTTGTCCTACCCGTTGAGCTTTGGCCGGGTCGCAAATCCCTGTCATGAGACACTGCCCTGCATTGGAGGTGAAGCTATCCACCGCCCGGCCTTCCCCATCGAGGGCAAGGGCATAGAAGCCTTCGGGTTCTAGCCAAAAGTCACGGTTAAAGCGGTCTTTGAGGGCAGCGGCCTCCTCTTGCCAGCGATCGCCCCACTGACGATGACCCAGCTCCTGAGCAATGGCACCTAAGCGAGTCTTGGCGGCATAGACGTAGCCTTGAACTTCACACAGGGCAATAGGACCGCGCGCCAGTTGCCCACGGCGGTTGACAATACAATTGCTGGAATCTTTCCAACCTTGGTTATCAATTCCCTTCTCGGCTTGGCGACTATAGGTGAGATAGCCGGTGGTAGCCATCTGTTGATCAATCCAATCCATGGCAGCAAGGGCGTGGGGCCACAAGGCTTCAAGGGTGGCGCGATCGCCCGTCCAGCGGTAGTAGTCGGCATAGAGCATCAACCACAGGGGGGTGGCATCCACCGTGCCGTAGTAGGGTGTGTGGGGAATTTCCCGATTGCGCGCCATCTCGCCACAGCGCAGCTCGTGGAGAATTTTCCCCGGCTGCTCATCCCGCTGCGGACACATCTGTTTTCCTTGGTAATGGGCAAGGGTGCGCAGCGTATCGCGGGCAATCGTTGGATTCAAGATCAGTGTTTGCATCGCTGCAATAATGGAGTCGCGACCAAAGAGCGTCGCAAACCAAGGAATACCCGCCGTCAAGACCTTGCCGTGACTAAAGGATTGCAACAGCATGTAGAGATCTGCTATGCCCCGCCGCAGGATACGATTCCACTGGGGATTGGAGGTGACAATTTCTGTGCAGTCTGACCACCACTGTTGCCGTTCCTGTTGCGCGGCTTGATCCGCCGCAGCTAGGGAGGAGGGTACCGCTGCATGGGCTGTGGGTGAGCCATTGGTGAAGGGACGGACACAGTAGTGAATGCTGTGGTAACCCTGGGGTTCTAGCCGCAGGCGCCAGCGAGCTGTCATGTTGTCCAGACTGTCGGGGGAGGTGCCCAAAAACTGCACCTGGGTTTCCATGAGGGCACCGTCAAGGCCTTGGTAGGCAAAGCATAGATCAGCTCGTCCCTTGGTGTGGCGCAATTCACAACTCACTGGTTTCAGCGTTTGTCCCCGCTGGGGCCGACGACTGCCGTATTGGCGAATTTCAAATAAATCCTGAAAGTCTGCACCAAAGGTGAGGCAAATGTCCACCACCACAGGTTGCACTTGGTGGTTAGTGATGAGAATAGTTTCAAACAGAGCACCGCGGACGACGAGGAATCGTTCAATTGCCAGAGCTTCCGCTGGCAGATCGGGCTGTTTGGGATTGGTACACACCACCTTGAGGGCATGGCTGCCTGTGCAGTGAAAACTTAAGAGCACTGGGCGATCGCCCCCCACGCGCAGCTCCGCTTGACTTAAAAAGCGGGTGTCTTGGCAAAATAGACCCGTAATTGCCGTCTGTTGCTCGTCATTGCAAACATTGCCCAACTCATCACAAATGAGCAGCACGTCATTGTCTTTGAGAACAGGGACGGTTTTGGGGTGGGTTTGAATCTTGGTGGCAGGCAAGGGGGGGGCGACAATGGGAATGTAGTCGCGCCCGTACAGGGAAACAACATCCGTCTCCATAGCTGCGGCAGCGGTCTCTATTGATTTTCTTAGGCGGGAAAAATCTTGGCTTTTTGGCTCAATCTTTTAATCTTCCTCCAGTACTCGGGCGATCGCAATAGGTAAATATAGGGATGGCCTTAGCCTTTGCGCCGTTGCCAAAACGTGGCCATGCCTAGGTAAATCCCGCTGTGGAGAATCAACATTCCCCAATTTAGTAAAAGGTTACCCCAAGTGGGAGCATAGACAGGGGTGGGATCAAAGGGCTGGGGGGGTGGTTCAAAGAGGCCGAAATCAAGGGGCGGCGGTACCATGCCATTCACGTCCATCAAAGCCCCATAGGCACCCATCGTCCAACGGCCAATGGTCAGCCAAGAGAGGGCAGTCGTTACTCCCGTGAGCTTAAAGAGGACGCCGGCAAAAATAATTTGGGGCAAGAGCAGGGGCGGCAAAATTTTGCTGGCCTGATCAGAATTCGTCACCGCCGCCGAGAGGAACAGTCCCAAACAGAGACTAGCCACAAGTGTCAGGAAGGTGGTGACCCCAAACCCCAGCGGCCAAGGGAGGAGAGCCCCCTTCGGCAGACCAAAGGCCAAGACTGCCACTAGGGTAATGAGCAGGGTTTGTGCCAACGCCATCCCTTTCCCAAGGGTAAGTTTGGCTGCCATGTAGGCCCAAAGACTGAGATTGGCAAGCGTTCGCGGCGTAGATGGCCACCTCTGTAATCAAGGCTTGCGCCCAGCCGGAGAGTCCTACCCAAAGACAGGCACAGGTAAAGACAAAGAGAATGCGCAGGGTTTGAGCAGCTTGCAGCAGGCTGGGGGGTTCTTGGGGCACAAAGGGGGAGCGATCGAGGGCAAAGCGGGTGAGCAGCAGGGCAATAGGGACGCTGATTAGGTTGAGGACTAGGTTTAGGCGATCGCGCCACAGGAGCTGCCACTGCCGTTGACACAATACCCGCCATTGATAGAAGTGAGGTGGAGCGGGTCGCTGCAGCGGCGATTCCACCCTAGGGCGGCTCTCAGACCCAAGAACACCGGTGCTCTCAGAGGGGCACCCCATGCTGAGGTGACCGACAAGGTAGCGTTGATAATCGGCGGATTGGCGAAATTTTTGACTCCACTCGGCACTATTGGCGGGGGTCAAAAGGGCATAGATTTCAGCGACCGAATTCAAGGGGCGATCGCCCGTTGGACTAAAGAAGTGACAAGCCTCATTGGCTGGACCAAAATAACAAAGGCGGCCGCCAGCACCCAGAACCAGCACGCGATCGCACAGATTCACATGACTGGTGGCATGGGTCACCAAAATAATTGTGCGTTCTTGATCCGCCAATTGCCGCAGCAACTGCATCAGCAAAAAGTCCAAGCCCGGATCTAGACCAGAGGTGGGCTCATCAAGGAGAAACAGCTTGGGATTTGCCAATAGCTCAACGGCAATACTCAGCCGCTTGCGCTCACCGCCACCGAGGCTGGCGACCCGTTGATGTTCAGTACCCGTTAACTGCACCTGTTCAAGCACTCGCTGAATTGCTGCCCTGCGGTTTTGGGCATCGGTATCCGCTGGTAAGCGCAGCTGCGCCGCGTAGTTTAGAACTTCAGCCACCGTAAGGCGGGCATGGACAATATCCTCTTGAGGTACATAACCAATCTGGTGGCGGTAGGTGGCAAGATTGCGATGCAGATTGAGACCATTGAGCAGCACCTGTCCTTCCTGAAGGGGATCTAGTCCCATCAACACCTTTAAGAGCGTGGATTTCCCCGTGCCACTGCCTCCAACCACACCCACAAGCTGCTTTGGCTCCGCCACAAAGGAAACATCTTGTAAAAGGGGGCGATCGCCCGCTGGCGTTTTTACCCGTCGTTGCAATCCCCAGGCATCAATGCGAATGTGACTGCCCTGATCTGTGATTTCTAAAGTCTCGTGGCGGTAGAGCAGCACAAAAGGTCCAATGCGAATTTGATCGCCGTTGCGAAGGGTGTAGGGGGCTTTTACCAGTCGATCGTTGACATAGGTACCGTTGCTGCTACCCAAATCCCGTAAAACATAGAGACCTGCATGGGTGTGATCGATGCTGGCGTGGCGCAGAGACACCGTTGGGGCATCCAGTTGCCAATGCTGATAGCTGTTGCTAGCTGCGCGCCCCAATGTGAGTGGCCACTCCTTGAGGGTTTTGAGGACAAGGCGGCGCTGCTGGGGTAAGGGGGGTGAACTTGCCGTTCCCGAGAACTGGATTTGCACCAACAGCTGTACTTTGTTTTTCGGGTCTTGGCCAATTTCTAGGCGCAGCGTTTCCCCAAGGGCAAAACCCTCTTCAATGCCGATACGACAGTGATTGTAGAACGTGCCATTGGTACTGCGGCGTTGATAGCCATCCCCATCCCAGAGGTAGTAGGTTGTCCCCTGTTGCTTAAACACGGCATGGCGGCCGGAAATCACTGCCCAAAGCGGATCATCGGGCACCACTAAATCTGCCCACTGGTGATCTCGTCCCAAACGATGCTCTGGCTGTGTTAGGGCGTATGTCAGCGTTTCTCCCTGACTTTCAAGGGTGAGGGTGACAGTGGGGAGATCAACAACTGTTTTAGGGGGGGGCGATCGCATAGGGTCTGATCCAACCGGTGCCCAATGGCAACAGTTGATGTTAATTGGCTAAGTTCTAATTTACCGTTACCCAAAAGGGAGCAGTGACAATTTCTTCTCCCCGCCGGAACTGTCCCCAGAGCCTATAGCGTCCGGGGCTGGGAAATTGGGTCATAAAACAATGGTCTCCTTAGGCTGGCGATCCAAGGCATGGGCATGGAGATAATCAGAGGGTTTGAGGGGAGTCGTGGCCCGCAAAATCACCAGATGTCCTGCTTCCCCAAGGTAGGGGCGTAAATCTGGAAGAGGTTGTTGGGTGCTGGCATCCCGTAAGCGAAAAGCAACTGCTACTGGCAATCCAGCTTTGAGAGGCTGAGGCAGTTTTAGTTCAACTGCTGTTGTGTCAATCACTTGAGTGGTTTGGGCAATTGGGGCAGGAGCTGCGGGCGGCGTCCCTTGAACCGCAACCGGAAGCATCGCCACTGTTTCTTTAGCACCAGCAGGTTTGTAATCGGCAATGAGGGTGTAGCGGCCTCCTTGGGGCAACGTGGTTGTGACCTGAAATTGACCTTCACCTAGATAGCGGGGATGGAGGTGTTGAAATACTTGAAAATCCTCACTGACAATGATCAGGTGCATCAGCTCCTCTTGGAAACGCTGAAACTGCGTCACTGCTTCGCCAGTATGGGTGCGAATTCCCAGTGTGAATGTGGTTGGTTGTTGAGGAATAGGGGTGGGGGAATTGACCAGTTCAGTGTGGGTGGTCGGCACACCGCTGCTGTGATCCTGACTTGGCGCAGCCCGGTGGTGGCCATGGTCGGGATTCTGGGGTGTGGCGACTTGTTTTTGTGGTATCGCAGTAACGATAGCGATCGCTCCGCCCAATAGGACTGCTAGTCCGACAATTATTGATTGTATAGAACGCAGTTTAGCCCTACTTCAGTTTCTCCAGCAATGGGTCAGAAGACGCAATTATCAGGTTTATGGGTCTTTACAGTCTTTCTCTTGCAATATGCGGCGCGAATGCGGAGTTCTTGACCTTGGGGAGTCGTGATCAGTTTCAGGGGCAGGGTATAAAAATCATTACTGAGGTTGATAC
>DVDZ01000038.1 GCA_015296025.1 Thermosynechococcus sp. M46_R2017_013
TGCCACACTCTGCGCCCCAGAAAATACAGGGCTACTCCAAGGCCAACAAACAGTACCCCCCCAAAGAACCAGCGCAGCCATGTTTCCAAGGGGGGTGGTTGATCCCTTTGCTGCGGAAAGAGTTGGAGAAAGGCGTACTCAAGGGCTTCGCTCCATTGTCGCCACTGGCGATCGCCCTGCCAGCGCAGATCGTCAAAAAAGGTCACTGCCGCCAGATCAGACTACACCTCCAATTGTCGCACAAAGAGTACGGGGCACTCGGCATAGACCCGCACATAGTCTGAAAGGGAGGTACCCAAAAGACGATCTAAATCGGGCAAGCTGCGGGCAATCGACGGACGGCGATCGGGGGAGCCAAGAACGAGAAGATCGGCGTTGGTGTCGGCAGCAATGCGGCAAATTTCTTCACCAGGTTTGCCTGTGGTTAGCACGCACTGGTACTCCACCCGCCGCTGTTTGGCCACGGTTGCCGCTTGCGCCAGAATCGCGTCTTTTTCAGCAGCAGTGCTGGGGGTATCGGCATGTCCCTTGAGGTCTGGATTCACATGGGCAAGAATGAGTTTGCCGCCTTTGACCCCCTCTATAAGGCGTACCGCTAAATCCAAAGAGGCTTTGGCAGCCGCAGAATTATTGAGCGCCACCATAATGCGATTGATTTTCTTCACAAAGAGGTCATCGCGCACCAGCAACATAGGTCGGGAGGACAGTTGAAACACATACTGGCTGACGGAGTTCTCTAGAATAGATTGCAAGCGTTTGAGTCCCCGCGACCCCATAATAATGAGGTCGGCATTGATTTCATCGGCCACCTGTAACACGGTATCTTTGGGATCCCCTTCCCGCAGCATGGTATTGACGCTAATGATGGGGTCAAGGTGCAGTCGGGCAACAGCTTCCGCTAGGAGTTTGGCACCCGCTTGACGTTGTTCGGCCATTTCTTCAGCAGTGATTTTCGGTGAAATCACGTGCAAAACGGTCACGGTGGCTCGTTGAATCGCCGGCAACTCCATCAGCGATTTGAGCATTTGTTCGGATTGTCCAGTTCCTGAGTCTGCCAATAGAATATTTTCAATCATAAATCTTAAACTCCCAACATCTGGTGAGCATCACGGCGCCGATGGCCACTACGATGATCTTAGGTCTGAGCTAGGGGCTTCTTGATGGAATGCTACAAATCTTAGGCATTGGCGAGAAGTACGCTCTCTGGCGGTGCTTTTGATACACTAAGCAAAAGATCGTTCAGGGAAGCTCTATGCCGCGATCGCAACGGAACGATAACTTTATTGACAAAACCTTTACGGTCATGGCTGACCTTATTCTTAAGGTCTTGCCCACCAATGCCCAGTCAAAAACCGCCTTTGCCTATTACCGCGATGGCATGGCTGCCCAAGCAGACGGGGAATACGCCGAGGCGCTAGAAAACTACCAAGCAGCCCTTGAACTGGAAGAGGATCCCAACGATCGCAGCTATATTCTTTACAACATTGGCCTCATTCATGCCAGCAATGGCGATCATGAAAAGGCACTGGAGTATTATCACCAAGCCCTTGAACTCAATCCCCGCCTGCCCCAAGCCCTCAATAACATTGCTGTGATCTACCACTATTTGGGAACACAAGCTGAGGAGCAGCAGCGCCCCGAGGAAGCGGAACAATTCTTTGATCGCGCCGCAGAGTACTGGAAACGGGCGATTCAACTGGCTCCCAATAACTATATCGAGGCACAAAACTGGCTGAAGACCACGGGTCGCTCTAATATTGATGTTTACTTCTAGGCAAGAATTAACATGACCACAAAAGTCATTACAGCAGAGGACGTGCGCAAGGTGGCTCACTTAGCGCGCTTGGCCATTGATGAAAGCGAGATTGCAGCCCTGACCGAGCAATTGGATAGCATTCTGGGGTATGTGAATCAGCTCAGTGAACTGGAGGTCACGGATGTGCCGCCAACAACGCGTGCAATTGAGGTGAGCAACGTCACCCGTCCCGATCAGTTGGAGCCGTGGCCCAATCGCGAGGATTTACTGGCGATCGCCCCCGATCGCGAGGAGGATTTCTTCCGCGTCCCCAAGATCATGTAGAGCAGACTGTGCGGCGGCGTCAATCTCATCACCTCCAACTGGACTTATTTCCTTTCCTTTCAGTCTTGGCCTGTACCCTTGGCACTTTAATCCTCTTAGTAGTGGTGATTAGTGCCAGCAGTCTGGGACGAGAACGCACCAATGTGCAAATTTTGGCACGGGAAAATGCTGAGAATAGCGAACGCACCCCACGCTATCTAGAGTGCCGCCGCGAAGGAGTCATGCTCCATCCCCAAAGAGTCCTTGTGAAAACAGCCGATCTGGCGCAGCCACTTCGGTACTCGGCAGGTTATTGGCCAATCTCAGTGGGCGGCGGGATCGCGAGTACATTATTATTGCCGTGCGCCCCGATGGCTTCGCGTGCTTTGAGGAGGTACGCCATCAGGCAGAACAGGCAGGGGTGGCTCTGGGCTACGAACCCTTCAATGCCGAGTGGGAGTTGTGTGTGCCTGCACCGGGGCGCAGCAATTGTCCCTAGGGGGATATTTCATCCGCAATGGGCGTAGCAGAGAAAACAGCATCACACCTGATTTGCAAAAGGCAAGACTTTCGGGTTCTTCCCTGGCACCTGAATCAGGGATTACTGCTGTTGTAGATAGGCGCTAGCCCCCAGCGTTTGTAGTTTTTCATTCTTAGCGGCTACAGTGGCAGCCAACTCCTGACGATAGGCAATCACTTGCTCTAATAGCTCTGGATTATGACTGGCTAGCAGTTGGACGGCTAAAAGGCCTGCATTTTGGGCATTGCCAATGGCAACCGTCGCTACGGGAATCCCAACGGGCATCTGCACAATTGAGTAGAGTGAGTCCAGCCCTTGCAAATGGCGGCTCGGCACGGGTACGCCAATCACGGGTAGGGGGGTTAGGGAAGCAATCATGCCCGGCAAGTGAGCAGCTCCCCCCGCACCGGCAATAATGACTTTCAGACCCCGCTGATGGGCATTTTGGGCAAACTCTACCATTGCCAGGGGAGTGCGGTGAGCCGAGAGGATAGCCACTTCGTGGGGAATGCCAAAGCGTTCACAGATGGCGATCGCCCCCTGCATGGTTGGCAAATCGGAATCACTGCCCATAACAATGGCAACCAGTGGTGTCTTTGACATTCCTCTTTCTTACCCCTTCAGCAAACGGTGCAAACTCATCCTACAGCCCTTTTCACCGGCGCAAGATATCACAAGATATCATTTCTTTATGGTCACTGCTACTGCGATTAAGGCATTTGCCCGTCAGTTGGGGTTTCATCGGGTGGGAATTGTGGATTTGCGTACCTATAGCCATGACCATCCTTCTGGGGTGGCGGCCCTACGACGCTGGTTAGCCCAAGGGTTCCAAGGAGAGATGGCGTGGATGGCCAACCCGCGGCGACAGGATATTCAGTCGGTCCTGCCCGGAGCACAGTCGCTGATTTCCGTTGCCCTCAATTACTATCAGCCCAATCCAGAGCCGCCCCCCAAGGCGAAAATTGCCCGCTATGCCTGGGGGCGAGATTACCACCGAGTCTTGGGAAAACGCCTGCAAGCCTTGGGGCAATGGCTGCAGTCACAGGTACCGGAGATGCACTACCGCTGGTATGTGGATACAGGCCCTGTACAGGACAAAGTTTGGGCAGAGCAGGGGGGAATTGGTTGGATTGGCAAGCACAGCAATCTGATTTCGCGCCAGTATGGTTCGTGGATTTTCTTGGGAGAATTAATCACCACATTAGAGTTAACGGGCGATCGCCCCCACACCAATCACTGCGGCACCTGTACCCGTTGCTTGGCCGCCTGTCCTACGGGAGCCATTGTTGAACCCTACGTGGTGGATGCCAACCGCTGCATTGCCTACCACACAATTGAAAGCCGTGCCCCCGAACTGCCCCCGGCCATTGCCGCTCATTTGGAAGGATGGGTTGCAGGCTGTGACATCTGTCAAGAGGTGTGCCCTTGGAATCAACGCTTTGCTCAGCCCACCGATGTGGCTGACTTTGCTCCGCGATCGCCTCTCCTGAAGACACCCCTAGAGGAACTGGCCACCCTCAGCGATGAAGCATGGGATGAACTCACCCGTGGTTCTGCCCTGCGGCGGATTAAACCAGAACAATGGCGCCGCAATGCCCAAGCGGTGCTGTCGAGCAGTCGGTATGATTGAACTGTGATTCAATGCGGAGGCTCACCTATGGTTCGACGACGCTCCACTCCTTGGATTCATCGTTGGTCGCGGTGGTTAATTGGCGGGGTTGCCCTCGCTGGCATGGTAGTGACCGCTTACCTAACGATCGCCAAGCTAACCAATCAGGAGGTGGCCTGCCCCACCGAGGGCTGTGATATTGTTCTCAATAGCCCTTGGGCAACGGTCTTTGGCATTCCTCTTTCCCTCATTGGGTTTGTCGCCTACACAGGGATGCTGTCGTTGGCGGCCTTGCCCCTGCTGTTCAACCAGCCGCAGCAAAAAGAACTCCGCCGCAATGCTGAAAACACCACTTGGCTTTTGCTCTTTCTTGGGGCAACGGCCATGACCAGCTTCAGCAGTTATTTGATGTATATCCTGGTAACAGAGATTAAAGCCACTTGTCCCTATTGCCTTGCCTCAGCCGTCTTTAGCTTTACATTTCTGATCTTGACCATTGTGGGCCGTGAATGGAGCGATCGCGGTCAGCTCTTTTTCAGCGGCATCATTACTGCTGTGATTACATTGGTGGCGGTCTTTGGTATCTACAACACCCAGATGCTAACGCCGAAGGGCCAGGCATTCCCATCGTCAATACCTCAGGCCCAGCAGAAATTGCCCTAGCTCGCCATTTAACCCAAGTGGGAGCCGTGATGTATGGTGCCTACTGGTGTAGCCATTGCCATGATCAAAAGGAACTCTTTGGCAAGCAGGCGGTACGGGAACTTAACTACGTCGAATGTGACCCCAATGGTGCCAATCCCCAAGTGGAACGCTGCCGTGCCAAGGGGATTAAGGGGTATCCGACGTGGGAGATTAAAGATCAGCTTTACTCCGGCACGCGATCGCTGAGCGAACTTAGTCAACTGAGCCAATACACAGGCCCAATGAACTTCAAGAACCAATAAGGCAACAAATGTCAGTGATAGAATGAAGCCAACTGAGCCCTACGCAGGTTTTTATGCTTTCCATTGATACAGTTGCCGAACCCGCCAAGGCTACTTTTGCCACACCCCTTGCCCTTGCCAACATTTTAGTTGTTGAAGATGAAGACCTAATTCGTGAGACTCTTGTCCTTGCTTTGCAGGAGGAGGGCTACCACACCCTAGTGGCCAGTGATGGCTATGAAGCCTGAATCTCATTAATACCCATCTATTAACGGACGTTAGCTTTGAAAATCCAAAAGTGCATTTGATGATCCTTGATGTCATGCTGCCGGGCATCAATGGATTAGATCTATGCCGATTCATTCGCCGTGAAGGCTGCACTGTCCCCATTCTCATGATCAGTGCCAAAGGTAGTGAAATTGATCGAGTAGTTGGCCTTGAAATTGGTGCTGATGACTACTTGGCAAAGCCCTTTGGCATGCGAGAGATGCTGGCCCGCTGTCGTGCTCTATTGCGGCGAACACAAATTCAACAGGCCATGGTGCCCCCCGTTTTGCGCTTCCGCGATCTTTGTCTCTATCCCCAAGAATGCCGCGTAACCCTGCGTGGAGAGGAGATCAATCTCTCACCCAAAGAATACAAACTGCTTGAGCTGTTTATGCGTCATCCCCGCCGTGTTTGGCCACGGGAGCAGTTACTGGATCAGGTGTGGGGGCATGACTTTGTTGGCGACAGCAAAACTGTTGATGTCCACATCCGCTGGCTGCGGGAGAAAATTGAAACCGATCCTAGCCATCCCCAGTACATTCTCACGGTGCGGGGTTTTGGCTATCGCTTTGGTTGAGCTTGATCAGGACAATCGCCATTAACAGTGCAGGGGTAACCACCAATAGCAGAATAACACCCAGATGAGGCGGCAAGGGATAGAGGGGAGCTATCAGTTTAACCCCTAGGGCAATCAACAGCGACACTCCGAAAACCACCAATAACCACGTCAGTTCTGCCAGCCAAGGTGCCATGCTACTCTTCCCTCCCTAGGGCAGTTTCAAGGGCAATGGCCATGATGGCAGTAGGCGCGGGTTGGCCAATCCAGTACTCTAGGGCTGCCGCCCCCTGATGAAGAAGCATGGCAAGACCATCAAAGGTTTGCAGTCCTCGCGCCATAGCTAGTTGCAAAAGGAGGGTAGGACGAGGCTTGTAGATGAGGTCATAGACAATAGCGGTGGCGGGTAAGCGGGCTAAATCCTCACCCGTTAGGGGGGTAGCGTCTCTATGGGGATTCATGCCAATAGGGGTCGTATTGACCACAAGGCCGACTTTTTCTAAACACGTGGCACGCTCTGACCATACCAAGGGATGGAGAGTTCTCTGCGGCCAACTAGCAACCAAGGCTTGCAGCCGTTCCCTTTGCCGGCCACTGATATAGATCTGCCGACAGCCCAAATCATAACAGGCAGTAACCACTGCGCGTGCGGCACCCCCATAGCCCAAAACTAAAACGGCAATCTCTGGCCACGGGTAGGTCCGCTGTCGCAACGGTGCCAAAAAGCCATGCACGTCGGTGTTAGTACCCACCCAACCTTTTTCACTGCGATAGACAGTGTTGACTGCCCCCACTTGCTGGGCAAGGTCGCTAACATCCGCCAAATGGGGAAGGATAGCTTCCTTGTGGGGAATGGTGACATTAAAGCCAACAACGTTCAGAGCATCCAGTCCGGCGATCGCCCCCGCCAACTGCTGCGGCTTGACCCGAAAGGGTACATAGACATAGTTCAAGCCCAAATGTTCCAGTGCTGCATTGTGCATTTCTGGGGAGAGGGTGTGCTCAATGGGATCGCCAATCACTCCCAGCAGCTGGGTTTGACCAGAAATTTTTGGCATTGGCCTCTAGACCGCTTCGTGATCTTTTTCCCCTGTGCGGATGCGAATGACCTGTTCTACGGGAGTCACAAAAATCTTGCCATCGCCAATTTCGCCAGTGCGGGCAGCTTCAACAATTTTGGCCACCACCATGTCCACTTGACTATCTTCGACAACAATCTCGACTTTTAGTTTTTGTAAAAATTCCACCGTGTATTCAGAACCGCGATATCGTTCCGTTTGCCCCTTTTGCCGCCCAAAGCCACGGACTTCTGAGACGGTCATGCCGACAATCCCTGCATTGACAAGGGCAATCTTCACTTCATCCAATTTAAAGGGGCGAATGATGGCTTCTACCTTTTTCAATGTCAAACTCCTTCTCTATGGCAACGGGCTAATCTTTATTTAGCATTGGCAAAAGAGTATAGCGTGTAGCAATAACTACATTATCTCCAATCATTGGGCGATCGCCCAATGGCAACCTCTCGCGCTGTCTCCAGAAAATAAGCTCTAATAGGGAAGGTGATTGAAAGGGAGTCAAGCATGGGGTGGCAGCGACCCGATGGCCGTCAACCACAGGAATTGCGATCGCACCGCTTTCAGCGGCATTTCACCCAATTTGCCTTGGGCTCGGTGCTTGCCCAAGCGGGGCAAACTCAAGTACTGTGTACCGTCAGTCTTAAAGAGGGGGTGCCCAAGTTTTTGGAAGGCACAGGCCAAGGCTGGCTCACCGCAGAGTACCGCATGCTACCCAGTGCCACACGGCCACGACAGGAGCGAGAATTTCTCAAACTGTCTGGGCGCACCCAAGAAATCCAACGCCTGATCGGTCGCAGCTTACGCTCGGCCCTAGACTTGTCTCTACTGGGGGAGCGCACGCTCATTGTGGATGCTGATGTCCTCCAAGCCGACGCCGGCACGCGATCGCTGGCGATTACAGGGGGCTACATTGCCCTTGTAGATGCCTCAGTACCTTACTTCAGCAAGGAGTACTCAGCGAATCTCCCCTGTGTCATCAAGTGGCGGCGGTTTCCGTAGGTCTGATTGATGGCGAACCCTATCTAGATTTGAGCTACGCTGAGGACGTAGCCGCCAGTGTAGACCTCAATGTGGTGATGACGGCCAGTGGTCAATTCATTGAGGTTCAAGGCACAGCGGAGATGGGTTCCTTTGATCGGCCAACCCTCGATTGCCTTCTTGATGTCGCCACCCAAGGTATTCAAGAGTTGATTGAAATCCAACAGCACGTCTTAGCCGCAAGCTATGAGTGAGCAGTCCATTTACTTGGGACACATCGTCAAGTCCAACTCCCACTGTGATTACGTGGCGCAACTGGTGGATCAGTTGGATGTCCCCCACCCCCCTGCCCCAGAAGACTATGGCTTTGGTCGCTTTGTCAAACTCGAAAATGAGCAGCGCCACTGGGCGGTTGGAGTTATTTACAATTCTCAACTGTTGAATCCCCAGTTCCATCAGATCAGCCCTCGCCTCACCACCAGTGCCGACACATTTCTCAGTCCCGATTTAGTCACTGAAACCCGCACACTGCTTTGGATTGCCCTCATTGGTCATTTAGCGACTGTGGAGGGTCAGCTCTACGGTCAGCAGGGGATGCCCACCCTTGTGGTACCAGTGAATACACCTGTGTGGCAATTGACAACCGCCGAGGTGCTAGCTTTTCATCGCAACGCCCAAGGTCAAGCCCAGTTTCGCTACTATGCCCATTTATTGCGTTCCACAGGGAACTATGCAGCACCACTGTTGGCGCAAATTCTGGAAACAATTACACCCCTCTTCAGTGGTGCCGAACAGCGATCGCTGGAAATTATCAACAAAGAGTTGGCTTGGCGGCATACCTTGGGCAGCCTGCGCTAAGGGCAGATGCAGAAAGTGTAGTTTTGCAAACAAACTTCATGAACAATCCTATGCAATGGTGACAAATCTAGGATATTTCTGCTAAGGTCATTAAGTGTGTGAGGAGCGAACCAGTTAAGGGCACCGAGACGAAACACGGCCAGTCGTCGGTGCTCTTTCTGACGTTTAGACTATGCTGGCGCGAGTTTGGAGTGCTGCGGTTTTAGGCATTGACGCAATTCCCGTCGGCGTTGAAGTAGATGTTGCCGGCGGCTTACCGGGGATTGTGGTGGTCGGTCTGCCCGATGCGGGTGTTCAGGAGGCACGGGAGCGGGTTAAGGCGGCTATTCGTAATGCCGGTTTTAGCTTTCCAATGCGGCGCATTGTTGTCAATCTCACCCCCGCCGATCTACGAAAGGAAGGACCTAGTTTTGATCTCCCCATCAGTGTCGGTATTCTAGCGGCCTCAGGACAGGTTGCCACGGATTTACTCGGCGATCATCTCTTTCTTGGTGAAGTATCCCTCGATGGCACCTTACAGCCAGTGGCTGGGGTACTGGCCATTGCTGTTGCGGCGCAAGCCCAAGGAATGACTGGTTTAGTGGTGCCCACTGCCAATGTTACGGAAGCAGCAGTGGTGCGGGGGCTAAAGGTCTATGGTTGCCACACCCTCGCTGAAGTTGCAGCCTTTTTGAATGACCCTAACTCGCGATCGCCGGCAGCCAATTCCCTGAGTTCCCATCCCCCACCCTCTCCCTGCTTCAACTTGGACCTCAAGGACGTTAAGGGGCAGTATCAAGCGCGGCGGGCCCTAGAAATTGCCGCTGCGGGGGGGCACAATCTCATCTTTGTCGGGCCACCGGGAAGTGGCAAAACAATGTTGGCGCGGCGCTTACCCACAATCTTGCCCCCTTTAACATTTGAAGAAGCCCTTGAAGTGACGAAAATTCATTCCGTTGCTGGCTTGCTTAAAGAACGCGGTCAATTGATCCAAACACCGCCCTTTCGCAGTCCTCACCATTCTGCCTCTGGACCTGCCCTTGTCGGCGGTGGCAGCTACCCGCGACCGGGGGAAATTTCTCTTGCCCATCGGGGTGTGCTCTTTCTGGACGAATTGACGGAATTCAAGCGGGATGTTTTGGAGTTTTTGCGCCAACCCCTTGAGGATGGCCAAGTCACTATTGCCCGCACCCGCCAATCCGTGGTTTTTCCGGCGCAATTTATCTTGGTGGCCAGCACAAATCCCTGTCCCTGTGGCTATTATGGCGATCCAGTGCAACCCTGTACCTGCTCCCCACGCCAGCGAGAACAGTATTGGGCAAAGCTCTCTGGCCCCCTGTTGGATCGCATTGATCTGCAAGTAAGTGTCAGCCGTCTCAAGCCAGAGGAAATGACTCGCCAAAGCCTAGGGGAAGATTCAGCCACAGTACGGCAGCGGGTCTTGGCGGCGCGATCGCGAGCACAGCGGCGGTTTGCCGAAGAACCCAACCTCCATTGCAATGCCCAAATGCAAAGCCGCCATTTGCGTCAGTGGTGTCAATTGGATGAAGCGTCAATACAACTTCTAGAGGGGGCGATCGCCAAACTCGGCCTGTCGGGGCGAGCCACAGATCGTATCCTAAAAGTAGCCCGTACCATTGCTGATTTGGCTGACTGTGAAACGATTGCCGCTGCCCATGTGGCCGAAGCCATTCAATACCGCACTATTGATCGTTTGCAATAGATGGGCGTGGTTGGCGTTCCTACTGGGCTTCTTAGCGCTGCTACTGATTGGCTGCACAACGGCAACCCAATCGGAGGAGCCAATTGAACTCGTGTTTTGGCACGGGGTCAACCCACCCGCCAATCGCGTGGTGCTCCAGCGTCTAGTGGATCGCTTCAATGCCCGTCATCCCCAGATTCACGTCCAAGCCCTCTACGTTGGTCAGCCCGACCAGCAGTTGCCAAAAATTCTCGCAGCGGTGGTGGGCAATGCTGCACCAGATTTGCTCTGGTATAACCCCACTATTACCGGCCAGTTTGTCGATCTGGGTGCCCTGCGTCCCCTCGATGATTGGTGGCAAAGCTCTCCCTACCGGAACCAAGTGAGTCCGGCGCTGATTCCCACGATGCGCTACGGCAATCATTACTGGTCAATTCCCTTTGCCACCAACAACATTGGCATTTTTTATCGCCCTAGCTTATTGGCTGCCGCTGGCATTGAAAAACTGCCCACCACCTGGCAGGAACTGGAGGAGGTGAGCCAAGCCCTCAAGACCCAGGGCATTACCCCACTGCTCCTTGCCCTTGGCCAAGGGGAATTTGCTGTCTTTACCTGGTTGCCCTTCTTTTGGAATGCTGGTGGCAATCTCGGAGAAACGCCAGAAACCGCCCACATTGACACTCCGCCCGCGATCGCGGCTCTTGACTTTTGGCAACGCCTGCGACAGCAGGGCTTAGCAATTCTCTCGGCTCCCGAACGCGGCTATGAACTGGATCAATTTATCCGCGGTGAGGTGGCCATGCAGATTACAGGGCCTTGGACATTGGCACAACTACAACAGTCGGGAGTGGATTTTGGTGTCCTACCTATGCCCGCCCTCAAGACCACTGCAACCGCACTGGGGGGTGAGAATCTCTTTGTCTTTCGCTCAACGCCCCCACGGGAACAGGCGGCTCTAGCGTTTTTGGACTATGTCCTCAGTGAAGAATTCCAAACAGAATGGGCCTTGGGCACAGGGTATTTACCTGTGAATGAACGGGTGCGCACCAATGATCGCTATCAGGCCTTTGTGGCACAGCAGCCCGCCCTCCGTGTCTTTCTCGATCAGATGGCCACTGCTAAAGCCCGCCCTAACTTTCGCGGCTATGCTCGTTTTTCGCAAATTCTTGGGCAAGCGATCGAAAGCGTTCTTCTGGGAAAATTAACCCCCAAAGCCGCCCTAAAAACCGCAGAACAGCGTTGGCAACTCATGCGTCCGCACTAGAACAAGCTGCTTGCGGCCTTAACCATATTGGCTGGATTAAAGGCATCCATAGCAGCCGTAGCCTCATAGCCACAGTGCACCATGCAGTCACGGCACTTGGGATTGCCGCTTTTGTGGCCATACTTATCCCAATCGGTATTTTCAATCAGTTCCTTCCAAGTCTTGTAGTGCCCCTCGTTGAGGAGATAGCAGGGTTTCTGCCAGCCCAACACACTGTAGCTTGGCATCCCCCAGGGGGTGCACTCGTAATCCTTTTCACCGACAAGGAAATCAAGGAAGAGGGGATTGTGGTTAAAGTTCCACTTCTTCTGACCAGCGCGGTAGGGGGCGAGGATTTCGCGGAACAGAGCGCGGGTTTGCTCCCGTTTAAGAAAATGCTCCTGGTCTGGTGCCCACTCGTAGGCATAGCCCGGCGAGATCATCATACCGTCCACTCCTAGGGAACTGACAAAGTCAAAAAATTCCTGCATTTCTTTGGGATCTGCCCCCTCAAAAATTGTCGTGTTGGTGGTGACACGGAACCCTTTAGCTTTAGCAGCTTTAATTGCTTTCACCGCAATATCAAAAACCCCTTTGCGATCTACGCATTTGTCGTGCCACTCCCGCAGACCATCAAGGTGCACACTAAAGCTAAAGTAGGGAGAGGGCTTGAATTTATGCAGATTTTCCTCTAAGAGAATTCCGTTCGTACACAGATAAACAAACTTGCGCCGCGCCACCAAGCCACGGACAATTTCATCAATTTGCGGGTGGAGCAGGGGTTCCCCACCGGGAATAGCAACAATCGGCGCACCGCATTCTTCAACAGCGCGGAAGCACTCCTCCGGGGTGAGATACTTGCGCAGGACTTCAAGGGGGTGCTGGATTTTACCACAGCCTGAACAGGCCAGATTACAGCGAAAGAGAGGCTCAAGCATCAAGGTGAGGGGAAAGCGCTTTTTGCCCTGTAGGCGTTGTGAGATGATATAGGTCGCAACTTCCACTGCCTGCTTGATGTGGACTCCCATGGGCAACTCTCCTCAGTGTGGCTAATTTGCTAGCCAAAACGCTTAATAGATGCTTATAGTTGTAGCAGCTTTGTAGGCGATCGCCAAAGTGTCCTATCAGGTTTGCAAAGTGGCACACTCTCCTTGGGAGCAACAGGGCAGTGACGACCACCGTAAAAAATATTGCAAAATGCCCTATGCAATCTTGACAGATGTACGTACAATCAGAGACCATTAAAGATACTGTAGAAACATCCCTTTTGCTTAACCTCCATAGCCCAACAGACCAAAGGTTAGGCATACATTTTCATTAGGGCTGGCATGGGGTGACATCTTTCCCTTCTGCAAGTCGTGCAGAGCCTTTTAGGTATCACCACAATTGCGTTCTGCGTTCCAATGCCAAGCCGCCTCTACAGGAACCCTTTTCCCAACCATACTTAAAGCCAAACTTGCACAAGTCCCTTACAGGGGCAAGAGTGGCTAGACACTGTGCTAGATGCCTGCAGCCAATTCATGCTGACGTTTATTTTGTTAAGAAATTCTAAGGATAATGAATGCCTAAGCAGATTATTATTGCCGAGGAACATCGGTTAGCGGCGGTCTTTGCCGAAGATCAAATTCAGGAATTGATTGTAGCCACGGGTACCCATCAGGTGGGGGATATCTACCTTGGCGTGGTAGAAAATGTCCTGCCGGGCATTGATGCTGCCTTTGTCAACATAGGGGATACCTCCCGCAATGGCTTTATCCACGTCAGTGACCTTGGTCCACTGCGCCTCAAGCGAACCGCTGGGGCAATTACCGAGTTACTAGCACCACAGCAAAAAGTGCTGGTTCAGGTGATGAAGGAACCCACCGGCAACAAAGGACCACGGCTGACGGGGAATATTTCTCTCCCAGGGCGCTATCTAGTGTTGATGCCCTATGGTCGGGGGGTGAATCTATCACGACGGATTACCAATGAAGCGGAACGGCATCGGCTACGTGCCTTGGGCATTTTGGTCAAGCCCGCTGGCATGGGGCTATTGGTGCGCACAGAGGCCGAGGGTGTCTCCGAAGAGGCAATTCTTGAGGATCTGGAACTGTTGCAACGGCAGTGGGAAACGATTCAACAGCAGGCGGCCTCCAGCCGTCCTCCCCAGCTTCTAGGGCGCGATGATGACTTTATCCAAAAAGTGCTGCGGGATGTCTATAGCAGCGATGTCAATCGCATTGTCGTGGATACCCCAGAGGGGGTCAAGCGGGTAAAACAGCACCTGAAAAACTGGAATGCCAATAGGCCGGTGGGGGTTCTCGTTGACTATCACCAAGAACCCATTCCCATTTTGGATTACTTCCGGATCAATGCTGCCATCCGTGAAGCCCTTAAGCCCCGTGTCGATTTGCCCTCCGGTGGCTATATCATCATCCAACCTACGGAGGCGCTGACGGTTATTGATGTCAACTCCGGTTCATTCACCAGTTCAGCAACCTCGCGGGAAACAGTGCTGTGGACAAACTGCGAAGCGGCGACAGAAATTGCGCGCCAACTGCGGCTACGCAATATTGCGGGCGTGATCATTGTGGATTTTATTGACATGGATTCCCGCCGTGACCAGTTGCAACTGCTGGAGCACTTTAGTAAAGCCCTGCGCGCCGATAAAGCTCGACCCCAGATTGCTCAACTTTCAGAACTGGGCTTGGTGGAATTGACCCGCAAACGCCAAGGGCAAAATATCTACGAACTCTTTGGCCGCCCCTGTAGTGCTTGCGGTGGCTTGGGGCACTTGGTACATTTACCCGGTGAACCGGAGGATAGCCCTGGTGAAATTGTCGAGCGATCGCCCATGCCACGTCCACCGGAGCCACGCCGTAGTTTAGAACCCCGCAGTGAACCGAATGGGTTTGCCAGTAGCAACCTGGAGACCCAACTCATTAACCACCCGGACTATCAAGCAGTGGGGGTTACGCGCCCGCGTTCCTCCCGCAGTAGTCATCCGCCAATCCCCCGCAGCCCTCGCCGTACAGCCGAAAATGGCAATGGCCGCAAGGTAATTACAGCACCGACAGAAACGGCACCCTCTCCTGTGGTCAAAGTGGAGAGTCGTCCCCCACGTCCTGCCCGTCCTAGCCGCTCTGAACCCGCAGAGGTAATTACGGTAACGATGACGGATCAAGAGCAGGCGGTCTATGCAGAAATGGGAATTTCACCCCTTGTACTGCATTCTGAAGAGGTGAAGAACCCTCGGGGAGCGATTGTTATGGTGGCACGCCCCGGCCAAGACCCCCTACCCCTACCCCAGAAAACAGCACGCCCCATCAGCGAGGGAATGGCTGAGGATGTGCCAGAAACTGCTGATGAGTTGCCCTCCCCTGTGATTAGCACGATTAATGTCGAGCCAATTCCGGCCACAGCGTTACTCAGTGCCAGTGAGCCAGAAGTTACTCCTAACACTGAATCTGTCGGGGAGGCATCCACGCCAGAGGCCTCTGTGCCCGCAGGTCGGCGGCGGCGGCGACGGGTAACCAGTAGCGAGCAACTTTCCCTTGATGCCAATGCTTAGGCGCAGTAATGTTGGAGCAACTCCACCCTGCCCTCATTCAAGAGTGGCTTGAGGCGGCTGCCACAGAGATTCCCAAGGGGGAACCGCTTCAGCGGCTACCGAGGGTGGGGTCTAATACCTTTGCCTTTGCAGTGGTTACGCCGGAGCACCAGTTTACGCTGGGGTGTTCCAGTTTGCGCTTTCCCTTGATGAGTGCAATTAAGCCCTTTTTACTACTGTATGCTTTAACACTGTGGCAAGAGCGGGTGTGGAGGTGGGTAGGGCAGCGCCCCTCGGATTACCCCTATAACTCTGTGTTGCAGTTAACCCTTGATCAGGGCTGGCCTCGCAATCCAATGATCAACAGTGGGGCGATCGCCCTCGCTAGCCAGTTGACCCATGTTGGCGGTGTCGCCGTTTTTCAAACTTGGCTCAATGAGTGTGCTGGTACGGAGTTACAAGTAGATCAGGAGGTGTTAGCGGCGGTCTATCGCCATCCCAACTGGCAAAATCGCACCCTTGCCCACTTCTTAGTGGAGTCTGGACGTATTGCCGATGCGGAGGTCGCCCTTGAGATCTACAATCAAGTGTGCTGTTTCCAAGCAACAATTGAGGAAGTGGCCCGCTTGGGTCTCCTCTTAGCGTTGCCCCATGAAAAGGTAAGCGATCGCCATCGCCAGCAGGTCAATGTGCTCCTGCTTAGCTGTGGCCTCTACGAGGATTCCCCTCGCTACGCCCTAGAGATTGGCTTACCTATGAAATCGGGTGTGAGCGGGGTAATCTTAGCCATTGTGCCGCGACAAGGGGCAATCGCCTGCTACAGTCCCCCCCTCGATAGCAGTGGCAACTCAATTTTGGGGCTATACTTGCTCCAATGCATCAGCCGTCACCTTGCCCTCAGTCCCTTGGGCTAACTGCACCACCAAGCGCCGATCCGGTTCTTCACCATAGCTAAAGGTTTCAAGGCGATCGCTTTCTACCTTAATGAGACTGTGAACGACACGCCGCTCTGCTGCTGATAGGGAGCGAATTTCAACGGGTTTACCCGTGTCGAGGACTTGGGCAGCCACCTGCTGGGCAATCTGCTGCAACTGCCGATAACGGGCACGGCGATAGCCCGCCAATTCCAAGGTAAAGGCTGTTTGTTCCTCCCGCGATCGCCCCAAGTTCAACGTAGCGTTGAGCAGATATTGCAGCGCATCAAGAGCTTGGGCATTGTTGGCCAGAAGTGCCTCAATTTGGGCAGCACTCAGGCATTGGCGATCAATTTCCAGCCAATGCCCCGGCACCACACCCGCTAATGGGGACTCCACCACAGCAACAGTTGTCTTAAAGCCTGCTAAAGCAAGCGCCTGTTCCAGCCACGCACACCCCGCAGCAATTGGATCAGCGGTCATGCCTCCCCTCAACCTGATGGATTACGCTTGGCTTTGGTGGCCTTGGCACTTTTGGCACCCTTGCCCTCAAAAGGAAGAGCAGCCCGATTCTTAATGGCTTCGGCTCGTTCCTGCTCTTCGACTAGTTTCTGTAGATTTTCCGGCAGTGGCTCCTGTTGCAGGATAAAGGTTTGCACTGTCTGGAAGATGTTGGCTATCAGCATATAGAGCAGTACCCCTGCCGGCAGCGGGAAAAAGAGGAACATCCCAGAAAAGATAATTGGCGTCAATTGATTCACGGTTTGCTGCTGGGGATTATTGCTGCTGCCTTGGCCAGAGAGCAACTGGTTGACGTAGAGACTAACGCCAAAGCCAAGGATCATGATCAGGATATCCCAGTGGATTGCCCCCCAATTAAACTGGCGTGTACCATCGGGCAGCGTTGTGAACAGCTCCCCTTGATCAATAACACCCACATGGCCAAGGGCAGAAATGAAGAGAAAACCTTTATCTGCCGCAATTCCTGGAATTGTGCCCTGAACGGTTACATCACCCGGTTGCAGGGCTTGCAGATGGCCTTCACTGTCAACGGTTGCCCGCTCTTGACCGCGAATGATTTGCCACTTAGGTTGCAAATGACTATTGGGATAGGCCGCCACTAGTTCACTAAAGGGCTTACCTTCCTTAGTCTGGAATTGAAGATCGACGGTTTGACCCACTGGAATTTTGGTACCGATGGGAATCACTGCCTGAATGGGGAAGTGCACTCCCTCGTCAACGTAAATATTTTGCGGTTTGGTGGCAAAGGGCTGGGCTAAGACCGTTTGATCGGCGGGAACAATCTGTAGGTTCAGCGGGTAATTCACATCGGCAAAGGGTGATCCGCGCAGGGTAGCAAAAAGGGCAAAAAGGATCGGCAACTGCAACAAAAGGGGAAAGCAACCCGCCAAAGGATTGCCAAACTCCCTATACACTTCTGCCATTGCCTTTTGCTGTTCCGCAGGATTATCCTTGTATTTTTGTTGGATTTCCTGCATCCGTTTTTGCATGATTGGCTGCACAACTTTCATGCGCCGCATATTGCGAATTGATCCTGCACTGAGGGGATAAACGGCAAAGCGCACCACCAGTGTCAGCGCCACAATAGCAAGGCCATAGCTCGGCACAATCCCGTAGAAAAAATCAAGGATTGGCAGCATGACATTGTTGGAGAGGAAACCGATACCAAAATCCATGGAATCCTGCAATTGAGGGTGAACAGTTAACAGAACTATCTTAGGTCTTAAGAACCAATCGCGCCACTCACACTTTTGGCAGCGGGACTCAATTTAGCAGCAATGTAGTTGTAGATTTCACGAAAACGAGGGACGGCGCGCATTTCTAAGCGGCTACCATCTTTGAGGGTAACCACCATATCGCCGTAGGCTCCCCAACCCCGAGGAACAGTGACGACTTTAGTGATTTCACCGTAGATGACATCGGAGCGATCGCGCCCCATCCAGCCACCAATTACGGTAATCCGCCGATTTGTAATCCGGTAGCGCAGCCAGAGGGCACGGACAATAGCACCGACCGTAAGGGGCAGACAAACCACCGTTAGCCCCAACAGTAAGTTGAGCACCAAGTCACCCCAGTGGGGACCGCCTTCGTAGAAAACGTCTTCGGAAATTCCTGGCATCGTCAGTACCCCTGCTTTGGCCATTAACTGCATCAATTCAGCGCGACAGTCCTCGTCACTGACTTGCAGTGCCGCCTGACGCACTACCACAATCATATCCCACCCTGCGGCTATCTGCGGTAGCAGTGGGTGGATTACCCGTCGCCATTGCCGCTTCAAACGGTTGCGATCGACAGCTCGCTTGCTGACCTTTTTGCTGACCACGATCCCCAGCCGTGGCCTTTCCCTATGGGATTGAGGCGCCAGCCAAAGAACAGCCAGCTTGCCGTGGTAGGCGGTTTTGTGTTCATAGACGCGGTCAAAATCATGGCGATCGCGCAGGCGATGTTGACGAGGCAGCACTAGACGGTAAGCCGTGCCCGTCCTTTACGCCGCCGTGCCTTAATGACGTTCTGCCCCGATTTAGTACGCATGCGCGCGCGGAACCCAGAGGTGCGTTTGCGTTTGCGGACAGTGCCGCCCAGTGTACGTTGCGTCATAGCTGTTGCAGTTATGATGGTTGATTAGAACAAACACTGCCCCAAAGGGCACGCCCTAGTCAGTCGTTAGAGCGATCTACAATCGTATCACTTCCCGTGAGACAGCGGTAGTCCTCAGAGACTATTGCCGTCTTGATCCTGTTGCCTATCATTGCTCACATTCTACGGACGAGGTTTACGTGATTAGCTCTGCCGAAGATCTCTGGCATCAAATTTTGGAGCGGTTGCAACTGTTGCTCAGTCGCCCGACGTTTGAAACTTGGATTAAGACAGCAACGGTGCAGTCCTTTGATGGCCAAACGCTGACTATTTGCACCCCCAATCCCTTTGCTCGCAACTGGTTGCAAAAGTACTATTTGAAAACCATTGCCGATGTGGCACGGGACATTGTTGGTGAGGCGGTAGAGATTGAGCTGGCGATCGCCCAAGGGGCAGAGCACGACCCCAGTATTCGCCCCACTAGTCGGGGTGAAGTAGAGGCAACTACCCCGCCGGCTCGCCACCGCGGCAGTGAACTAAATCCCAAGTATGTCTTTTCCCGCTATGTCGTTGGCCCCAATAACCGCATGGCCCATGCGGCCTGCTTGGCCGTGGCGGAATCACCAGGGCGGGAGTTTAACCCCCTTTTTCTCTGTGGCGGTGTCGGCTTGGGCAAAACCCATCTCATGCAGGCAATTGGTCACTATCGCCTGGAAATTGATCCCAATGCCAAGATTTTCTATGTTTCTACCGAGCAGTTTACGAATGACTTGATTGCCGCCATCCGCAAAGACAGTATGCAGAGCTTTCGCGAGCACTATCGGGCGGTGGATGTGATGCTTGTGGATGACATTCAATTTATTGAGGGCAAGGAATATACCAAGAGGAGTTTTTTCACACCTTCAATACACTGCACGAGGCCGGTAAGCAGGTGGTTTTGGCCAGCGATCGCCCCCCCAGTCAAATTCCCCGTCTCCAAGAGCGGCTCTGTTCCCGCTTTTCCATGGGGCTAATTGCCGATATTCAACCCCCCGACTTGGAAACCCGTATGGCCATCCTCCAGAAAAAAGCGGAGTACGAAAATATTCGCTTGCCTCGGGATGTGATTGAGTATATTGCCGCCAGCTACACTTCCAATATTCGGGAATTGGAGGGGGCACTCATTCGAGCCGTTGCCTACATTTCCATCTCAGGGTTACCGATGACGGTGGAAAATATAGCCCCCGTCCTGAGTCCAACCACTCGTAAAATTGAAACCTCACCAGAAGTGATCCTGAAGGTGGTCTCTGAAGCGCTAAATGTGTCCATCAGTGATCTCAAGGGCAACTCCCGCCGCCGCGAGATTAGCATGGCACGTCAAGTGGGCATGTATTTGATGCGCCAATACACCGGCTTGAGTCTGCCGAAAATTGGTGAAGAGTTTGGCGGTAAGGATCACACCACCGTCATGTATAGCTGTGACAAGGTGGCTGAACTTCAACGTACCGATCCAGAAATGGGCAGCCTGCTGCGGCAACTTAGCGATCGCATCAATTTGGCCAGCCGTCCTACAGAGTCATAGTGCCCAGAGCCTTCCTATGCCAAGATAAAAAAACAGTCTTCAAAAGGGCATGAATGCACATCCTCATTCCCGCCGCCGGCATGGGTAAACGCATGGGGGCAAGCCACAATAAGCTGCGCTTGCAACTTCTTGGTAAACCCCTTTTGGCATGGACCTTGGAAGCGGTTGCTGCTGCCGAAGCAATTGAATGGATTGGTGTCATTGGCCAGCCAGAGGACTTTCCCGTTTGGGAAGCACTCCTGGGGGACTTGCACCTACCACAGCCTGTCCATTTGATTCCAGGTGGTGAGACCCGCCAAGCCTCAGTGTTTAATGGGTTGCAGGCACTCCCTGAAACGGCTGAGCAGGTGCTGATCCACGATGGTGCCCGCTGTCTGGCTACCCCTGATCTGATTAACCGCTGTGCCCACGCCCTAAAGACCTATGCCGGCCTGATTGCAGCGGTGCCGGTCAAAGATACAATTAAAATCGTCAACCGTGAAGGCGTTGTTGTCCAAACTCCAGAGCGGGACTCCCTTTGGGCCGCCCAGACCCCCCAGGGCTTTCGCGTCGAACCCTTGCGTATTGCCCATGAACTGGCAGTGGCCAAAGGCTGGGAGGTCACAGATGATGCTGCCCTCTTTGAACGCCTCGGCTATGCGGTGCACATTGTTTTAGGTGAGGAAACGAATCTGAAGATAACAACTCCCAGCGATCTCCCCCTTGCAGAACGAATCTTGCAGCATCGCCGCGAGCAAGGCCAAGGAGTGATAGCGTCTTAAGCCAAGGTTTCAGGGCAGTAGCCCAAGCCTTGAATAAACTGTTTGCGAAACGCTTCGATGTCATCGTAATTCGGGTAGCCATGGGAGACAATCGCCACTTGATAACGGCGCATCACATCCACCATTGACTGCCCGGTTTCCAGTGCCCACAGTGCCATTTTCAGCGAAATCTTTGGTGTGTAGGGGAACCCCAATTCGTTCAAGAAGGCGCGGAAATTTCCTGCTTGTGCGTCGCAGAGGGGCGAATGCATTTTAATGCGAACCACCCATCCATCTACTTGATGAATGACCGTAACAAACTGCACGGGTAGATTGGCGTATTCATGTAGGAATTGCACAACCCGCAGGGTAAGGCTGGCATTGCTTAGGTGATAGATGAAATCCATAGTGTTGACCTCTTACCCTTAATACTTTTATTGTCGGTGGCACAAGGAGCGATCGCCTAGGGGAATTGTCCGCGATTTGCTGGGGGAACTTCCCTATCCTTAGGATTGAGATAATCGCTGCTGGGGAGTGCCACTCAGCAGATCATGAGCCGCTTGCAAAATTCTTGGAATCTTGTGCCGATGGGGACTGTTCTGCAAACAGGGGGCTAAATCCAAATGTTTGACCTGTGCCGCATTGGCACCTGGAAACCAGTGGCCGCCGTTGCCAAGCAAGTTATAGCGCATGCGGGCATACTCGAGCAAATCATAGGCCTGCACCAGATTCCATAGCCAGAGAATGATCGGGATATTCACTTCACCGGGGGTGTGGCGATAGTCCGGCAGCCCCTCATGCCAAGTGTGATACCAGTCTTCCCCTAAACGCTCAATGGCAGCTTGCTCCAGCCGTGTCAAGATCGGCGGCAGAATCTCATCGGCCTGATCTAATAGATGTAGCACCTTCAGGTGTTCATCAAAATCACTGGGGCGAGCAGCACCAATACTCAGCGTATGCACCTGGGGATGGGAGAGGCAAAATAAATCGTTAAAGACGATTGGGCTGAGGGGGGCACATAGTTCCACAAGCCGTTGGGGTGGTTTGTAGAGCATCCCCCCTTTATCCGCAGGGCTAATGATAAAGACGCCATATCCCGGGCTTGGGCATCAAGGATGGCGGGCCAATTCTGCTGATTGATATAGTACCAATGCAGGTTGACATAATCAAAAACATCGCTGGCGATCGCCTGCCGAATCACTTCTAAGCTGCCGTGGGTAGAAAAACCTATGAAGCGAATCTTCCCTGCCGCTTGAAAGTCCCGTGCCACCTCTAGGCATCCCCCCGGTCGCAGCACTTGTTCTAGATGCTCTGGTAGGTTAATGCCATGGATCGCCAGCAAATCAATGTAGTCTAGCCGCAGATTGCGCAGCGACGTTTCCAAAGTTTCCCGAAATTCCTTGGCCGTGGGTCGCGGTCCCACTTTGGTTTGCACGATCAGTTTTTCCCGAGGCAACCGAGGTAGAATTTTGCCCAACTGCACTTCTGAGGTGCCATAGCCACGGGCAGTTTCAATGTGATTAATCCCCAGCTCAACGGCTCGGCAAATCGTCGCCTCTAGATTGCGTTGATTCTCCTCAGGAATCGTCCTCGCACTAATATCCTGCCATGAAAACTGATAGCGCATGCCGCCACAGGAAAAGACGGGCATTGGCAGTTGGGTGCGACCAAAGCGACGGTAGCGCATAGTAAACTCAACAAACCTTTCTTCATCATTTTCGCGGAATTCCCAATTCTACGCTAATGGGGGTGTTAGCGGCTGAGGCAGCGGAACTACGCACCACACCCACAACATCCACTGGTTTGGGCTAAGCTAGAAAAAGTGAGAAATTATTTTGTATGTCCCAAGGGAAAAGTGATTCTCTTTTGCCTTTACTGCTTTCTCTGCTGATTACCCTAGGCCTTCTGGGCATTGGTGCAGTGCTGGTGCTTCGCCTTATCAATAACGGCAAAATCATTGGCAATGGGGGTCTCCATCTAGGAACAACGGAGGGTCAATCTACGTTTACCCAAGTGAAGAATGTCCCCAGTGGACTTTTTAATTATGGCGGTAGCACCACTTGGGCACCTATTCGCCGCGATGTCGATCCACTGCTGCAAGCTGCTTGGCCTAATTTTCGACTACGCTACGTCGATCCCCCCACAGGAACGCCAGGGTCAGGCAGTGGTATTCGTATGTTATTGAATAATCAACTGTCTTTTGCGCAATCTTCCCGTCCCCTCAAGGATGAAGAGTTGGCCAAAGCAGCAGCACAGGGTATTCAATTAGCTGCGATTCCCGTTGCCATTGATGGGCTGGCGATCGCCGTCAATCCGAGGCTGGGCATCCCTGGACTGACAGTGCAACAGATTGCGGACATCTACACAGGCAAAATAACCAATTGGCAGCAGGTGGGCGGTCCAAACCTAAAGATTATCCCCTTTTCCCGCCATCCCGAAGACGGTGGTACAGTTCAGTACTTTATTGAGGAGGTGCTAGGAAAGCAGCCTCTGAGCAACACTGTAGTCATAGTTCGGGATACAACCGATGGCCTACGGCGGGTCGCAGCTACCCCAGGGGGGATTTACTATGCCTCTGCCCCAGAGGTGGTGGGGCAGTGTACTATCCACCCCCTTCCCCTTGGCCAGCAAAAGGATCAATATGTGCCTCCCTATCAGGAACCTTACGTTCCTCCGGAACGCTGTCCCCAACAGCGCAACCAATTGAATTACCGTGCATTTCAAGAAGGGACTTATCCAATTACCCGCCGCCTATTTGTGATTGCTAAGGAAGGCAATAGCCCTGATGCCCAAGCAGGTCGTGCCTATGCCGATCTCCTCCTGACCGATCAAGGACAAGCAGCCATTAAAAAGGCAGGGTTTGTGCGCCTGCGCTAGGGAGCGATCGCCCGTTGCACAGGGTTTTGGACAAAATCAGTATTCTGGCACTTTCACCCCAGATAATAGATCTTGCCATCTGCTTCTTACTCTAGATCCATGACCTACAAGCGACTTAGTGACAGCGAACGCCAGCGTGTTTTTCAACAGTACACCGCCGGACAAACAATTAAAGCTCTGGCCACGGAATTTGGTGTGAGTGAAAATACCATTCGCCGTGTCATCAAACAGATCGAGGAGGAAGCTGCTGCCTCTGAGGTTGAAGAAGTGCCCCTACTCGCAATGGCAACAGCGGATGAGATAGCAGAGGAGGATGACCTCGACGCAGAACCAGCAGAGAGCGTTGCCCTCGATGAGGATGACTATAGCGATGAAGATCTCGAAGACGAGGACGAAGAGGCACTGGATGAAGACATTTCTCTACCTGATCTTGCCGATGTGGAAGTAGTGCAGTCGGTGGAGATTATGCCCCTTGCGGAGGCTGTGCTGCCCCGTCCTTGTTATGTCGTAGTGGATCGACGGGCTGAATTACTGACTCGTCCTTTGGAGGCCTTTCGCGGTTTAGGTGCCCTCTCTAGGGAAGAGGCTCAACAAAGCACCTTACCCATTTTCGATAGCCGCCCTGTGGCTCTCCGCTATTCTCAGCAAAATCAACGCCTTTATAAAGCCAGCGATGTGCAGTGGCGCAAGACAGTTGTCAAGGTACCCGACGGGGAAATGCTGCGGAAAGTGCGCAGCTATCTTCAGTCCAAAGGCATTACGCGCTTGCTTTACCATGGGCGGGTATATGCTCTTGATTAAGGTAAGCTAGGGGGGGTACCGCTCTTTTCATGGGGATGGAACATACTCGAAAGGGTTCAACCACCTTAGAAAAAGGTTGTCATGAGCGGGGCTGTCTCCCTTGAAGTGTTGGTAGATTGGGTACAACCGATATGAAAGCAATGATCTTGGCGGCTGGAAAAGGCACGCGGGTACGCCCGATTACATACACCATTCCTAAGCCAATGATCCCAATTTTGCAAAAGCCCGTGATGGAATTTCTCGTCGAACTCCTCCGCCAGCACGGGTTTACCGAAATTATGGTCAATGTCAGCCACTTGGCCCATGAGATTGAAAGCTACTTTCAGGACGGGCAGCGCTTTGGGGTAGATATTGCCTACTCCTTTGAAGGCTATATTAAAGACGGTGAACTGGTGGGGAAAGCCCTGGGTTCTGCAGGGGGGATTAAGCGAATTCAAGATTTTCACCCCTTTTTTGACGATACGTTTGTTGTTTTGTGCGGCGATGCCCTGATTGATTTGGATTTGACAGCAGCTGTGGCTTGGCACCGCCAAAAGGGGGCGATCGCCACCGTGATTATGAAAACAGTGCCCAAAGAAGATGTTTCGAGCTATGGCGTTGTTGTTACCGATGAGCACGATCGCATTGTTGCCTTCCAAGAAAAACCCAGTGTTGAAGAAGCCCTGAGCAACAATATCAACACAGGGATTTATATTTTTGAGCCAGAAATTATCGACTATATTCCCTCCAATCAGGAATACGACATTGGAAGTCAACTGTTTCCCAAGCTAGTGGAAATGGGTGCCCCCTTCTATGGGTTGCCGATGGACTTTGAATGGATCGACATTGGTAAAGTACCCGACTACTGGCAAGCGGTGCGGGGCGTTCTCGACGGCACAATTAAGAATGTTTCGATTCCCGGCCATGAGCGGTTTCCGGGAATTTATACTGGGCTGAATGTGGCGGTTAATTGGGATAAGGTTACGATCCAAGGCCCGGTGTACATTGGCGGCATGACGAAGATTGAAGACGGAGCAACAATTATTGGACCGACAATGATTGGTCCCAATTGCCACATTTGCAGTGGTGCGGTGGTTGATAACTGCGTGATTTTTGAGTATTCTCGCCTCGGATCCGATGTTCGCTTAGTGGATAAACTGGTCTTTGGGCGCTACTGTGTCGATAAAACAGGCACCACAATTGATCTGAAAGCCGCTGCCCTTGATTGGCTGATTACCGACTCACGGCAAACGGATATCCAGCCGGGTCCCCCTGAATTGAAGGAGATTGTATCCCAAACTTCACTTTAAGCTCATGACATTTGCGGATCAATTGCAAAGCGGTTTTACACTTTTTTTGAGCCTCCTGGTAGAGGCGTTGCCTTTTTTACTATTGGGGATTTTGCTCTCCAGTGGACTACTGCTGTTTGTGGACGAGCAGGCACTGATTCGTCGCTTGCCGCGATCGCCCCTGCTGGGGGCTTTGGTGGGCAGTTGCATCGGCTTTCTTTTTCCGGTATGCGAGTGTGGCAATGTGCCGGTGGCGCGGCGATTACTAATACAAGGGCTGCCGACCTCCGTGGCCATTGGTTTTTTGTTGGCGGCACCCACGATCAACCCAATTGTAATTTGGGCAACTTGGACGGCCTTTCGCGATCAGCCGGAGATTGTGGTGTTTCGTGTCCTCTTTTCACTGGCGATTGCCACCCTCATTGGCTGGGTCTTTAGTTTCCAAAAAGATCTAACCCCCTTTTTGCAGCCCACCGTTACCAGTCTGATGCGTCGTTCCCAACCCCAAACAACGGCTGTTCCTGCCCTATTGCAGTCGGGCACCTACCTGTTGGGAACCCCCGGCCAGCCCCTTGCCATGGAAACGTTAACCCTTGCCCCCCCTCCCCCAAGGATTCCTTGGCAGCAGCGCCTGCCCCAAGTTCTAGAGAATGTGGTGCAAGAATTTCGTGAACTGGGGGGCATTCTCGTCCTCGGCAGTCTAGTGGCAACAATCATTCAGGTAGCTGTCCCCCGTGAACTCATTCTCGGCCTTGGCCAAGGGCCGGTGATCTCAGTTGTGGCGATGATGCTCCTCGGCACAGTGATTTCCATTTGCTCCACTGTAGATGCCTTCTTTGCCTTGGCCTTTGCTGCCACGTTTACACCGGGGTCAATTCTTGCTTTTCTTGTTCTTGGACCGATGGTGGATCTCAAAGGGCTGGGGTTATTGCTGACGATTTTCCGTCCCCGTGCTTTGATTTACATCTTTCTGTTGGTGGCACAATTGACGTTTTCTCTTTGTTTGTTTTTGAATTTGCACTGGAGTTAGCCGTGGTGATTAAACCGGAGTGGTTACGGGTCAAAGCACCCCAATGGCAGCGGGTCGGGTCAGTCAAGGAACTCCTGCGGGACTTAAATCTTAATACCGTTTGCGAGGAGGCCTCTTGCCCCAATATTGGGGAGTGTTTCCATAAAGGAACAGCGACGTTTTTAATGATGGGTCCAGCTTGCACCCGCGCTTGCCCCTACTGCGATATTGATTTTGAGAAAAAGCCCCTGCCGTTGGATGCCACTGAACCCCAGCGACTGGCAGAAGCGGTGGTACGTCTGCGTCTTCATCATGTCGTGATGACCTCCGTGAATCGGGATGATCTGCCGGATGGTGGGGCATCTCACTTTGTAGCTGCAATTGAAGCTGTGCGGGCGCGATCGCCCCAGACCACCATTGAAGTACTCATTCCCGATCTTTGTGGCAATTGGCAAGCCTTAGATCAACTTCTGACGGCTAGTCCAGAAGTGCTCAACCACAACACCGAAACAGTGCCCCGTCTCTATCGGCGGGTGCGTCCCCAAGGCAACTATCAGCGCAGTCTAGAACTGCTGCAACGGGTGCGCGATCGCGCCCCTTGGATCTACTCAAAGTCAGGAATCATGGTGGGCTTGGGAGAAACCCCAGAAGAAGTCCTGGCAGTCATGGCTGATCTGCGGCGAGTGGGCTGTGATATTCTCACGATTGGCCAGTACCTACAACCCAGTCCCAAACACTTACCTGTGCAGGCCTTTATTCCACCAGAGCAATTTGAAGCATGGCGTCAACTGGGAGAATCCATGGGCTTTTTACAGGTGGTGTCCTCTCCGCTGACGCGCAGTTCTTACCACGCCGAGCAGGTGCGCACCCTGATGCAGCAATATCCGCGCCAGCGTCCTGCAACGAAAAATCTTGGGTAAAGTTATTGCAATTAAATTGCAATTAGACTAGGCTAAGTAGTAGGAAAAATCTGCATTAAAAAACCCCCT
>DVDZ01000099.1 GCA_015296025.1 Thermosynechococcus sp. M46_R2017_013
ATGAGCGCTGGGGACTTTGGAATGAAGCTCAAGCAGAAATCGGTATTCTCTAGAGTCGGAGGTTTTGGGATACCTTATGAGTCGTTTCCGAAGAACCTTCCAAACCCCGTCACCACTTCCCCTATCTCTTGGCAAGGCTAGTTGGGCACTCGTCGCCATACCGTTAGCAAATCCAAGATCAAGAACCATCAGCAAAACCAGATATGGAGGAATAAACCAAGATGGGACTGCAGCGTCGAACGTTTTTGCGCCGGGTGGCCCAGGGGATAGGGGCGATCGCGATTGCCACAAGTAGTAAAACCCTACTCACAGCCTGTGCCGGCAATGTAGATTCGACCTCTGGAACCTCAACACTGGGTATCGTCTCCAGCAATGGCCTCCTCAATCCCGGTACATTGGCTTGGGGGGCTGAGGCCATCAGTGGTGCTCCCTACGTGTTTTATGATCCTGTTGATCCCAGTAAGTTGATTGGTTTTGAGGCGGAAATTGCCGACGCGATCGCCCAATTAATGGGAGTCAATGCCGTATTTGTTGCCACAGCTTATGATCAACTCACGGCTGCCCTTGCTGCCAACCGCTTTGACATGATTCTCAATGGCTGGGAAATCACTGCCGATCGCGAGCGGACTCAACTCTTTTCCCAACCCTACTATCGCTATGGTCAGCAAATTGTGGTGCGGGCTGAGGATCCCCGCTTTGAAAAGTACACCGCCACTAGTGAAGTAACCCTTGCCGATCTCGCTGGCATGACCGTCGGTACGGGCATCGGCTATAAAGCTCAAGAAATTCTTGAAAAGGAAAAAAACATTAAAACCCGTGCCTATGATGGCAATTTGCCCTTTGATGACCTTGCCCAAGAGCGTATTGATGCTGTAATGGTGGACTATCCAATTGTTGCCTACTACATTCTTGGCGCTGGTCCAGGGAGCACGGTCAACAATAGCTTGCGCCCAATTGGTATGCCCATTTTTTTGGATAACTATGTGATTGCTTTTAATAAGAACAACCCCAAAGGAGAAACTCTCAAGATAGAAGTCGATCAAGCCCTCGATATTCTCAAAAAGGACGGTACATTGCGCCGCATCTACGAACAATGGAAAATGTGGAATGATCAGCAGACTCAAATTGGTATTACTTAGAGCCAAATGTGCTGAACGACAGTTTGAAGGGACTTGATCGTATATTTAGTATTTAAGTATTTAAGATATCCCTGTATATTTTGACAGGAAAGATTCACTGCTAGCTGAAACTTTATTTTACTCTTAGTCTCACAAAAATTAACGACTCGATGTCGGTCGTAATCCACTGCCGTTCTTATATTATTTTTATGCGCACGACAAACATTCTATTCACCTGATCGTAGAATGGCTTGGTAGTCCCGTCACTTTAGTGCGGCGAGTGTCAATACATCCATTCAGCAGTTTTAATTGATGATATCTCTTCTGGGAAAATAGCTGACTTGTTAACGTTATCATGATCATCCCTAGGCTGCTATGCTTTTATTAAATTTAAGTTTTGGCAAAGTACTCGCTGTCTCGTGTTTTATGCGCTTTTGAAGGACAACTGGGAGTTCAGGTAAAGTATAGTCGCAAAGGCTGAGATACTTGAGAATGAAGTTGGCATGCACTAACCCAATAGCCAAGCCATCACCCGTTGACCAAGGCGAGTACCATTGAGACGATCAATTTCCCGCACACCAGTGGGGCTAGTGACGTTGACCTCTGTTAAATAGCCACCAATGATATCAATCCCTACAAAATAGAGGCCATCCCGCTGAAGAGCAGGAGCCAGGGTTTGACAAATCTGGCGATCGCGTTCCGTGATTTCGACGGCTGCCACCCGTCCACCCGTGGCCATATTGCCGCGAAATTCATCCCCTGTGGGAATCCGATTTACTGCCCCCATTGGTTCGCCGTTTAGGAGAATAATTCGCTTGTCGCCCTCTTTGGCTGCCGGTAGATATTCCTGCACCATTACCGGCAGTTGTCCCCGTTGGGTACTAATTTCAATCATTGAATTCAGGTTGCGATCGCCCGCCTGCAAAAAGAGAATGCCTTCTCCTGCTTTACCGCCCAAGGGTTTGAGCACCGCCATGCCCTGCTGCTGCACAAACTCACGAATGTGTTGCTTGTCCGCCGTCACAATGGTCTTAGGCATCACACTCGTAAATTGCAGGGCGTACATCTTTTCGTTGGCATGGCGCAGGCCCGCTGGCGAGTTGAGCACCAGCGTAGTTTTGGTATCCACTAAATCAAGACAGTAGGTTGCATAAAGGTAGGCGGTATTAACGGGGGGATCCTTGCGCATCCACACCGCTCGAAAGGTATTGAGGGGTCGCCATTCGAGGGCACCCGCCCGAAACCAGGGCTGGGGAATGTGCCACTGGCCAGCCACTAGTTGCACTGGCGATAGCTGAATCGGTGTTACCCCAGCCCATACTTGACCGTCGCGGATCAGCAGTTGGGAAATTTCTGTTACCCACACCTGTGCCCCTGCTGCCTGCGCTGCTTCCATCAATGCCACACTGGTATCGTGGCTAGGATCAAGGCTGGCGAGCGGGTCAATGATAAAGGCAATATCCACGGCCATTCAGCTAAGCTGCCGCTTGCAGGAGCATATCTAGGATCCCTTGTGCCTCCAGAGCGTAGAGATCATCGCAGCCACCAATGTGCTCGTTGTTAATGAAAATTTGCGGCAGCGATCGCCGACCATGGGCACGTTGTGCCATTGCTTCGCGGGCAACTTCGTCCCCATCAATCACGTACTCGATAAACCTGATCCCTTTTCGGGTCAGGAGTTGTTTAGCCCGAATACAGAAGGGACAACGAGACCACGTATAGATTTCAACGTTAGCCACGGCGCTACCTCTTTACAAAAGTTCACGTTGATTTCAGCCTAGCAAAAATTGGGGAGCAATATCGCCTCTCCCCTTTATTTCCTAAAAATAAAAATCCCTACAAATAGCTGGGATCCTGAACATTGCGAATTTTGCAGGCCTCAGCAATCCCGTACTGGGGGCGAATGAAGCGATCCATCTGCGCCACAAAGAAGCGGCGGTTCGCCATCAGGTGCTCTGGATTGGGATCATCCAAAGGATAGTAGAAAGCAGCACGGGTTGCCTGCAAAACGGCAGAGGTGACGGTGTACATCGAGTGCTGGAAGGCAATCCCTAGCTGTACCAAAATATCATCCTCACCCCGACAGTGTTGGTGGAAGTAATCTCTTAGGTACTGGGGGAGGAAGTGATACATATCCTGATGCAGCAGCGTTGGCGGAATTCCCGCCGTTCCCACAGGGAATTTATCAGCAAAGAGAATGCCATAGTGGAAGTCCACTTGATCTGTGGGGATTTGATTGGCTTGGGCATTGTAGGACTTGGTTCCTCGGAAGGGGGCTGTGCGATAAAAGACAGCTTCCACATAGGGGAAAGCCGCTTCATAAAGCCACATAAAGCCCTTTTCCTTAGGCACAAGAACATGCACCTCATCATCAATATAGACATGGTGATAGATAGGACGGCCGGCAGCAGCAAAAATTCCATTGACCAAGAAGTTCATGGCATCTTTGACGCTGGTAATGCTGCCCTCGTCGTAGCGATCGCTAATCTCAAAGAAGACCGCTGCCATCACTTCCCAAAATAGCCCCAGCACATTCATGTAGGTGGCTTGGCGCGCTTGCTCCAAAAAGAGATCCGGAAAGAGCTTGTACAGTCCCAGCAGCAGCGGGTTGCGTCGGAAGTAGGCACGAATGGCTCGGTCAGCTGCTGTTTTGTATTCCTCGGAATCAAGGTAAATATCGAGTTGCCCCCCCATGCGGTGCCACATCATTTTGCGGGCAAGATCCTCAGAAAACTCCATGTTGATGCGATCGTGCCAGAGGTGATGAAGCAAGCGAGGCATCTTTCTGGTTTCTCCCTTGTCAATAAATGCCATCAGTTCTGGATGGGCATGGGCAGGGCCGCGCCAAATCTGCAGATCTGCCGTATCGCCAGCGTAATGATTGGGCAGATCAAAGTATTCCTGGGTTGGGAAATACTTGAAGAAGGGAAAAGGATCAATAAATACCCGCTCACCAAGGTAGAGCAAATCTCGCCAGTAAAAGTCCATCGGAATGGAGTAGGCTTTGTACATGCCAATGATCTTCATTAGGTTCACCGGCGTGTCAGGAATGAGGGCACCCCCCGCCTCAAGGCGGTAAATGATATCGGCGAGGGGGTGATCTAGGGGGGGCAGTTGTGCCGAACTGGAACGCTCAATCGCTTGAATCATGGGGATACTCTCCTAACTATTGGGGTAAACTGGCCACAATTTCCTTTACACTCGGTATCGCCGCAATAATCTCGGCGCTGGTGGTTTCACTCCAACGCACGAGCCACGTGGGCTGCACACCCAAGACTAGAATCAACAAGCTCAGGACAATAGCAGGCACTTTTTCTGACCAAACCACCCGCGGGTAGTAGGCCGTCGCATTGTCAAGGCGGCCAAAACAGGTGCGGTTAATCAAAATCACAAAGTAAACGGCTGTCAAACCAGTGCCAACGACTGCAATCAGAGTGGGAATTGGGAACGTGCCGTAGCTGCCTTGGAAGATTAAAAATTCAGCAACAAAACCCACCAGTCCCGGAATACCAGCACTGGCCATCCCCCCCAAGATTAAGAGGGCGCTGGTGGTGGGTAGACCGCGCAGGGGATTGAGCAAGCCATTGAGCACATTCAACTCACGGGTGCCCACTTTGGTTTCAATGACACCTACTAGATAAAACAGCAGTGCCAAAATCAAGCCGTGGCTAATCATTTGGGCGATCGCCCCCACCATGCTCAGTTGGGTATGGGCCGCTGCCGCCAGCAGGACATAGCTCATGTGACCAATGGAACTGTAGGCCACCATCCGTTTAATATCCTTTTGAGCAATGGCAGCAAGGGCACCATAGATAATACCCACCGCCGCCAGGATTGCCAGCGAACCCGACAGCTGCCCCCAAGCCTCTGGAAAACAGCCTAGGGCAAAACGCACCAGCCCATAGGTGCCCAACTTTGCCAGTACTCCCCCAAGCAGAATTGCGGTTGGCGTCGCAGCTTCCACATAGGCATCGGGCAACCAACTGTGGAGGGGCACCAAGGGTATTTTGATACCAAAGCCCAAGATCAACAGCAACAGGAGAATTGCTTGGGTCGTGGGTGCCAAGCCGGCCATTTGGATATCGGCATAGTCAAAGCTAGGGGCGTGGGTCAGCCAACCCATTGCCAAAAAGGCAGCGAGGACAAGAATGCCAGAAACTGCGGTATAGATGAGAAACTTGATGGCGGCCTGTTCGCGGCGCTGCCTTCCCCAGATCAAAATCAGCAGATAAAATGGCACCAACTCGATTTCGTAGAAGAAAATGAACAAGAGTAAATTCTGTGCCGCCAAAGCCCCGGTAACCCCTGCATTGGCCAGAAGGACAAGGGCATAAAACAGGCGGGGGGAACTTTTTTCACCTGTGAACACCACCACGAGCGTCAAGAACGTCCCCAAGACAATCAGTGGTAGGGACAACCCATCCACACCAAGGGAATAGTTCAATCCCAAGGGCGATAGCCACGGCACAAATTCCGTAAATTGCAGTACTGTTTGCCGGACATCGAACTGCGTCAGCATCCACAGGGAAAGGGCAAAGATGGCAGTGGCGGTAGCGAATGCAACCGAACGTAGCGATCGCGCCGGTAGCAGCGGCATCAGCAGCGCACCGATGACGGGCAACACAATTAACAGCGTCAGCATAGGGCAAGAACCTCAAGGAATGGAGTACTAGGCCAGCAGTGGCCAACAAATGGCAATGACCAGAATGGCAACCCCCATCAAAATGGTGAGAAGATAGGCTTGGGATTGACCCGTTGTACTGTACTTCAGGCGATCGCCCCCTAGGAGTGTCACCACGCCAAAGGCATTGCCAGTGCCATCCACAAACGTGCGATCAAACCAAGCGGTAATGCGGGAAATCATATCCACTGCCCCCACCACTGTGGCTTTGTAGAGCTTCGGCGTATAGAAGTCGTAGGCCAGCAGATCCTGAACCGACGGCAGGGGAAACTGTACGGGTTTGGGAATTGCCTTGCCGAGATAGACCCATGCGGCTGTCCCCCAGCCTAAAAGAGCAGTCAGGATTAGCGCGGCTGCGGTGGTCAAGGAAGGATGGGTCCAAATCACCCAGTCAAATCGCCACATGAGAATTGGCAAGTGCAACACAAAGCCCAAATCAACCGTCATTGGCAAAATCATCGGCCAAAACACCTCGGGCGATCGCGCCGTCATGGGCTTAACCTCGCCGCCCCAAACAAGGCAGAATGTACGACCTAGACTAAAGGCCGCAAAGGTATTGATTAGCAGCAGTACAACGCCCACCCAAGGCAGTTGGGCAAAGGCCGTATCCAGTAATTCCGCCTGAGGGAAAAAACTTGCCAAGGGGGGTAAGGCCAGAAGTCCGACTGAACCAACGAGGAACGAGAGGCCAGAAATGGGGCGCCGTGACCACAATCCACCCAATAGCCGCAGATCTTGGGTAATGCTATTCCAGATAATGGCACCAATGCTCATCATCAGCAGTGCCATTGCCACCCCATAAGTGAGGATAAAGACAAAGGCCAAGCCCGGCTCCTTGAGACCGACAGCAATAAATACCCAGCCCATGTAGGCACTGACTAAATAGGAGAGAGCGCGCTTAATATCCACTTGGGCAATGGCAATGAGGGTACCCCCCAATGCGGTAACACTCCCAATCACCAGCAAAGCCGTTAGAGCCACGGGGGAGAGACTGAGAACGGGGGTTAGCTTAACGAGCACCCATGCCCCCGTGGCCACAACAATGGCATTCCGTAGAATCGAAGCAGGAATTGGACCTTCCATGGCTTCATCCAACCACAGGTGCAGTGGGAACTGGGCACATTTGCCCATAGGCCCAGCAATCAGAGCTAGGCAAATCAAGGTAATCAGTAGGGGATTCACTTGAGCGGTAGCGGCCCAAGCCGCTAAATCATCGTAGTTCCACGAACCCGCAAGGGGATAAATCGCCAACACCCCCATCAGCAGCACCAAATCTCCCACCCGTTTAGTGAGAAAGGCATCGCGGGCACCCGTAACCACTAGGGGTTGATTAAACCAAAAACCAATGAGTAAGTAGGTGGCAAGGGTCAAAATTTCTAGCACCACATAGTGAAAGAACAGGGAGTCAAGGAGCACTAGAGCAGCCATCCCCCCTTCAAAAAGAGCTAAGAGAGCAAAAAACCGCGCCCAGCCCCAATCCATCTCCATGTAGCCAACGGCAAAAACCTGAGCCATTAAGTTCAAACCCGTGATCAACA
>DVDZ01000055.1 GCA_015296025.1 Thermosynechococcus sp. M46_R2017_013
GCGATCGCTGGCTGCGGCATTGGGGTACGCATTGAAGACGATGTCCTAGTGACGCCCCAGGGGCACGAAGTACTGACGGCGGCTGTACCTAAATAATCACCTACCGTACCCCTATCTTTTAGATAAACTCTTGACTTCCTTGATCACTTGATAAACGTATGGCTCTAGTATCATCTATCCCTGAGAGTTATTTTCCCCCCGATTGGCTGCTCAAGCTCCTGCTCCCTGCCATCGAAGAGGGGCGACAATGGGGATACCAATTTCTCCGCGATCCTCGCTGGGAGGGCGATCGCGATCGCATGACCAACCACGCCATTAATGAAGCCACGTTGTGGTCACTGGGCTGTGGAGTAGCCACTGGTGTCATTGGCTTGGCTGGTGTGCCCCTAGACGTTGCCTACTTCTACCATGCCCAAACTAAGCTGGCAGCAGCGCTATTCACCATCCACGGCTTAGACACCGAAGATCAGGCCGTGCTGATGATCCTAATTCCTGCCGCCTTGGGGGTGACGGCCGCTGAACTCGCAAACTACTTTGGCAGGCAATTTTGTCGGCAAATCTTCAGGACCTTGAACCGAGGGGCTGCACAGAAGAATTTATCTCCCGTACTGACCTCAGTCTTTAAGCAGCTTCCGCGTCCCCTCTTACGGCAGATTGTGGGCAAGGTCTCAAGCAAAAGTCTTACTCTCCCTGCACGGGCAGTTCCCCTGATGAGTGGCGTGATGTGTGGTATCACAAATGCCATCATGATGAACATTGGCGGTCATAGCGTGTGTACGGTTATCAAAACGTTTCACTCGCCCGCCGTCAATTAGTCTAGGTGTCTTGGAGAGGCTCAGATTCTAGAACTGTTTTTAGCGTTGCTGCTAAGGGAATCGCCAGCAAAATTCCCAAGAAACCCGCCACCCGTCCGCCAATGAGCAGAGCAATAAACTGCCAGAGGGGATTGAGTCCCATCAAGTCCCCCAACAACTTGGGGGTGAGCACATTGTCCTTAATTTGCTGTAAGACCACGGCGATCGCCAAAATATTTAAAGCCAGCCACGCATCTTGAAACAGGATGAACAGTGTCACTAAACCAATGCCTAAGGTCGCCCCCACTACGGGAATGAGCTGGGCAACACCAATGATCACAGCAAAAAGAAAGCCAAAATTGACATTGAAGGCCACCATAAAGGGAATGAGGGCAAGAAACATAAACAGCCCCAAAAAAAGCTGCGCCGAGAAAAAACTGCGAATATTTAGCCGTAGGGAATAATCCACGATCTGTCGCCAAGCTTGGGCACTAACTTCATTAAGCCGCGCCAAATCTCACTGCCATAAAAGAGCATATACACCGTTAAAATCAGCACCAGTAGCACATCCACAAACTTAGTCAGAGTTGTAATTGCCACACCGGGTAGCATCGCCGTAATCCCTTTAAGTTGGATGGTCAGCTCCTCCATCAAGTCATTCACCCCCACAGGGAAGCGATAGCGATGCAGGAGTTGATCCAGATGGCGCAAATTTTGATTGCTGGTATCTGCCAATTCTGGCAGTTGATTGAGAAGTTCCTCCGCCTGTTGAATGGCAAGGGGCAGCAGCAAGAGCATCAAGACACTGGCGACCAAAAGGGTAATCAGCAACACAAGGGCGATCGCCTGCCGTCGGCGCAGACCACGAGCACAAAGACGAATGACCACCTGATTCAGCAAAAACGCCAAGATGGCAGCAATGACAAGGATATTAATTGGATACTCAAAATAGAGGTAAACTTGCTCCACTACCCAGAGGTTCAGGACAATCAGAGGCCCTGCTAATAAATAGACAAGATACTGTTGCCAGCTCTCCGGAGGGCGAGGCCATCTCATGGAAATCTAGGTTGAACGACTCCTAGGCAGACGAGTGTATAACCAATTGCCTAGTACCAGTAAGCCCACAATTGCCAAGGTGCCCCAGCCTAAGGGACTCGGATACCAATAGGCTGCCTCAAGGTGATTGAGATAACCCGGCATTAATGTCCAAGTCAGGCGATGGCTCCCCCGCTGAAGATGAGGGTTCACCACCATATCACTCGTGGGGGCTGGGCGCTCAATGGGGCGTGCCCCCCAAGGGGTTTCTAGGGCAAGTTGAAACTTCAGGAGCGACTGTGGGGCCATAAGAACAGCTTGATCACGGGATTCAATGCCCAACGGCCGCAGATCAATATCATAGCGAAAGCGCTCCCGCACAAAGAGCAAAAAGTTCTGGTCAAAAATATCCGCCTTGGCAGTGACTTGGGGGAGATAGGGCACGCCACCAATATAGTTGAGAACCGTAGCCAATTGCTGGCTCGTGTCAAAGGGAATCATCACCTGAAGATGGGTTTTATCCCGTTCCTTAACTACTCCCCCCAAACGACGCGCCCGCTGGATCACCTGTTCTGTAAAAGGCAGATCGGGCTGGGGCAGTATCAGCGTGTAGGTCAGGCTCCCCCCGGTTTGTCCTTGATGCTGAATGACCACATCTGCCTGAACACACCCACTTAAACACACGATCAGGGGTATCAAGAGCCAAACGATCCAACGCTGCATTCCGCCTCTAGTCCTTTCCTTGGTTTTGCCATGCAAGATTATCCTATCTTGGGATGCTACCAAGGCACAAAAAAACACCCCGAACGGCTCAGGGTGTCGCTATTACTGGTTGTCTGAGCTAATTGAATCTGGGGGTTATTTGTTGGGTTGAGGCGTTAAACGCAGATAGGGCTTAACGGTATTGAAACCTTTGGGAAACTTCTGCTTGGCCTCTTCATCACTGAGGGAGGGCACAATCACGCAGTCTTGCCCCTCTTGCCAGTTAACCGGCGTGGCCACGCTGTAGTTGTCCGTGAGTTGCAGTGAATCAATGACCCGCAGAATTTCCGCAAAGTTCCGCCCGGTGCTGGCGGGATAGGTCAGGGTGAGGCGCAGGCGTTTTTGGGGGTCAATGATAAAGACTGTGCGCACCGTCAGATTGTTGAGGGAGTTAGGGTGGATCATATCGTAGAGGGTGGAGACTTTTCTGTCTTCGTCTGCCAAAATTGGGTAATCCACCTTGACGTTGTTGACTTCTTCGATGTCTTTGATCCAGCCGAGGTGGGACTCCACACTATCTACACTCAAACCCAAGGTTTTGACATTGCGCTTCTCAAATTCTGAGCGTAACCGCGCCACTTCGCCCAGTTCTGTTGTACAAACGGGGGTGTAATCCGCTGGGTGGGAGAATAACACAACCCAGCTATCTCCTGCCCACTCGTAGAAGTTGATCTCCCCCATGGAGGAGGCTTGGGTAAAGTTGGGTACGACATCCCCAAGTTTTAGGCTCATAGATGGTGGCTCCTAGGCTAACGATGTATCTTTAGCTACGGATTCTATCTTGCCATAAACTCTCGTTTATCGGTCGGAATATAGAGGAAAATATACAAACCGATAGAATTGGATAGGATTTAGAGCTAAAAATCATGCTTTGTATTTGTCTTCAGAGTTTGGACATAGTGCTGCACTTTGAGGTCAATACCCGTAATATCGGTGCCCACGACCACTGCCCAAGCGCCTAGATTTAGGGCTTTTGCAGCCATTGTTGGACTGGTAATACCCCCTTCACAGAGAATGGGTACTTTAAGGTGCTCAACGAGCTGACTCAGGAGTGACCAACTGGGGGGTGGGGTATGCGTCGTGGTCTCGGTGTAGCCAAAGAGGGTTGTGCCCACCCAATCGGCACCCGCCACAACGGCAGCTTCAGCACTTTCTAGGGAGTCAATATCGGCCATGACGGGCTTGCCCAGTTCATCGTGAATTCGCCGAATCAAGTCCTGTAGAGGTTCAGGGCGCGATCGCACGGTGGCATCGAGGGCAATGACATCGGCACCTGCCACTGCAACGGCCACTGCATCGGCAAAGCGGGGGGTAATATAAACAGGATAGTTGGGCAAGACTTGTTTCCAGAGGCCAATAATGGGGACATTCACCGCTTGGCGCACCGCCTGAATATGGGCCGGAGTATTGATGCGCACGGCCACTGCCCCCCGCAAAACCGCTGCCTTTGCCATGGCGGCAATGATTTCTGGAGCGGCCAAGGGAGAGTCTGGTGGGGCTTGACAGGAGACAATCAGGCCGCTGCGAATTTGCGTTGCTAAGTTCATGGTGTTTCGAGGTGCAGTTTCTGGCGGGCGATCGCCCCCAATTCTAAGGACAGACCACTCACCTTTTCTAATAAATAAAGGAAATGCTCCGGCCGCAGAAATGTGCCGTCATTGCGACAGACGCCGGTGTAGATCACGCTCACCGCCGGCCAGTGGTCTTGGCGCTCATTTAAGTGACTCTCCAGTAAGCGATCGCGCAAATTCACCACTTGGGTTTTCCCCGACTTGGTGGTTAACTCATGGAGAATTTCTGACGTAGCTTGCAGCTGCTCTAACCACTGTTTCCAAGTGTCCCACTCCACGGGTTCAGGCGCGCGAATCAGCAGCTCATAGGTGGCTGCCCGTAGGGCTTGACTGGCAGCGGGTTCACTGAGGGGCACCACCTCACAGGTGTAGAGGGGGATTTCTGTGGGCAGTTGTTGCCGCAATGCCTTTAGCACCGTTTGCGGCTCTACCTCGCGGTAAAGCTCCAAGTCAACAATTTCGCCATAACTGGTCACCCCAAGGGGCAAGGCGCTGGCCGTAGAGATGCGCGGTAAAGGATGAAATCCCCCCGTAAAGGCAATGGGCAAGTGGGCACGACGCACAGCCCGCTCAAAGAGACGGAGCAAATCTAAATGACTCACAAGCGTCATTTCCCCCGTTTTGCCAAAAGTGAGGCGCAGACGTTGTACCCGTTCTTGGGGGGCTTGGGGCTGCCCTTGAATAGGGGGAATGGGTGGGGGCGGTACAACCACATTATGGCCAAAGTCAACGCCACAGACACCACAGTGGGAGCAGCCTGCAAAGGAACAGTCGGGAACGACAACTGCTTCAAGGGCACGGCGGAGGTCTTCCTTGAGCCAAGTTTTACTAATACCCGTATCAATGTGATCCCAAGGCAGGGGGGCATCTAGGTTGTGGCTGTTGCCACTGAAGACATTCCACTCGCCGGCTTCCAGTTGGCGATATTTCCAGTCCAGACCGGCCTCTTGAATCGCCTGAGTCCAAGCGGCATAGGCGCGATCAAGGCTTTCCCACCAAGAATCTTCCCGTGCCCCTAATTCCCAAGCGCGGCGGATCACTGGCCCTAGTTGGCGATCGCCCCGACCGACAAAGTCCTCCATGGCTGAGATGCGCACATCGGTAAAATTAGCCTTTAGTCCCTTAATCGTGCGGAATTCAGCCTTTAGTAGCTCCTGTTTGCGCAGGAACTCACCGGTGGACACCGCATGCCACTGGAAAGGGGTATGGGGCTTGGGAGTAAAGTTGGAAATGGTCAGATTAAAGCTGAGGGGTTTGCGGCCTTTGATCCAGCATTCGCGCTTCAGCCAACGGATTGTTTCCGCTATTCCCAAAACATCCGCATCCGTTTCCCCCGGCAGGCCAATCATAAAATAGAGCTTGACCTTATCCCAGCCCTGCTCGTAGGCAGTTTTTACCCCCCGCAGCAGTTCCGCATTGGTAAGACCCTTGTTGATAATGTCCCGCAGTCGCTGTGTGCCGGCCTCCGGCGCAAACGTCAGTCCCCCTTGGCGAGTGCCACCAACAATGTGAGCAATGTTTTCATCAAAGCGATCCACCCGCTGGCTGGGGAGTGAAAGGGAAATGTTCTCATTTTGCAAGCGGTTTTTAATTTCCACGCCCACTGCCGGCAAGGCCAAATAGTCTGAGCAGCTCAAGGAAAGCAGCGAAAACTCGTTGTAGCCCGTGGCGCGCATGCCGGTTTCAATTGCGGCAATCACGTCCTCAGGGGCAACATCGCGGGCAGGTCGAGTGAGCATACCGGGTTGGCAAAACCGACAGCCACGGGTACAGCCGCGGCGAATTTCCACCGTCAGGCGATCGTGCACGGTCTCAACATAGGGCACTAAGCCAATGGCGTAGTGGGGCATGGGGGTGGCCACCCGCCGCAGAATTCGCTCAGGCACATCGGGACGATTGGGTTTGACGGCGCCATTGGGCTGGCGATCGTAAAACTGGGGCACATAGACCCCCGGCACCTGCGCCAAATCCAGCAGCAACGCCTGCCGACTCAACCCCGCTCGTTTGCCCTCGGCAACCACAAGGCCAATTTCTGGCAAGAGTTCCTCGCCATCCCCAAGCACAAAGAAGTCAAAGAAATCGGCATAGGGTTCTGGATTGGAGGTGGCCGTTTGTCCACCTGCAAAAATGAGGGGAATCTCCTCTAGGGAAGCCTGTTGTCGCTCCTGCCACGTCAAGGGCAAGCCAGCCAAGTCCAACATTTCGAGAATGTTGGTGGCCCCCAACTCATAGCTGAGGCTAAAGCCCACAAGGTCGAATTCCTGAAGGGGGCGGCGGGATTCCACCGCAAAGAGGGGGGTTTGGGTGGCTCGCAATTTAGCGGCTAAATCCGCCGCTGGTAGGTAGGCGCGATCGCACAGTTGATCGGGGACGGCATTGAGAATGTTGTAGAGAATAATGTGTCCCAAATTTGAAGCGCCCACTTCATAGATTTCCGGATAGCTGAGTACCCAGCGCACTGTTGCCGCCTGCCACGGCTTATGAACCGCACCCCGCTCATTACCTAAATAGCGAGCGGGTTTGAGGATCTCAGGGGTAAGCAACTCAGTAATTGGAACAGCCATGACGCATATCTAGGGCAGTAAAAAGCGAGATTCTCCCGTGGGCATCGGGCGTGGGGGTTGCGGAGGCGCCAAAAGACCAGCACTGCCGGGTTGGGGAACAGGGGGCAGAACGATTGGGGGGCTGAGTGTTGGTTGCGGCAGTGTTGTCTGGGGTTGGGGACGCTGTGGTGTGGTAGGGGGTAACCCTGCCTGTTGTGCGTAGAAAGTGGCCAGTGTGCTCACTAAAGCATCCCGCTGTTGACGATTGAGCTGGCGAATAGCGGCAATATCCCCCTCCATGGGGTTGACCGTGAGGTAGGAACGTCCTGGATAGGTTTCTCCCTGCAGGAATTCATTCAGCCCCAAATAGTCGGCAAGGGAAATTTTCCAGTCAAAACGGTAGAGGGGCGATCGCCCCTTAACGATAGTATGATAGACGATAAATCGCTCTAGGAGCGTACTCTCTGGAGCAGGCTGCCGGTTCTCTTGGCGGATATAGTGATTTTCCTTGGGCAAACCGGACAATTTGGGATAGAGGGTTTCCGCCACCAAGCGGGGGTTAATGAGAATTTGGCCAGTGGCAGCGGACAAGTTGGGGTCAGATTGCGATCGCCC
>DVDZ01000007.1 GCA_015296025.1 Thermosynechococcus sp. M46_R2017_013
CGCGCTGTTTGGATTTGATGTGGGTGTTTAAGTGCATTGTCAGCTCTAGTTTGTCTGCCGGGTGGATAGCTTTACAAGATTGATTATCAACTGGCAGACCAGAAGTGTTGAACGAGAGCTTGAGAGGTTAGAAAAAAGGGAAGAAATAGTGTATTCCTCCCCTGAAGAATAGAAAAATAACCAACTTATCATGGCATCCTTTAAAAGATTGTCTATCTTAGCCCTTGGGACTATCCTATTTTGAACTCGCAACTGCTGTTCACAATCTGACTGACCTATGTTCTAGACTCCAGCTTGAACAGCATGAGAGCTTTGTTTTATCGCCTGAATCGCTCAGGAATACAGGTGGATATATCCATGCCATATTATTTCATTGATTCTGGCCGAAAAAAGAAACACTGGGGAGCAGTTGGTGTTAGCACAACAACACTGGCAATGGCGCGATCGCCCACAGGAAAACTAGCTGCCCAATGTTCTAAAGGCTGAGCCGCTGTCCGCTGCCATACCCCTATCCCCTGAGCTTTGAGCCACGCTTCATAGTATGTCCAAGCCTGTAGAAACGAGCGATCGCCCCCCTTCCATACCTTTTGTTGCAGAGCAGCTCCAAAAAAACGCCGACTAATTGCTGAGCGCTGAGGACAGGGGCGCAAGATTTCCACATCTACACCCACCGCGGCTTTGCCACTAACGGCCAACACAGCTAAGCCACCACTATGGCTCCAGTTAAATTCCAAGGCATCCAAATAGGGCTTACCCCCGGCAGCACGTGGTAGGGGCTTCTCCCCAAGATTGGGTTGATAGCAACGTAAATAGGTGCGCAGGACAACCTCACTGGGAACATCCGGGGGAAGCGTTAACCACCAAAGATGCAGCACCTGGGAATCTAGGGTGAGATCGGGATGTGGTGTCTGCCATTGAGGGACAACAATCGGGGGTAAGGAGGCATCCCACACATTAAAGACTGAGGTGTTTTTTTAGCAACAATAGGTGAGTCCGGGAATTGATTGGGCTGTGGGGCAGCGGTAACTCAAAGTTCGGCCAGTTGGGCAGACTGGCACAGGGACAGTGCACAGGGGGTAGCCCATGACAGGGTAAGGGCACAGGCATTTGGCAGCGGGCACAGGGGGTAATGTCCCAACAGTCGGTGAGTAGTTGGGCAATCGTCTCCGTTGTGTCCTCAAGAAAGCATTCTCCTGCTTGACCAGAGAGCACATAGATCCAGCAGGCCTCAAAGGCTTGACTGTAGCGATCGCCCTGAAGGACAGGTTGCGGCAACACAGTATGCTTCCCACCCCAGATACACAGTCGTTTGCCCAACTGAAACCAGTGGGCGAGATAGGACTTTACCTTGGCTTGGGCAGCCCAAAAGGCACAGCCTTCCAAATCCGTCATTGACACAACCCTCGCTTTGTACTTACTAACCTAGCGCAAGAAAACGAGGGCGATAGAGCCTAGTGAATCAGTGCCGCCAAGGAGGCATCCAACTGCCCCCAACTGTGACCATCAAGGGCTAACTGCTCAATGAGACTGGCCAAGCGCAACGCTTTGAGGGCTTGCTCCCCACCCACCGAGGGGGGGTGACCGCCACGCACACAGTTGACGAAGTGCTCCAACTCTGCATGGAGAGGTTCAATATTGCTGGTATAGACCTTCTCGATCAGGCCGTCTTGGCGGTAGAGGACTTGGCCGTGATCAGTGCTGCAGGAGGCGGTGGTTTTGCGGTGAATGAGAATCTCGTTTTTTAGGAAATCCGCCTCCGTGAGGGAATTTTTGCAGTGGGCGGCAATGCGCCGTTGCTTGCGGTGGGTGACTTTACTGGCAGTGAGGGTGGCAATGATGCCGTTGGCAAAACCCAAGGTGGCAGTCACGTAGTCCAGATACCCGGAATTGGCAGAGCGACTGCCTGCCGCCGTCAGGCGTACCACAGGGGAATTGGTAAGTTCCAGTAGTAGGTCAATGTCGTGGATCATTAAATCAAGAACCACTGAGACATCGTTGGCGCGATCGGAGTAGGGACTCATGCGATCGGCCTCAAGGGCAAGGATTTCCTCTGTGCGTAGGACTTTGCTCAATTCTTGAAATGCAGGATTAAATCGCTCTATATGCCCCACTTGGAGAATGCACTGACACTCCGCTGCCGCATTAACTAGGGATTCTGCTTCGCTAATACTGGCGGCAATGGGTTTTTCCACCAACACATGCACCCCGTGGCGCAAGCAGGTAATGCCCACTTCATGGTGGAGACGGGTGGGTACGGCAATACACACCGCCTCAACATGGGGCAGCAAATCCACATAATTTTCAAAGAATTTCACCCGATATTTGCTGGCGGTATCAATGCCCCGCTCCAGATTCACATCAGAGATGCCCACCAGTTCGACATCTTTAAGTAAACTCAAAACACGGGTGTGGTGCTGACCCATATTGCCAACACCAATGACGCCTATGCGCAGTGGTTCAGGCTGGGGACGGACGGCAAAACTCATGTCTAGTTCTTTACTCCTCTACGCAACCAGGGAAGGGTTTGGTGTTGGCGATCGCCCGCCGTAGGTAAATACCCACAGGATGAACATTTTCAGAAAGATGCTACCACAGCATTGCCAAATGTAAAGTTTTTCATAGACAGGTATGATGACGACACAAAAGGCCGTTGTGTTGCTCTCAGGCGGGTTAGACTCCAGCACCGTCTTATTTCGTGCCAAAACTCTAGGCTATGTCTGCTATGCTCTCTCCTTTGACTACGGACAGCGCCATCGGCGGGAGTTAGGGGCGGCAATTGCCATTGCAACCGCCGCCGGCGTAGTTCAGCACCAAATTCTCTCCCTCAATTTGCAGTTGTGGGGTGGCTCTGCATTGACCGACTCAACCATTGACCTGCCTTGGGATCGGGATCTGGCCACCATGAGCCAAGAGATTCCCATCACCTATGTTCCCGCCCGCAATACGATTTTCTTGAGTGTCGCCCTCGCCTATGCCGAAGCCCTCGGAGCGCAAACTGTGCATATTGGCGTCAATGCCCTTGATTATTCTGGCTATCCCGACTGTCGCCCCGACTATATTGCCGCCATGCAGGAGGTCTATCGCCTTGGCACCAAGCAGGGGCGTGAAGGTCAGCCCATTGAAATTGTGACGCCCCTCATTGCACTTCACAAAAAAGACATTATTCGCCTTGGCAATGAATACGGCGTACCTTGGGAAAAAACATGGTCGTGTTACAGCGAAGGGGAACAGGCCTGTGGTCGCTGCGATGCCTGTCGCTTGCGTCTAGCCGCCTTTGCCGAATTGGGTCTCGTTGATCCTTTGCCTTACGCGGTTGACCACCCGTTGTAGGTTCGGTAAATCCCCCTTTTGCTCATAGCAGGAGCGATCGCACTATAGGAAAGAGAGAGGGTTAAGCCCAATATGGGTGCTGTGCCCCGCATCAAAGTTAGCCTGCAAAGGGAGTTTTCGTCGCTATGGCAAAAGTTGTCGGAATTGATCTGGGGACCACCAACTCCTGTGTGGCCGTCATGGAAGGGGGCAAGCCCACGGTTATTGCCAATGCTGAAGGGTTTCGGACAACGCCCTCCGTTGTTGCCTACACCAAAAATGGCGATCGCCTCGTGGGTCAAATTGCCAAACGGCAAGCAGTGATGAACCCCGAAAATACTTTTTATTCTGTGAAGCGCTTTATTGGCCGTCGCTTTGATGAGGTGACCCACGAAACCACTGAGGTCTCCTACAAAGTGTTGAACGTCAATGGCAATGTCAAGCTGGACTGCCCTGCCCTTGGCAAACAGTTTGCCCCCGAAGAAATCTCTGCTCAAGTCCTGCGCAAACTCAAAGAAGACGCCAGCAAATACCTTGGTGAGGAAGTCACCCAAGCGGTGATTACCGTTCCTGCCTATTTCAACGACTCGCAGCGCCAAGCCACCAAAGATGCTGGCAAAATTGCTGGTCTTGAAGTACTGCGGATCATTAACGAACCCACCGCCGCCTCCTTGGCCTATGGCCTTGACAAAAAAGCCAATGAAACCATCCTCGTTTTCGACCTTGGGGGTGGTACCTTTGACGTGTCCATTCTCGAAGTGGGTGATGGCGTGTTTGAAGTGCTCGCCACCTCTGGGGACACCCACTTAGGCGGTGACGACTTCGATAAAAAAATTGTGGACTACTTAGCGGAGTCCTTCCGTGCCCAAGAAGGCATTGACCTACGCAAAGACAAACAAGCACTACAACGGCTTACGGAAGCGGCAGAAAAAGCCAAGATTGAACTCTCTAGCGTCATGCAAACGGAAATCAACCTGCCCTTTATTACCGCAACGCAGGACGGTCCTAAGCACCTTGACATGACGCTCACCCGCGCTAAATTTGAGGAACTCTGCTCTGATCTAATTGATCGTTGTCGCGTCCCCGTCGAGCAAGCCCTCAGGGATGCCAAACTCAGCAAAGAGCAGATTGACGAAGTGGTCTTGGTGGGAGGTTCCACCCGCATTCCCGCGATCCAAGAGCTGGTCAAACGGCTATTGGGTAAAGACCCCAACCAGAGTGTGAACCCCGATGAAGTGGTGGCTGTGGGTGCCGCCATTCAAGCTGGGGTGCTGGCAGGGGAAGTGAAGGATATTCTCCTCCTCGATGTCACGCCTCTGTCCTTAGGGGTGGAAACCCTTGGTGGTGTGATGACCAAAATCATCCCCCGCAACACCACAATTCCAACGAAGAAATCCGAGGTCTTCTCCACTGCTGTTGATGGTCAAACCAATGTGGAAATCCACGTCCTGCAAGGGGAGCGGGAAATGGCTGCCGACAACAAGAGCTCGGTACCTTCCGTTTGGACGGTATTCCTCCGGCACCCCGTGGCGTTCCCCAAATCGAAGTCACGTTTGATATTGATGCCAACGGTATCCTCAACGTAACCGCTCGCGACAAAGGCACAGGCAAGCAGCAGTCCATTAGCATTACAGGCGCCTCAACGCTGCCCAAAGAGGAAGTGGAACGTATGGTGCGCGAAGCGGAAATGAATGCTGCTGCTGATAAAGCCAAACGCGAGAAAATCGAGACTAAGAACCAAGCGGAGCAGCTTTGTTATCAGGCGGAAAAACAGTTGGGTGAGTTGGGGGATAAAGTCTCCAGCAGCGATAAAGACCGTCTTACCTCCCTCATTGCTAACCTGCGTGCGGAAATCGGCACTGAAACTGAGAAGAAGCCCGTTGAGTCCATTGACTTTGGACGGGTGAAATCACTGATGCAGGATTTGCAACAAACCCTCTACAGTGTCGGCTCCAGTGTCTATCAAAGTGCTCAGTCCAGTGATGGAACTGGTTCCAGCAGCAGCGGTAGCAGGGGTAGTGGCGGTGATGACGAAGTGATTGACGCTGAGTTCTCGGAAACTAAATAGCCTCGCCCATTGGCAACTTTCTGCCAGAACAAGACTCCTCCTCCCCCTAGGTCAATGCCTAGGGGGGTTATTTCCTTTGGTGCAGTATGCTTGCAGCTTTTTCTAGGGGGGCTTCTTGTCTTCAGGGGAAAATTCCGATAGAATATGTAACCTATACTTAAATTTCGTTGAATGCTAAGACCACCCCTACCACTGAGGTAAGCATGGCCAAACGCCGCAATCCCAAGAAAGAAAAAGCGCTCCGTAACCAAGCCTATGCTCGCAAGTTTCGCAAGCGTTCTTCGGGTCGCTACAGCCGCCGCCTAAATACAGAAAATCGCCCAGAGACGAAGACCACTGAAACTGTTGAGGAAATGACGGACGCCTAGAGGGCACTCAGTGATTAAGCGGATGAAGCGCGCGTTGCCATGGCGAGAGTTCGGGGTTGCATTTTTAACTGTCTTTTTGGCTGAATTTGCCGATAAGACTCAAATTGCTATATTTTTCATGGCTGCCCGCGCTGCCTCTCCTTGGCTAGTATTTTTGGGAGCAGCTTTAGCCTTAGTGACGACTAGTTTAATTGGGGTATTGATTGGTTGCTGGTTGTCACAGTATCTCTCAGAACAGCGATTACAAACACTGACGGGCAGCAGTTTCTTAGCGATCGCCCTTTGGCTATTGTGGGATATGCTGCACCCAAGCCTTTGATCACTGAAACACTTGAGGTATGGAGCGAGAAAGTTCCTTCAGTTGATGGTCGCCCCCTGCTAAAGTGAGGGGGCTAGCTTGGGCATGCTCATTATTTTGGGCACTGTCTAAGTGTGTGAACACCTGAGGAGACTGTGGAGAATGCCATCCCAAGTCATTGAACTGTGGTCCTCGTTTATTGGCATTGCCGATGCACCTTTGTTTCGCCTTGGGCGGGAAACCATTTCCCTGCGTTGGCTGTTTCAGGTGGTGCTACTCCTCATCCTCGTTGCAATTCTGGCACGCTTTTTTAAGGGAGTGCTGAAAAATCAACTCCTACCCCGCCTTGGTTTAGACCTAGGCAACCGCGAGGCCATTTCCACTGTAATTAGTGGTGCCGGGGGGGCACTGGGCTACATTATTGTTTTGCAAGCAGTGGGAATTAATCTTGATTCCCTAGCGGTGATTATCGGTGGCTTAGGGGTGGGGGTTGGTTTCGGTTTGCAGGATGTTACCCGCAATCTCATCAGTGGCCTGACGCTCCTCATTGAGCGCAAAGTCCGTGTCGGTGACTTTGTGGAAATTGAAAACATCAGTGGCTATGTTCAAGAAGTTTCAATGCGAGCCACGGTAATTCAAACTTTTAACGGTTCCAATGTGGTGGTACCCAATACCTACCTTGCCGATAGTCCAGTGCTGAATTGGTACTATGAAACCCATCGCGGTCGCATTGATATTCCCATTGGGGTGGCCTATGGAACGGATCCAGTTTTGGTGACGGAAGTCTTGCTCAACATTGCGCATTCTGAGCCAGAGGTTCTCAGGGAGCCAGCCCCTCGGGTGATCTTCCGTGAATTTGGTGATTCTGCCCTTAAGTTTGAACTCTGGGTATGGACGGATGCCATTGAGCGGCACGTCTTTATTAAAAGCAGTCTTAATTTCAAGATTGATTACTATTTTCGGCAGCACAATATCTCAATTCCTTTCCCCCAAAGGGAGCTGTGGATTCGCAATGCTGCGGCTCTCTCTTCCTCTGCCGAGTCGGGGGAAACGAGGGACATGCCCTTGGCACCGGCAACCCCTTCCCTGAGATTTCTGCTGCGGCAGGTGAGCTATTTTCAGTGCATGAATGATCTGCAATTACGCTTTCTTATTGAATCAGGCTACCGCAAGCACTTGAGAGCAAAGGAGATTTTGTTCCGTGCTCAGGAACCAGTGAGTAACTTCTACATCGTGTTGCAGGGACAAATG
>DVDZ01000078.1 GCA_015296025.1 Thermosynechococcus sp. M46_R2017_013
CTGACGTAGATTAGCTTGGGAGGAAGCCAAACTTTTTCTATATTGTCATTGTGGGTTTGGTCGTCAATGGGATAGCAGACTAGGGGCGATGTGGCACTGGCGAACCACTGACCTCGGGCGTTTTCTCACCTGTGATCTACTGCAGGGGTTTGCCCATGGTTTCTTTAGTCGGGATTGGCAAGGAGAGGATTTGACTACTCTAACTGCGGCTTTAGGAGTAAGGGCAACTCCTTTGCGAACTCAACAGGTTCATAGCGATCGCGTTGCTTTAGGAACAGACGTTCTCACCAGTGATAAGGGCTTGGAAGCCGATGCCCTTGTGGCCACAGAGCCTCATCAAGCCCTCTGGGTTTGTAGTGCCGACTGTGTGCCCCTGCTGATTGCCGATGTCGCCAGTGGACGGGTGGCGGCGATTCATGCGGGGTGGCGGGGGACAGCAACCCAAATCTCGCGGGCCACACTCCAGCAGATGCAAGCATTAGGCAGTGAGCTGGCTGATTTACGGATTGCCATGGGGCCTGCCATTCGCGGTGAAGTCTATCAAGTGGGGCTGAATGTTGCCCGTGCCCTGGGGCAGACTATTCTTGAGGGGGTAACAGAAACTATTGAACGCGAGGATCTTTATCAACGTTTCGCTGCTTTAGACCCAGCGGCAGTCTTTCTTGATCCTGAGCCTGAGCGACTGCGGCTGGATGTGGCACGGGTGAATCGTTTGCAACTGTTGCAATTGGGATTAAAGGAGGAGCAAATTGCCCTGTGTCCCCACTGTACATTTCGCGATGCTGAGTTCTTTTTTTCCTATCGCCGTGAACGTCTAAAGCAGGTGCAGTGGTCAGGAATTGTCAGTCGGTTAGTATGATTGGCATTGGAGCAGGGGAATCCATTGCCCGCGCCTGGAGCGATCGCCACTGCCAGCACCAAGACCCTCCTGCCCTAGTCTGTGTTCTTGGCTTTACGGAAACAGCATTAATTCCGGGAATCTCGGCGGCGGGTCAAACCCCCAGCGATCGCCGGATCACAGCCTTGGCCGATGGCGAGTTCCTGCTGCGCGGCATTCAACCCCACTACCACTATCCACTCCCCCCCCTGACGGCGGGTGCCTCCCCTAGCCTAATTAG
>DVDZ01000077.1 GCA_015296025.1 Thermosynechococcus sp. M46_R2017_013
TTGTTTGATACACCTTCATGCTGGAATAGACGTTGAGACGTATGGCAGGATGAGTGACCTCAAGGGACGGCATCAACTCCAGCAGCAAATTTAACCCCCGAAAGGGCGTACTGGTGTAGGCCAATGTCAGAGGATGTGCTTTTGCTTTAAGGATAGATTCTTCTGGAGCAAAAAGGTTTTCAAAGCAGGGAGCCACAGCGTTTTGTAGAACTGTTATCCTTTCGGCTGGCAGCTTAAATTCGTGGATGTACTGCTGCTTCTGCCACTGACTCACCACAACAATTTGGTCATACAACTTGTGAGTCTCTTGTGTACTCAAGGGCTTGACAGCAGGTTGATCAGCTGCATGTTGTGTCCACAGCAGTAAACGCGTTTGTGGCGGTAAAACGGAACGCAGCTGGTCAGTGGTCAGTGCTGTATTTAGGAGAATAGCCACATCAGGACGCAAGTCCTCTAGGAAAGGCAATGTCAGCCAAGAGAGGGGTAGATGGGGAACATGATAGACAGACTGGATCTGGGGAGTATTGTTAAAAAGCCAGACCTCGTGCCCCCGTTGTTGCAACTGGTCAGCTAGGTAGCACAGGGCGGATTGGGAGCCACCTAAAGGAGCTGAATAGGGCGTATTGAGGGTGTACTGCCAACGAATCCAATCAATAAAAAGAATGCGCATGGAGTTAAAGAGAGTCAACCTAATTGCTCAAGCTGGTTTCTGTTCAATGAGAAAAAAGCCAAGATATAAGCTATATCTTGGCTCTATCTTTGTTCTTACAAGTAGATAGAGATTTCTTGGTAATCACTCATTAAGATGATTAACAGTCAGGAGCGTTGTTTGAGGTGCCCTCTTTTACTTTAGACGTTGTAACGCCATTTTGAGCTGTTACACAGCCTGTGACTCCAGTTCCCTGAGGATCAATAGCAGTTGTTTTAACATAAGCATAAGTTCCCCCGCCGTTTGTAACTTGAGGTTGATTATAACCCTCAGGTGTAGAAGTACCTATCTTCAATTCCTCCTGGTTTTGTGCAAATCGGGGATGTTCCAAACGGTAAGCTTGTTGAGCGCGGTTAATGGCACCAATTGTATTTTTTGCAGACGCTAGGCGGGCTTTGGCGGCTTGGTTGAGCATCGAAGGCAGAGCAATGGCGGCGAGGATACCAATGATGATGACCACCACCAGCAGCTCAATGAGGGTAAAACCTTCATCGGCTTTTTTCTTGGCCAGCAGGTGCTGGAGGAATTTGGCTTTCAGTTCGGTTTTCATAGTTTCCTAAACTCCTTGTTCAAGACACTTGTCTGTCTCTAGATCAGAACATACCCACCTTAGGGGGCAAAATTAACAGCGACCCAAAAATTCCCTGAGTTTTTTTGCCGTTCCCTAGGGAAGCAATCTGTTAAAGTAGGGTTGGGTGTAAACTAGGCAACTCTGGTCTGTCGATCGGCTAGCTGTTATGGAAAACCGCGGCAATGGTTTTGGTTGGGGCTTTGTGGTCGGTGCAGTGGTAGGGGGTATTGTCGGCTCTCTCGTCACTCTGCTGGTCAGAGAGAATTCCAGTAACCAGCGGCAATCCTCAAAGCAAGGGAGGACTGAATCTCTCAACGGCAATGATGAACGCCTGATGGAATCCATGCGGCTAGAACTGGAAGCCAAGATAGCCCAGATCAATGAAGCAGTGGATGACCTGCAGCATCGGCTAAGTAATGAAAACGAGTCCTAAGGGCTAGGGCAAAAATAAAAGACTTGAGACAAGGGAAATTTATCTCAAGCCTAGGCAAAGTTTGTCGCCCCTTTTGTAATCAGAGGCAATTAGTAGGCCAGCCCCATGCTGCGGGTAGTTTCTGCTCCTAAATAAACGCGAATGCTCAAAAAGTCCGTAGGGCAGGCTGTTTCGCAGCGTTTGCAGCCAACGCAGTCTTCCGTACGGGGGGAAGAGGCAATTTGCCCGGCTTTGCAGCCATCCCAAGGCACCATTTCCAGTACATCAGTGGGGCAGGCGCGCACACACTGGGTGCAGCCAATGCAGGTATCGTAGATTTTGACGGTGTGAGCCATGGAATATCCGCTCCTAAAACAATCAGGATGTCAGCGAGTTGCCCTACGGTCAGCTCAGGGAAGCCCTTAGCTCCGACAATAGGGGCAGTCTGGAGATAAATACCGAGATTTAGGATACCGCAGGGGCGGGTGGTGAAGCGGCGCGGATGCACAAACTTCAAAGAATGTAACTTTTTTGTAAAGTCTAGTAAATTCGGCTATCATAGGTTCAATCTTGCCCAAAACAGGTTTTAATGACCGCTACTTGAGGAACTTCAAGGGATTCTTAAAATTCCAAATACAGTGTTGTCCGATGCGTTGTGGGTGGTGGTCAATGGCTTGGAAGTGGTTGCCCCTTGCTGTATGTGGTGCAGGTCTGCTGTTGGCACCTGTGCCCTCACTTCGTTCCTTTGCTCAGACTGCCCCACGCCCAGAAATGATTGACCGACGGGAGATTATGAACTACGCCCGCGTGGTTCTAGAGATTGAACCCATCCGCCAACGATACTATCGCCAAGCCCAAGCGGTTTTCCAAGGTCAAGTACCTCGGAATTCTTGCTTTGGTATGAATCCCCAAAATATCCCCATTGGCCTAGAAACCATTTGCGCCAACTATATGCGCGAGGCAATGCAGGTACTGAAAAAGTATAATATGACCCTAGATCAATTCAATGGGATCACACGGCGGGCGCAGCAGGACAGTGCCTTTGCTCAACGCATTCAGGCTGAAATGCTGCGGTTACAGCAACACTAGCTTTGCTACCTTCAACAAGTCAATAACCTTATGCCACCTAGTTTAAGTATTATTACAGCGACTTATAATGCTGAGAGTTATCTGCCTAACTTGATTGCCTCCTTAGCGGCTCAAACAGATCCCGATTTTGAATGGGTGGTGGCCGACGGCAACTCCACAGACCAAACATTGGAACTCATAGACAGGGCAAAATCCCAACTGAAAACAGTGAAGGTGGATTCACGGCCAGACTTTGGAATTTATGATGCGTTGAACCGTGCGGTCAAACTCGCCTCGGGGGACTACTACGTGGTTGTTGGTGCAGATGATGTCTTGTTTCCTGAAGCCGTTGCCAATTACAAAAGAGCATGTGGAGAAACTAGGGCGGATTTGGTTACAGCTTGCTACTACGCCGGTGATCAACTTGTTGCAGGGATTCGACAACCCGCTTGGGAATGGCTATGGGGAGTGGAGGCTTATGTTACTGGCCATGCCGTAGGTCTAGCCATTCGACGGGACTTGCACAAAGAAGTGGGGGCATACTCTCATTACTTCCCTCTGGCAGCAGATCAGTTATTCATTTTACAAGCAATACGCCAAGGGGCGAGGGTTGTCTTTAGAGACTTTATTGCAGGGCGCTGGTGTCCACAGGGTACGAGCGGCCGCGATCCGCTGGGCAGTATTGTCGAACCATATCGTATTCAAGTTAAGTTAGGTCATTCACTGGTGCTCTCAACATTGCTACTGCTCTATCGGTTGATAAGATGCTGGCCTCGTCTCCAGAAGCAAAGAGTATGATTTCTGTCGTTATTCCTCTATACAACAAGGCCGCCCACATTGGTCATACCCTTGAGAGTGTTTTGCGGCAAACCAGTCCAGCGGCTGAAGTGATTGTTGTGGACGATGGCTCAACAGATGGTGGTGCAGCAATTGTTCAGGAATTTAGAGGGCGCGGTGTACGTTTGATTCAACAGACCAATCAAGGGGTGAGTGCCGCCCGCAATCGAGGAGTAGCAGAGGCTACTGAACCCTATGTTGCTTTTCTGGATGCGGATGACGAATGGTTGCCTGAGCATCTAGCAACGCTACAAGCCCTGATCTGCGATTTTCCAACTGCTTCTCTGTGGAGCACTTTTTGTGTTATTCGCCGCAATGGCGAGTATCACTTACCCCCTTCTCCTTTTTCAAACGGATGGCGAGGCATTGTCGATCCTTTCTTTGAAGCCTATGCCAAAGGATTGAGCATTGTTCATTCTTCAACCTGTTGCGTCCGAAAAGAGCATTTATTGGCTGTGGGGGGCTTTCCATTGGGCGTCAGACTTAATGAAGACTACATCACTTGGTGCACATTGGCTTTGCGATTTCCCGTTGCCCATGAAGCAACAGTAACGGCAATCTACAACCAAGATGCAGAAAATCGCTGCGGTGAGCCTCACACTCCTTTTATTCCTGCCTCATTGGCCTTTTTAATAGAACTGCTGCGTTCGCCAGAAACACCTCGCGCTCATCACAGGGGAATTCAAGCTTGTTTTCAGCGTATTGCCCTGACAATTTTAATCAACGCCAAAATTCAACAGGTTCCCATAGCAATGAGGACGCTTCTCCGCTTGGCATGGCAAGGAAGATGTTATACGACAATTGTTTTGTTGGCTTTCTGGAATGCTCTGCCAGCAAGTTTTTTGAAACAAATCAAAGCATTCCGCCATCGGCATCAACGGCAGCTAGCACAGTTTACTTTTTCTAATAGGGAAGGGCGCCCTTCCTCTCTTCCTCAGCACTAGCTTGTCTTAACCACAGTTACAACCCGGATGACCACAGCCACCGCTTTCTTTGCAGGTGCCGTTAGCACAGACTTCAGAGCAGTAGGGTTTGCCGTCAACCATGATGGCCTCGCTGAGGGAGACAATACACAGACAGTGAGGACAAGCACATTTCATTTGCGTAATCGTTGTCATAGCGTTTCTCCAAATGGGGATTGAAGGGAGGCATAGCTAGCCTCTTTTTCAATATATCTGAATACTTGTTCAAATGTCAATCAGTTATTGATTGTCTAGGCAGCGCCTATGATAGAAGTATGAATCTTAAAACTCTTTCTGTTACCCATCCCCATTGTCCTGAAGCGTTGGCAAAGGCAAGCGATCGCCTGCTCTCTGCGGAAAAAGCCCAACGGATGGCGCAATTTTTTGGCCTCCTAGCTGATGCCAACCGACTGCGGATTGTGGCGCTGCTGGCGCAAGGGGAGTTTTGCGTTGGCGATATTGCCTTGGCTCTAGAAATGAGTGAGTCCGCTGTATCTCACCAATTGCGAATACTCAAGGCTCTGCGACTGGTGAGTTTTCGTCGCCAAGGACGACATATCTTTTATCAACTGCTCGACCACCACGTGTTAATGCTCTATGAGGCTGTTGCTGAGCACCTCGAGGAAGACGAATCAGTTGCCTAGGGGGAAGGACAAGAAGGCGCCACAGCAATGCCGTTAGCTGAAGGAGCAGTTTCTAAAATTTGGGTTGTGGTCAATGTTGTAAATGTAGCGTAGGTGCAACCTGTAAAGGCTTTTAATTCGGCACGCTCAGGAGTGGCTTGGAATTCAGCATAATTACTATTCGCAACGGTGATTGCGTAGTTATAGTCAGGTGTATCACTAAAGCCAATTTGTAGATTTGCTATGTTAGCTGTAAAGGTGGGATGAGCTAGCCGGTAGGCCTGTTGAGCACGATTTACGGCACCAATATTTGTTTTGGCTTGGGCTTCACGGGCTTTGATGGCTTGATTAAGCATTGAGGGGAGGGCGATCGCCGACAAAATGGCAATAATAATGACGACGACGAGTAGTTCAATAAGGGTAAAGCCTTTTGCAAGGACGAGGGAGCGATAAAGCCAAAGCGGAGTGGTGCGGTAGGGAGACATAAGCACGTCCTAGAATGATACTTGATGCTTGTCCTTACCCTAAAGCATTCCCAGAAATCTCTGTAAAATTGCAGGGTCACCTCTACAGTCCCAGCAGTTTTTTCTTTGCTGCTTGGAACTCTGCTTCTGAAAGTAGCCCCTGCTGGTACATGGCCATCAGTTGTTGCAGTTGCTCTAACCCAGAGGGATTCGTTGAAGCAGTGGTTTCAGGTGTCGGTTCAGGCTGGGGTGGGGGTGGTTCAGGGACAGGGGGCATTAGCGTGGAGCTAGAGGCGGGTGTTTCTTGAGCAATTGATAGGCTTGGATCACCTCTTGAAGAATGGCAGCTTCCCGTTTGTATTCAAGACTATCGCGTCCTCCAGCTTTGTGAAGTTCTTCCTCGCGCCGCTTCAGGTAGTTCAGTAAATGCGCGTAGAGGGCTTGCTTTTGTTCTGGGGTGGCCGCTGCCTTGAGGATAACCGTCACTTGGCGCTGAATTTCCTCTAAATCGGGACGACAGGCGAGCACCTCTAAAACTGGGGTCACTTCCTCCCAGTTGGCGGCAATGTCCACGTCTTCAGGGCCAACGGCAGTATGGCGTGTGTAGCGGATAGTGATTTCGCGGGTGGCACGGTTTTCTGCTTGTTTGAGGACATGGAGGGCACGGGCAGTTACCACCAGTTTCAAAATTTGTGGGTTCTCTGGAAAGACATCCCAAAAAGGCGGATCCTTTTGGAGATGGACAGGGATGGGTAAATCCCGATTTTCCCCCCGCAGGCGGGCGCGTTTGGCGGTAATCATTTGGCCTCGCCAATCTTGATAGGACTGGCGCAGCTCAGCCATGCCCTCAATACAGCGCAGGGAAAAGCCGCCCATTTCTTGGACAAAGACAATGCGGTGGCGCTCGCGATCGCCCAAGGGTTTAATGTCATCACTGGTCATACTTTGGCCATTGGGTTTGACTAAGTTTTTTAGCAGGGGAATCAGTTTTCTGGCCGCCAAATCAGCCGTATTTTCACCGCCAACAGTGGCAGTATTGGTATTCAGCGAAGGAGTGAAGCCGGCATCGCGACCGCTCATGACTGCCTGCGAGAGCAATAGAAGGGGCTTTGATTTTTGGTCAGCGATGCGCAGGGCATTGAGAATCTCGGCTTCGTCATTGCGATAAAACTGCAACAGGCGATCGCAAGCCGTCAAATCCCGTACAAGGCGGCTCTCTTGCGGGGATTTTGCACAGTGCGGCGTACCGTTTCTTGGATAATCTCCCGCAGTCACTTTCTTGGACATCCGCAAGTTGCGCCAAATCCAATAGACGCATGACCTCATTGGCGGTACGGGTTTCCTTCCAGAGAAGCCATCCCGCAAATTGAGCAGACGCTGGTTAAGCTTAGCAAGACGCGCCTCCATCCCTTGCAGCCATTCCTCCAGTTTGTCCATCACTTCCTTAGCCAGAAAGTGGGCTTTGGCTTGAATGATGGCATTGAAACTTCCCTCAATTCCTTCTAGAGCCTGCTGGATAATTTGATTGCGGTTGTCATACATGCGCTGCAAAAAGT
>DVDZ01000048.1 GCA_015296025.1 Thermosynechococcus sp. M46_R2017_013
ATTAATTTTGCCATTGGCCGCACGGAGTTGGTGATTGCCCCGCCCTTTCGTGGGGGAGCGATCGCCCGATTTGAGGTTCGCCCTAGTCGCAACTATGTTGGCCGAGTCATCATTTTACGGGGCAGTGAGCGGATCATCCCCAATTTGGGACAACTTACCCTCAACCGCAACGGAGAAAAAATTGTATCGCCCCTCTCGCCAAGGGGAGAATTTTACTTTGATACCCTAGAAGCAGGAACCTACACCACTGAGGTGGCCTACGAGCAACTGAGCTGTACGTTCCAACTGACATTGCCCCCGAGTGAGGATCTCTTTACGGATGTAGGGGAAGTCTCATGTTCATTGCCCGAATTACCGCGATAGGACTCATCACTGGCCTCAATTTCCTTGGGTGTTGGGCAGCCGCACATGCTCAAGGGAGAGGCTGCCAATTTCTACGTGTGACTGGGTTAAACTTTGGTACCTATGATCCTTTTTCGCCGGTTCCCCTAGATACAACGGGTCAAGTCCAGTTGATCTGCAGGGGGCGTAACCGCCCGGTGACGATTCAACTGAGCCAAGGGGGCAGCAATAGTTTTACACCGCGACAAATGAGCAATGGGAGCGATCGCCTAAACTATAATCTCTACCTCGATGCCAACCGCAGCCTCATTTGGGGCGATGGCACAGAGGGTACTCAGCAACAGGGGCCTTTTATTCCCGGCAACAATGTTCTCAATACGCTGACGATTTACGGTCGCATTCCTGCCCAGCAGTGGGTTACTCCCGGTCTATACACCGACTCGCTGCGGCTCACCATTATTTTTTAGCACTCTGCCCGATGGTAGTCCTGAAGTGCTCGCACACTGAGGGTTGAGGTTTGCAGAGTTTTAATGGCAGCAGCCGTTGCCTTTGCCCCCGCGATCGTTGTCACCAAGGGAATTTTATAGGCAAGGGCAGTGCGGCGAATCAGGAGAGCATCGGTGCGGGCTTCTTGACCGGAGGGAGTATTGAGAATGAGGTGAATTTGCTCATTTTTGATGGCATCGAGCACATGGGGGCGGCCTTCATGGAGCTTGAGGATGAGTTCAATGTTGCGCAGACCCGCCTCGAGCAAGGCATTGCGGGTTCCTTCGGTGGCGATAATCCGAAAGCCGAGGGACTGCAACTCCTGCACCACGGGCACAATTGCTGTCTTGTCGCGATCGCTCATCGACACAAAGACCGTTCCCTTCAAAGGTAACCTTTGATTGGCCGCCAATTGGGACTTGGCATAGGCAGCACCAAATGTCATATCAATCCCCATTGCCTCACCAGTAGAGCGCATCTCTGGTCCTAGCACCGTATCGGTGCCGGCAAATTTTTCAAAAGGCAGAACAGCTTCCTTGACGGCGACATGGTTGGGAATTTTCTCATCAAGGAAATTGAGTTCCGCGAGGGTTTTTCCTGACATTAGGCGGGCAGCAATTTTAGCAAGGGGGACGCCAATTGCCTTTGAGACAAAGGGCACAGTGCGCGATGCCCGCGGGTTGGCCTCCAAAATATAGACCTGCTCCCCTTGAACTGCCAGTTGTAGGTTCATTAACCCCACCACCTTCAGCGCCTTGGCGAGGGCAATACTCCAGGTGCGGATGGTCTGCAACACAGTGGGAGAAAGGGATTGAGTGGGCAAGCTACAGGCGGAGTCCCCAGAGTGAATCCCCGCTTGTTCAATGTGCTCCATAATTCCGCCAATGACCACGGTACCCGTAGTATCGGCAATGGCATCCACGTCCACCTCAATGGCATTTTCCAGATACTTATCAATGAGGATTGGTCGCTCTGGCTCCACCTGAACCGCTTCGTTCATGTAGCGTTCCAATTCAGCATCGGAATAGACAATTTCCATGGCTCGACCGCCAAGGACATAACTGGGGCGCACCACCACTGGGTAACTAATGCGCTGGGCAATCCTCAGGGCTTCGGCATAGCTGCGAGCCGTACCATTGGGGGGTTGGGGGATATTCAGCTCCCGTAAAATCTTCTCGAAGCGTTCGCGATCTTCGGCAATATCAATGGCGTCAGGAGACGTACCCCAGATTTGCGTTCCTAGGCGATCGCCATGGGTGGCGAGGTACTGCTGGAGGGGTAAGGCGAGTTTCAGAGGTGTTTGCCCCCCAAACTGAATAATGATGCCAACGGGGCGCTCCACTTCAATGATGTTGAGAACATCTTCCTTGGTCAGGGGTTCAAAGTAGAGGCGATCGCTGGTGTCGTAGTCGGTGGAAACCGTTTCAGGGTTGGAGTTGACCATGATGGTTTCATAGTCATCGGCTCGCAGTGCGTAGGAGGCATGGCAGCAGCAGTAATCAAATTCAATCCCTTGACCAATGCGGTTCGGCCCCGATCCAAGAATCATCACCCGAGGTTTGCGGGGGGGCAATACCTCCGATTGGGGGGGCAGTAATTCGACATCGCCGGTATCGGGGTTAATTTGCTCCACCGGCCGCTCATAGGTGGAATAGTAGTAGGGGGTGTAGGCCTCAAACTCTGCGGCACAGGTGTCCACTGTTTTATAGACTGGAACAACGCCAAGGGATTGGCGATAGGCTCGCACCTGATCCTCGCTAGTTTTGGTGGCATAGGCAATTTGGGCATCGCTAAAGCCCTGTTGCTTTACCCGCCACAGATCATCAGCCGTGAGTTGCTCTAGTTTGCTGCGTTTAAGGAATTTTTCCGTTTCTAGAAGTCCCTGCATCTGGCGTAAAAACCACGGATCAATGGCTGTCAGCTCGTAAATCTCTTCAACGGTCATCCCCAGAAGAAAAGCGTGGCGAATGGCAAAAATACGCTCTGGATTGGGTGTGCGCAGTTTCCCCCGCAGTTGCTCTAGGCTAGGCAGTTTTTCGGGGCGATCGCACCCCCAGCCGGCGCGGCCAATTTCTAGCGATCGCAGGGCTTTTTGCAGTGATTCTTGGAAGGTGCGGCCAATGGCCATGGCTTCCCCCACAGACTTCATTTGCGTAGTCAGCACTGGCGGTGACCCTGGGAACTTCTCGAAGGCAAAGCGGGGGATTTTGGTGACCACATAGTCAATCGTGGGTTCAAAGCTAGCGGGCGTTTTCTTGGTAATATCATTGGGGATTTCTGGCAGGGTGTAGCCCACCGCCAATTTGGCCGCTATTTTGGCAATAGGAAAGCCGGTTGCCTTAGAAGCCAATGCCGAAGAGCGAGAGACGCGGGGATTCATTTCAATGACGATCACTTCCCCGGTTTCGGGATTGACGGCAAACTGAATGTTTGAGCCGCCGGTTTCTACGCCAATCTCGCGAATGATTTTAATGGCCGCATCCCGCAGTCGTTGGTATTCTTTGTCCGTCAGGGTTTGTGCAGGTGCAACCGTGATCGAGTCCCCCGTGTGAATGCCCATGGGGTCAAGGTTCTCAATGGAGCAGATGATGACCACGTTATCGGCTATATCCCGCATCACTTCCAGTTCGTATTCTTTCCAGCCAATGAGGGACTGCTCAATAAGAATTTGCGAGACAGGACTGGCATCGAGACCCGCAGCAGCAATCTCTTCAAATTCCTCCTGGTTGTAGGCAATGCCGCCACCGCTGCCCCCCAAGGTAAAGGCGGGGCGAATAATCAGGGGATAAACCCCAATCTCGTGGGCGATCGCCTGTGCCTCTTCGAGGGTATTGGCCAAGCCGGAGGGACACACTGCCACGCCGATTCGCTGCATGGCTTCCTTAAAAAGCTTGCGATCCTCAGCCATTTCAATGGCCGGCAGCTTAGCGCCAATCAGTTCCACGCCATAGCGATCGAGGACACCGGATTTAGCCAGCACCACCGCCAGGTTGAGTGCCGTTTGTCCCCCCATTGTCGGCAACAGGGCATCGGGACGTTCTGCAGCAATCACCTTTTCCACTATGTCGGGTGTCAGCGGTTCAATGTAGGTGCGATTAGCCGTCTCCGGATCCGTCATGATCGTGGCGGGGTTAGAGTTGATAAGGATTACCTCGTACCCTTCCTCGCGCAATGCCTTACAGGCTTGGGTTCCCGAATAGTCAAATTCGCAGGCTTGGCCAATTACAATGGGACCCGAACCAATGATAAGAATTTTTGAAATATCAGTACGACGAGGCATAGGGATAACGCAGCGAAACAGTTTGAATGACGCCTTCCCTATCCTACACTCCCGCTTGCGATCGCGCCTGTCCTCCCTTGGCAAGAATCACTCACTGAGAAGCCTTTAGGACAATCCGTGTTAGGGTTGAGTCTCACGGTTGAAGCCCACCATCCTTGAGCTGCCATGCCTCTTTGCGTTCCCAATTCATTTGGCCGATAAAACAAGGCTCTCATACTGTTCAAGCTGGGGCTGAAAACATCCGTCAGTCAAATTTTAAGGTGTAGTTGTAAGTTGAAAACAGGAGAGTCGCAAGGGTCGCGGTAATTGAGAATAAACTTGACAATAGCTTTGCAAGACGCCATGATAACTTCATTGTTTTTCTACTTTTTAAGGGTAGAACACGACATTTCTTCCCTTTTTTCTAGCTTCTCAAACAATCGTTCCGTACTTTTGGATTTACTCATGCAATTGGTGGAGTTTCAATGTCAGAAAAAGCCTGCGCACGCCTAAATGTCTTTCAACGCTACTTGACCTTGTGGGTCATGCTCTGCATTGTTGCAGGCATCTTGATGGGGCGACTGTTTCCAGAAGTTGCCACAACGCTGGATCGATTGAGTCTTTACCAAGTGTCTGTGCCGATCGCTATCTGTTTATTCTTCATGATGTACCCGATCATGGTGAAAATTGACTTCAGCCAGATCGATCGAGCCTTCCGTACCCCTAAACCCGTATTACTGACATTGATTGTCAACTGGGGGATCAAGCCCTTCACAATGCTCTGGATTGCCCAGTTTTTTCTGGGCTATCTCTTCCAGCCATGGCTCAGGGGAACAGAGATCATTCGCGGGCAAGTGATTCCCCTAGCAGATTCCTATATTGCCGGCACGATTTTGCTGGGCATTGCCCCCTGCACAGCAATGGTGCTGATGTGGGGGTACTTAGCCTATGGCAATCAAGGACTGACGTTGGTGATGGTGGCCATTAACTCCTTAACAATGCTCTTTCTCTATGCGCCGTTGGGTCGATTTTTGCTTGCCGCCAGTGATTTGACCGTGCCTTGGCCGACCATCCTTCTCTCAGTGCTAGTCTATGTAGGAGTACCCCTTGTGGCTGGGGTGTATAGTCGCCATTGGATTTTGCGCCATCGGGGGCAAGAGTGGTTTGAAAAACGGTTTCTGCCATTTCTGGATCCCATTGCTATCACGGCTCTCTTAATCACCCTAATTCTGCTATTTGCCTTTAAGGGGGATCTTATTGTTGAGTCGCCCTTCCATATCCTCTTGATTGCTCTTCCTCTGTTTGTGCAAACAAATGTAATTTTTTGGCTAGGGTATTTGGCGGCATGGCAACTGCGCCTAGACTATGAAGATGCAGCGCCAGCAGCTATGATTGGTGCCAGCAATCACTTTGAGGTGGCGATCGCGACGGCAATTACCCTTTTTGGCCTCAATTCAGGTGCAGCTTTGGCAACAGTCGTGGGCGTTCTTATCGAGGTACCCGTCATGCTCATGCTCGTTAATATTTGCCAGCGCACTGCCTTTTGGTTTCCCCGTTCTCCTCAAAAGGCAAGTCTTAAAGATCCCCGCTGTCTCTAGGGAGTGGGTGTTGCAGATCCGGAACGCACCGCTGCAAGGGTTTCCGCTTGGTAGATTGTTCCTGTTGACTCCACCAAACCGGCAATGCACAGCTTGACGTTACGGTTGTGCTGCACAAAAACGCGAAATCCCCCGTTATTAGTGCCACTATCCGTTGCGCCAGCCAAGTTATTGGTGCAGTTGGGACTGGTGTTGGCAATGCCATCAATCAACGCATTGGGAGTAGAGTCACCAATTTTTTGGCGATAGAGAACCATCGGGCCGCGCCACACAATATTGCTCGTTTTGGGGCGGGTGTAATAGGCCACACGGGTTGTGCTAGCCAAAGTGCCGTTGTCCTGCTCCTCGAGATTATCCGCTGGTTTTTCGATAAACATCACCAACTGGTAGCCACCACTGGGAATTGTCCAATCTGAGGGTGCCGCTGTTGAGATGCAACTTGCTGAGCGAATATCATCGGAGATAAAGTCAAGGGCACGGCTTAGGTTCATGCGGGTCATTGCCTGCTCCTGAACGCGGCGGTTGTTTTGCAAGATCGCCACCATTGCCCAACCACTCATGGCCACCACCATACCGCCAACGGCAGCCGCCACCAGTAACTCCGTCAATGTAAAGCCGCGATTGACTCTGCGCCAGTCCTGCATCTCCCTGCTCCTTAATTGCGCGCTTGACAGTTATCGGCAGTTGCGCCTGTGGTGTCGCTTTCTAGATAGTTGCCGGTGCGCATAATCCCCAAGCCCAAAGATACCACCAAACAGCGTTGAAGCGTCGGCATACTGGTGGAGGCAAGGACCACCGTGCCCGTGCTACTGGTGCGTCCCTGAAAGCCAAACCGTATAGAAGCAGTACCCGTTCCTCGACGCAGCGTCACGTGTTCAAGTTGGCGAGGGCCATTGGGCAAACATTGGGGGGGATCGCCGACAATGGTGGGGTTGGTTCCCGTGTTAATTGTCACTCGACAGGCTTGGTTGCGGCGCATTGCCTCCCGCTGCGCTTCGCGTAGTGCCCCCTCTAGGCTTTCGAGGGCTTGGTTGACCCGCTGCGTTTCTAGCCAATAAAGAAAGCTTGGAGTAACAGCCACGGCTAAAATAGCTGCCACCGTGAGCACAATCAGGATTTCAATCAGGGTCATGCCCTGACTACGGACAGCGGAAAAACGCATTGGGCACCACCTCAGTTGATAGTTGGGCAATGATGCGGTTGTTACTATCGCGCACTGAATAGGCCAGTTCTAGGGTTTGGAAGGGTGCCTCAGGACGGACGGTGGCTGTGCGCGTCATTGTAAATGTGTCATTGACAATAGAACGATTATTGCTGCTGTTCATCGGCGGAATCAGGGTTTGCAGGTAGGCAGCAAATCCGCCGTCAATGCCATTGGCTTCGTTGGATTGAATGCGACAGCGGGCATAAACACGGGTGCCCTTCCCCGATAGACCCCCACAGGAGAGTCCAAGGTAATTGTATTGTTTGTCAT
>DVDZ01000157.1 GCA_015296025.1 Thermosynechococcus sp. M46_R2017_013
GCCTATCCATTGCCTAAATCGAAGAAGAGCGGATTGGCACTCGATATTGTCAATAACCTATGGTCATGGGATGGGAACTCTCTCAAGTACAAACCCAATCCCAACACTTTCTTCTCCCTGCAAAGAGTTTCATTCCTCATTGGCCTACGACCGAGAGATGGCGTCTCTTTTGAAATTCTAGAGCAAGTAAAAAACTGGTTAATCTGTGGTCTGAACTAAGGCCTTGGTTCTCAAGTTAATGCAGACTATGGTGTTTTAGTGGAACCCCAAAAACAGTTCGAGCATGGCTTCTTTAGCGTAGAGTTTACAGTTCAAGGCCAACTCATCCACAGTTCCTAAAAATTTGCCTGAGACGTGGAAACGAAAAGAAAAATTTTCGGGGCAATTCAGCCTCACCCTCAGCATGGCTATCTACAAGTACGGGTGCTCAACGGTCAAGTAACTCAACCTGAAGCACAAGGTAAAAGTGACCTCTACGGCGAAGAACAAGGGACGCTGGTATTGGACTATTCCCCAGAGGTTCCTGATGATCAAAAAGGCACCTTAGCAAACTTGGCAAAACATCTCGCATGGCTAATGTTTCACCTTGGTGGTATTGGCCAAGGCGCACGCCGTCCTTGCTACTCTCGCCAAGAGCGCCCTAACCCTCGACCTCCATGGTGGCGCGGTTCTGACTTGATTCCTATGTCTAATCCTGAAAATAAAGATGAACATGACTTTTGGGAACATCCCGAGGATCCGAAGGAATTTAAACAAAAATTTCAGGAATACCTTCAAAAGTTTTATACCGCTTTATATGATCTGGGTAATCGGACAATTAACCCCACTGAACCGTCATTGTTATCGGTTGGCACTGTTAATACTGATCAATGGGAAGAAGTTGCTGATAAAAACTGCCGTATTATCCTTTGCTGGGGTTCTCCTGAAAACAGAAAATCCTATGGTCTTGCGTGCCTCCATCATAACCAATTTAAGCAACGGAATGGCTACGATAAAAACCTCTGTGGTTCTACCGGCAAGCCGTCACCTGTTTGGGTAGCTAACTTGGATGACTACCAAGTTATTACAATCTTTGGCGTACCTGAAAGTCAAGATAATCCAGATAATCCAAGACTCAAGTTTGTGAATAAATTAAAGAAAGAAGGACAATACAACCTGCTATTTCCCTTTACAAAAAAAGTTAAAAGTAACCCCTCCTGACAATTTCTTTGGGAAAATAGCTACTACTACGATATTCTCGGCATTCAGGGGGAGCTTCTGAGGAAGAGATCAAAGCGGCGTATCTTCGGCTATGTTTCAAATCTCAAGCCGACAAGCTCCCCCAAAAAACACGGCAATCAACAACAGTGCCTCTGTATTATTTTGGCTTTTCTTCGCTTTTAGATAATTTGTGTTCGCCGCGCGGTGAGTATTTCAAACAATTACCCTTGGCAATACTTGTGGACTCCTTCAGTTAGTAGCTGAGCAATGAAGGTCATTTTCTGCAACTGCTGGCCATTAAAGAGCGGGAGGATGCAGAACGGTTAATCCAAAATCTGTTAACAGGGAGGTAGAGGTGCTCTGCTATTGCTGTTCCATTTTTTAGCATTCCCAGAGTACAAGCAGAGTTTTACCCTACAAAGCCGCTCTTTGGCCTAGGGTCGACTGCAAGAGCTTTCATGCAGGATGTGCTACTATAATAAACTTGGCATTATACATAGTGTTTAGGTATGCCCAAAGTTCTGGTTTCCGATCCCATTGAACAGGTGGGGCTTGATCTGCTTGCCCAAGTGGCACAAGTCGATGTCAAAATTGGCCTCTCAGAGGAAGAACTCATTAAAATCATTCCCGAATACGATGCCCTAATGATTCGATCGGGAACCAAGGTTACTAAGGCAGTCATTGAAGCAGCCAATCAATTGAAAATTATTGGTCGTGCTGGGGTGGGGGTTGATAACGTAGATGTACCCGCTGCTACCCGCAAAGGTATTATGGTGGTCAACTCGCCAGAGGGGAACACAATTGCGGCGGCGGAGCACACTTTGGCGATGATGCTCGCCCTTGCCCGCCATATCCCCGATGCAAATGCTGCGGTTAAATCGGGTCAATGGGATCGCAAACGCTTTACGGGAGTAGAAATTTATAAGAAAACCCTTGGCATTATTGGATTGGGCAAAATTGGCTCCCATGTCGCTACGGTCGCCCGTGCCATGGGCATGAAACTCCTTGCCTATGATCCTTATCTTTCGACAGAGCGAGCTGAACAACTGGGCTGCCGCCTTGTCGATCTAGATGTGCTGTTTGCGGAGTCGGACTTTATCACGCTGCACTTGCCAAAAACTCCAGAAACGCAACATCTCATCAATGCCAAAACCATTACCAAGATGAAGCCCACAGCGCGTATTATTAACTGTGCGCGGGGCGGCATTATTGATGAAGCAGCGCTTGTGGAGGCGCTTAGGACTGGTAAACTCGCGGGGGCTGCCCTCGATGTCTTTGAAAATGAACCCCTTGAAGCCGATTCCCCACTGCGTACCTGCGGCATGGAGGTAATTTTAACTCCCCACCTAGGGGCCTCCACTGAAGAAGCACAGGTGAATGTGGCCATTGATGTTGCCGAACAGATTCGCGATGTGCTCTTGGGGCTGCCGGCGCGATCGGCGGTGAATATTCCCGGCTTGCGTCCCGATGTCCTTGAGAAACTAGCTCCCTATATGCAGTTGGCCGAAACCCTCGGCAACTTAGTGGGGCAATTGGCTGGCGGTCGCGTGGAATCTCTGGAAGTTCGTCTGCAAGGGGAACTGGCCACCAATGACAGTCAACCGATTGTAATTGCCGCTCTCAAGGGCTTGCTCTCTCCGGCGTTGCGGGAGCGGGTGAACTATGTGAACGCTGGACTAGAGGCCAAGGAACGGGGAATTCGCGTTGTTGAAACCCGCGATGAATCGCAGCGCGACTATGCTGGCTCTTTGACGCTGATTGCCAAAAGTCCATCGGGAACCCGATCTGTCTCTGGTGCGCTGCTGGCCCATAGGGAATTGCGCATCACCAGTATTGATGACTTTCCCATTAGTGTAGCGCCAACCCGTTATATGCTGCTGACACTGCACCGCGATATGCCCGGCATCATTGGTAAGATCGGCACCCAGTTGGGGAGCTTTAATGTCAACATTGCCAGTATGCAGGTGGGTCGCAAAATGGTGCGCGGTAATGCGGTGATGGTGATTAGCTCGATGATCCACTCCCGGAAGGCCTTTTGGAGGAAATCCTCAAAGTGCCCGGCATTCGTGATGCCTATATTGTCAATCTATAGGCTTGATTGTGGTACAGCGCTGGTGGGAAATTACCGTTACTTGTCAAGCTGAGGCGGAAGAGCTGGTCTATTGGCGCCTGCAATCTTTTGGCTGTCAAGGAACGGCAACCCAGCAACAGCAGGGACGGGTATTGATTCAGGGGTATGTACCGCAGCAGCAGGTGACCCTACTGGACATTGCCGCGTTGGGGGTTTGGATTGAGCAGGATGTCGTGGCTCAAGGCTACCTCTCACCCAAACTGCACTGGCAGTTGGTCAATGAGCAGGACTGGACTCATAGTTGGCAAGTTCACTGGCATCCGATACCGGTGGGCGATCGCCTACTCATTTGTCCCGCTTGGGAAACCCCACCGGCAGATAACACCCGCTTAGTCATCAAGTTAGACCCCGGCATGGCCTTTGGCACTGGTACCCATGAGACCACTCAGCTCTGCCTTGAAGCCCTAGAGATGCAGTTAGATCAAACCTTTGAGCCGCTGCCCCCCACTGTGATTGCCGATATTGGCTGTGGCAGTGGCATTCTGGCGATCGCTGCCCTGCTCTTAGGCGCTGAGAAAGTTTATGCAGTTGACACTTGTGAATTGGCAGTTACAGCCACCCAAAGAAATGCTCAGCTCAACGGCCTCACGGAAGCGCAGCTAGTGGTGGCTCAAGGCAGTTGGGAGAAAGTGCCACCATTCGTAGATGGGGTTGTCTGTAATATTTTGGCAGCGGTGATTCTTGAAATTTTGCCCCACTTGGCGGCAATTGTAAAACCTAAAGGCTGGGGCATCTTTAGCGGCATTCTCTTAGATCAAGCAGATCGTGTCGCAGAGCAATTGGAGCGGCAGGGCTGGAGCCTAGGCAGTGTCTGGCGACGCCAGGAGTGGTGTTGTCTCAATGCCCGTTTTCAAGGTCTGCCGGATTCAACCGAGTTAAACGAGTTAAACAATGTCAAGTTGCCGCCTTTGCTTTAGAGCGCATTAAAGAGTGTGATGCCATAAGTTCTTGATAACAGGCCTCTAGGCGATCCAAGTTGTGACTAAGACTATAGTGCTCAAGTACCCGTTTGCGGGCTTTATCCCCCAGCAGGCGAATCATTTCTGGATGCTGATAAAAAACGGGCAAAAGCGTTTGCAACTGAGTTTTGACATACTGGGGATTTAAGACAATGCCTGCCCCTGTAAGGACTTCGCCATCGGCGCCCACATCCGTGGCCAAGCAGGCCAAACCACAGGCCATTGCCTCTAAAAGCGAAAGGGACAACCCCTCAATCTGTGAAGGTAAAATGAAGACATCACAGCCGCGTAAAATTTGCAACCGTTCCTGATCATCAACAATCGAGCCAAGCCAGAGAATATTTTGATCTGGGCCATAGTTGGCCATTAATGAAGACATGAGGACACCGCTACCCACCATCAGCAGCTTACACTCCGGCGGCATGTCAGCAGCACACCAAGCGCGCAGGAGTGCTTCGACATTCTTTTCGATTGCCATCCGCCCCTGATAGACATAGAGGTAGCGTGCCTTAAACTCTTCTTTGGCCGTAGAGGGGCCGGGGGCATATTTGCGTGTATCCACCCCGTTGGGAATCACCCGCAGGGTTTCAGCACCTACTCCAAGACGCATCAAGAGTTCTTTTTGCGACTGAGAGAAAATAATAACTTGGTCATAGCGGGCTAAAAAGGGGGCATAGAGTTGGTAAGTCATCAAGCTGTGCCCGCTGTTAAGGTGCGATACTTTTCGCTGTAGGCAGGATGAAATGTGGCGACAAGGGGAATATTCAACTCTTCGCAAATGTCAGGGAGAAAGAAATCGAGGGGGGAGAGGGTCAATGACGCATGGACAATATCTGGTTTGAGTTTCTTCAGGGATTCAACCAGAACTTTGTTGGCTCGCAGAGACGGCAGAGTATAGACTTGCGATTTGTAGAGGCAAGGGAGCGTTACATCTGGCATCTCACTGTCACTGTCGGCTTCCTGTTTATCCTCTTGGGCAAAGTGCAGAAAGCTCACCTGATAACCCCGATCCAATAGCCCATTGGTAATCTCACGACTATAGGTGACATTGCCGCAGGGGGGGGATTTTTTGCCAAGCCACGCGATGTGTAGAGCCACGATAGTTTATTCCTTTATTTAAGGATAGTTTTCTATAGGATTTAAATGTTTTAATAGCAGGGAATAATCGCTATCCTGACATACATCCTCGGAATTCGCCAAGATTCCTACAGATAGACCAAGGGGAAATGTATTCTATAGAACATCCGTACCCATTTGATCGATGATGTGAATAGGACCATTGACATCGCCGCTGAGGAACTGTCGCAAGTAGGGATTGTCAGTTGTGTGAGCTTCAGCATGGGTACCCTGCCAGCAAATGCGACCTTGGTAGAGGAGGATCAGGCGATCGCCCGTGCGTTCAATCGTACTATTTTGGTGAGTCACGACAACGTAGGCATGGCCAGTTTTCTCCCGTAGGTCGCGAATCAAATCCTCAATCACTGTCGAGGCAATGGGGTCTAGCCCTGCTGTTGGCTCATCGTAAAGCAGGAGGTAGGGATCGTCATCGGGGTCTTCTGGATTATCGACGATGGCACGGGCAAAACTCACCCGCTTGCGCATCCCCCCAGACAACTGGGCTGGGTAGAGGTCTTCTACGCCAGCGAGGCCGACCATCGCTAATTTTTCGCTGACAATTTCGCGAATCCGTGCTTCGGGCAAACGGGTGTGTTGATACAAGTAAAAGCCAACATTCTCAGCAACTGTCAAGGAGTCAAAGAGGGCAGATTGCTGGAAAACCATGCTCATGCGCAACTGGCACAGGCCATCCTGGCGCAACCCTTGGCGGCGTTCACCTGCCACATAGACTTCGCCTTGATCGGGGGCAAGTAATCCGGCAATAATCCGCAAAATTGTTGACTTCCCAGTACCAGAAGGACCAAGGATCACAAGGGCATCTTGGGGATAGATAACCAAATCCACATTATCGAGAACCTGCTTATTACCGAAAGCTTTGCAGACACCCCGCAACTCTACCAGTGGTTTGGTCATCTGCCGCCTCCTTTAGCCAAAGGCCTCTAATTGCAGGTCTGCGATCGCTTGCAATCCCCGCGCATCCCCCAACTTCAAAAGGGCTGCTTTGGCATCTTCCTGAACACCCATATCACTGTCCTGCAGCGCAGCAATCAGTTGATCAATGGCTTGGGTGTACAGAGAGCCAAAAGGAATTTTGCGACAGGCATGACCCAAGGCCCAAGCACAGTTACTGCGCACCGCCGCGATCGCATCCTGAGCCAAAGCCAAAGCAAGGACAGGAATGGCAACCGTTGCCGCCTCTTCACTGGCTTCGGCAACTTGACCCAAGGAACTGGCCGCCCACAGGCGCACGGCAGAAATATCGGTCTGCAGGGCATGAATCAAGGGATCAAGGGTGCGCCGATAAACTTCTGGTAGGGGAAAGCGGACGCTACAGTTGCCCAAGGCCCAAACAATGCCTTTGCGGACATAGCCATTCCAGTCCCGCTCCAATTGCTGAATGAGGGCATCCACTGCCGCCAAACTGGGGTTACGGCCAAGGGCATAGGCAGCACTGACACGAACCAAGGGACAGGGTTCTTGCAACAGATGAATGAGATAGGGTGTGGCGCGTTCATCCTGCAATTCACAAAAGGCACGCGCCGCTAACATCCGCTCCGTCACATCAGCGGAGGTCAGCAGGGGCAACATAGCTTCGGGATCGGGGCGATCGCTCTCCTCACTCGGTAGAGCTGCCAGTGCATCTTCTGAGGTGTCAAGAAGGGGGAAATCATTGTCATCCATACTGTTTAATCTACAGGATGCTTGGAACCCCGACTAGAGCGCACCGTTGACTTCAGCGCGAAAGTCATAGATTTGAGGTCATCAGTTGTGTCAGTTGCTCATCCCCCAGCTCAAAGGGAATGGCCGTGCCAGCGGGAATATCTAAGCACATCCCTCGCGCCTGTTGGCGATCAAACTGGAGAGCAAGATTGACCTGCCTGCCCACCTTTCCCTTGAGGATGCGAATCACCTAGTTGACAGTATAGACTTAAGGGGCGTCACCACCTTGGCGGTCGTTAATGCCTGCTGTTCTTTGGGTGCAATGCGAAGCAGTTTTGCCGGTTCGGTTGTGGCACGCATCGTCTGGACAAACATTTCTGCTTTGAACGCATTGAGGTCAAAGAACTTGAACTCAGAAGGTGCTGAACCGCACCACAGCTGAATAATTTCAGCCTGCGCTTAAACCGGGGGCTCTAAGCTTTTTTCCTAAAAGTGATGATGCGCCCCCACTGAATGGGGCGATGCTCCAGTTGACCACCGTTAAAGTAACTGTTGGTCAGCCAGCATTAAATTCAATCGCGCCATCTGCGGGGATGAGTTCACTGGGAATCATGGCAGACTCGCGGCCAATCTCGGCAAGGTATCTCTATCCTAGGGGTAGAGGCGTACCCGCTGCCAGTGGTCTCCCTGGCGACGATAGCACAGGCGATCGTGGAGGCGATTGGGTCGTCCTTGCCAAAATTCAATCAAGGTCGGCAGGACCCGATAGCCACCCCAATGCTCTGGCCGGGGCACGTTTTCACCGTAGCGGGCTTCCACTTCTGCTAGGCGAGCTTCCAGTTCGGCGTAGGATTCTAGAATCTCACTCTGCTGAGATGCCCATGCCCCCCAACGGTTACCCAAGGGACGACTCTGGAAATAGGCATCGGACTCCGCTGCACTGATTTGCTCGACATGGCCCTCAATGCGCACCTGCCGTTCTAGTTCTGCCCACCAAAACACTAGGGCGGCCTTGGGATGAGCTGCTAATTCTAGACCCTTGCGACTACGATAGTTTGTGAAAAAAACAAACCCGCGCTCATCCACTTCTTTGAGCAACACCAGTCGCGCGGCGGGCATACCATCGAGGCCAAGGGTGGCCAGCGTCATCGCATTGGGTTCCGGCAATTCGGCGTTGACGGCCTCGGTAAACCAGAGGCGAAACTGTTGAATTGGATCTTCAGCCGCCTCACTTTCTAGAAGACGTTGACGGCGGTAATCACGGCGCAGATCAGCAATGCTGGTCATGGGTTTTCTTCAGACTTGTTGCTTGGGGTTTCTTCACTGATCCTAGAGGATTCCACGGGCGATCGCCCCCACAGAGTACGGAAAAAAATAGCTCAGCAGCAAAAAAATCAAACCAAATCCCATAAATAGGAGCACTCGCCCCACGGGCGCAAGATTGATAAGATCAATGAAAAAAAGGCGAACCAGTGTAATGATTAGGATTATCAAAGCCAGCGTGCGCAGTACTGATGTATCTCGTCGCAGCCCATAGCTCAGCAGTCCCACACCAAAGAGTCCCCAGACAAGGGTCGTTGCCCCCGTACCAAAGAGGGGCAATCATCCGCAAGTTTTGTGACGAATCGTGTTGGCTTAGGTCGTGCAAAATCAGCCCCTTGATTACTAGGGGTGCGAGGATCAAGTGATTAGCGTAGTAGCGAATAACAATACCGAAGGCAACCAGCACAAGTCCCGTAAAGCTATAGACCCAGCGCCAAGGTTGCGACAGGCGTCGCCAGAGCAGACTGATTCCAAGGTAGAGGCCACCACGCGCCCCGTTACCGTTGTTGACCACCCCCAAAGAAAAGCACTTAAGCCGAGGGCAATGAGCGGGTTAAAAAGGGCGATTGTTGAACCATAGCCAACTGATACTGGGGAAGTCTGCTGGGAGTGGGAGCGATCGCGCCACTGATACCAAGGGGGCAATACCGTAAAGCCTAGCCAAGTCAACACCAGAATCGCTTGCAACCCCCCAGATTAATCCGGTGAACGGTCATAGACACTATTAACATCAGCCATCCCAACTAAAAAGCTGAAAGCAGGAGCGATCGCCCGCCCTTCACCCCGTCAATTGGCCAACTGCCCAGAAGAATTCAAAAAATGTAACTGGTCAAGGCCAAAGGACAACTAATATCTGTGCTGTAGAGGAGCAAGGGGGTGGTTAGGCCGCCAACAACACCAATCACTGCCAAAATGGCTCGATTTTGGCGCAACGATATAAAAAATGCCCCTAGGGTCACTGCCCCCATCAATGGAAACGCCATGCCCCAAGGCATCACTATTAAAAACTGATAAGCAGCAAAGATGGTTAGGTAATACCCCCCTGCAAAAACTGACTGAAAATGGCTCGCTGCTGCAACCGCCAGCCCAGCTCCATCAGCACAATCCCGATAACAAAGCCCATGGCCACAAAAACCCCATCCATAATCCAGCCCAATTCAACGGCGTACCGAAAGAGAAAGCCAAGCCCCCACAGCAGTAGGCCAACACCAAGACGGTTGAGCCACAGCTCCCAATTGTGCAGCCAGTCCGCGGAGGAAGGCATCACATAGCGATCGCTGGAGGACGGCCACAGCGGCTTCTCAGTTTTCAAGACAACGCCGCAAGTCATCCCTGTCTGCCATAGTCTGACCCCTTAGGGGCTATATCCCCGTTTTATGCGCTAAAAAAGAGAGCAATTCCTTGAGCAATGCACTTTATCAAATGTTTAGAGAAGCCTCCCAAAAGGGGTAAAACAGGAAACAAAATCAGGTCAAAAATCGTCCTATGACACACAGAAAAGGTCGCAAAAAGCAAATTTTATCTTTCAGAGAAATTTTTATTTTCGGTGATCGGAGTCACAAAAGTGTTCAGAAATTAAAAATAACTTGTTAAAAGTTTATAAAATTTTCTTATTTTCTTTCATCAACTCTAAATTCCGTCAATATGCCAGTCTGCATAGGTTTCACTGCCCTCGGCGCTTTTTTATTCTCTTTCAAGATGTTTTCCGTGAACAAAATGCCCCTGATGCTTGATTCTAGGCCTTCGTGGTAGGTTGAAACAGTTCCGCGATGAGAGCGAACACGGCACCAGTAAGGGTTTGCCCCGTGTGATGTTGGTGCCCTACTGTCCAGCCGTATGGATGCCCTTTTTAACGGACGCCTATGAAAAAAACGCTTTATTTGGGTCTGACAACAACCACGTTGGCTGTGTTGGGAATGCTTTCTAGTAGCCGTGCAACCACGACTGCACCAGCTATAGAGTCAGCTTCAGATACCGCCTCGACCGTTGTTGCCACCAAAGTGGGGGAACGTCAATCCACAGCTCCGAGGACAACGCGGGCGATCGCCAGCCTCCATCGTCATCAGCAACAGGGACGGGAAGCCATTACTGTCTATCTGCGGGGGATTCCCGTGCTTACGTTCTTGGGGCAACGGGCAGCCACCACAGAGGGAGTCAAAGTCGCTGCCGCGAACGGCGCCGGGATGCCAGAGCAAACCACTCTCTCAGAAGCAGCACAACAGGCAACCCTTTTTACTGCTCGTCTCAATCAGCTTCACGAACAGGGTTTTGACGCCAATTTGGTGCGCGTCCGTTGGGATGCCCAACAGCAGCACTATCGCATCTACGCTGACCAAGAACCGCTGCTGACCCTGAACAATCAGGTCATGCTGCCTAAGGGGTCACAGCGCAACGATGAAAATGCCCTGCGAATTGCCAACTTGATCCGTCGCCAACTGGGTAATGCTCCGGCTCTTACCAGTGTTGAGGGGAGCCAAAATACAGTTGTGGCCATGGGACCAATTCGGATGCAGTTTAGTGGTCTTGCCTCGTGGTATGGTCCTGGTTTTCATGGTGCTCGCACAGCAAATGGTGAGCGCTTTAATCAAGATGCCCTTACGGCTGCCCATCGCACGCTGCCCTTTGGTACACGGGTACGGGTGACGAATCTGCAAAATGGCCGCTCAGTGGTCGTGCGGATTAACGATCGCGGGCCTTTTACAGGGGGACGGGAAATTGACCTCTCGCGGGGAGCTGCCGCTGCTATTGGTCTGATTGGTGCGGGTGTCGGGCCTGTACGCATTGATGTGCTGGATTGATCCCCACCCCCCAAGGGCAAAATGATAGAATGAACGACATGCTAGGGGTGTCTGCGGTCAGAGCAGACTGAGAGTAAACCCTTAGAACCTGAACCAGGTCATGCTGGCGTAGGGAAGCTGTCTAGAGAGGATTCTATCCATGGTGCGTAGCGAATGGATTGCTGCCCGCAAAGGGCAAGACAATGTCACCCAAATGCATTATGCCCGCCAAGGGATCATCACCGAAGAAATGCACTATGTGGCAAAGCGGGAGAATTTACCTGCGGAATTGATTCGCGATGAGGTGGCTCGTGGGCGGATGATTATCCCCGCCAATATCAATCATCCCAACCTCGAGCCGATGGCGATTGGAATTGCCGCCAAGTGCAAAGTCAATGCGAATATTGGTGCCTCACCCAACTCCTCAAACCTCGAGGAAGAATTGGCGAAACTGCGTCTAGCAGTCAAGTATGGTGCCGATACGGTAATGGATCTCTCCACGGGGGGGGTGACCTCGATGCCATTCGCACCGCCATTATTAATGCCTCACCGGTGCCCATCGGTACGGTGCCCGTCTATCAAGCCCTTGAAAGTGTCCACGGCAGTGTTGAGCGGCTCACCCCCGATGACTTTCTTCATGTCATTGAAAAGCACGCCCAGCAAGGGGTGGACTACATGACAATCCATGCCGGGATTCTCATTGAATATCTGCCCTTGGTCAAAAACCGCATCACAGGGATTGTGTCGCGCGGTGGTGGCATTCTCGCCAAGTGGATGCTGTATCATCACAAGCAAAATCCGCTCTACACCCACTTCCGCGACATTATTGAAATCTTCAAAAAATATGATGTCTCCTTCTCCCTAGGGGACTCGCTGCGGCCGGGGTGTCTCCACGATGCCTCCGACGAAGCTCAACTGGCGGAGTTGAAAACCCTCGGTCAATTGACGCGCAAGGCTTGGGAACACGATGTCCAAGTAATGGTGGAAGGGCCTGGCCATGTGCCCATGGATCAAATTGAATTTAATGTGCGCAAGCAAATGGAAGAGTGCTCCGAAGCCCCCTTCTATGTCCTTGGACCTTTAGTGACTGATATTGCCCCTGGCTACGACCACATTACCAGTGCCATTGGGGCAGCAATGGCGGGCTGGTACGGCACAGCGATGCTTTGCTATGTCACCCCCAAAGAGCACCTTGGCTTGCCTAATGCCGAAGATGTGCGCAATGGCTTAATTGCTTACAAAATTGCTGCTCACGCAGCGGATATTGCCCGTCACCGTCCGGGAGCGCGCGATCGCGATGATGAACTGTCGCGGGCACGGTACAACTTTGACTGGAACCGCCAGTTTGAACTGGCTCTTGATCCAGATCGGGCACGGGAATACCACGACGAAACCCTACCAGCAGATATCTACAAAACGGCTGAGTTCTGCTCCATGTGCGGGCCGAAGTTCTGCCCAATGCAAACCAAAGTGGATGCCGACGCCCTTGCGGAACTGGAGAAGTTCCTCGCCAAGGAAAAAGATCAAGTCAGCGCCTCTGCCTAGAGCATGGCCATTGAGTTCAAGGGGGGGCTGATTGCGATCGCCCTCCTTTTTGATGTCACCAATGGTTTCCATGATGCCGCCAATGCTATTGCGACGGTGGTGGCCACCCGTGCCCTTTCCCTGCGCTCAGCCCTCATCCTTGCGGCTGTGGCTAATTTTAGCGGTGCTTTCTTGAGTACACGGGTGGCGCTAACCATTGAATCGGGGATTCTCGACAGTTGCGCCTTGGGTGAACATTGGTTTAGCGTAATTAGTGCCGCACTTCTTGGTGCAATGGGCTGGAATTTGCTCACTTGGTATTGGGGGCTGCCCAGTAGTTCTTCCCACGCCCTGATTGGTGGCTTAGTAGGCGCCGCCCTCTTTCAAGCGTCACCGCAAATCATTGATTGGCAGGGGATTGTTCAGTCAGTCCTGATTCCCATGATAGTGTCCCCCTTGGTGGCGATCGCCATTGGTTTGGGCTTCATGGCTCTTGTTGAGCAATGGTTGCAATGGCAGGGGGAGATTCCTGCGGAACGTTGGCAACGACTGCAGATTCTTTCCGCAACGCTGATGGCCGTTGCCCACGGTGCCAATGATGCCCAGAAAACCATGGGCGTGATTACCCTTGCCCTTGTGAGTTGGGGACAACTGTCGCCAGAGGCGGATGTGCCCTTCTGGGTCATCGCTGCCTGTGCCCTCGCAATCGCGATCGGTACCTACGGCGGCGGTGAGCGCATTATCCATACCACAGGTGAGAAAATTACGCCCTTAGATCCCGTGAGTGGTTGCTTGGCCAACCTCAGTGCTGCTTTGACAGTCGGTGCCGCCAGTCTGGTGGGGTTTCCCGTCAGTACCACACAGGTGGTAGTGGGGGCGATTACGGGTGCGGGGTATCGCCATCAAGGAAAAGTGAACTGGCAAGTGTGGGCACAAATTTTCATGGCGTGGATATTCACATTTCCGGGAGCAACCCTGCTGGCAATCGCTATCTCTTTTTGCCTCACCCAACTTTAAGAGATCTGTGTGGGCTGCATCTTTTGGGCATACTCACGAAAGCGCTCGAGATCCGCTTGCAAGGTACTTTCCACCACACGACCCAAGAAAAGACGATCCATAATTTGTCCCAGCACTCCGGGAATGGCATAGGAAACCGAGAGCTTGACAATGGTGTTGCCGTGGCGATCGTAAAAGCGAATAGCACCGCGATTCGGCAGTCCATCCACTGCTTCCCACTGAATAATTTGGTGCTTCACTTGGCGGCAAATGCGCGATCGCCAGCTAAAGTGCCAGTTTCCCGTGGCCAATGTCCAGCGTGATAGCGTGGGGTCTTCTTCAGTGATGACCACAGATTCAATCCACTTCATCCACAGGGGCATTTTCTCCAAATCTGACCACAGTGCCCAGACGTGATCAATATCCGCTGCCACTTCAATCTGAACTGTATGCTCTAACCAACTCATGGGTGACCTCCTGCCAAAATCGCTTGGGCGGCTTGTCGTCCGGACATCGTGGCACCCTCCATGCTGTCAATGTAGTCCTGCTGCGTATAGCTGCCTGCCAAGTAAAAGTTAGGAACGGGTGTTTTTTGGGGTGGACGGTAAGGATCCATGCCGGGGGCTTCGCGATAGAGGGACTGCGCCAATTTGACGACACTGTACCATGTCATGTTCAGATGGCGCGATGAAGGAAAGAGTTCATGGACTTGGCGCAGCACGTGTTGGGCAATTTCTTCATTTCTGGCTTTGATGAAGGGATCGCCGGGGGTGAGCACCACTTGCAGTAGGGAGCCTTGACCTTCGCGATAGTAGTCCGCTGGGCTAGTGAGAGCCAAATCAGCAAAGCAGGAAAAATCGGCATCAGCGGTGTAAAGCAGGTTATCAATGCCCGTTGCTGTCACCTGTTTTTGTTTACTGGGGTCTTGCAGTTCCGTGACCCAACCATCAAACCGCAGTTGCACCGTGGCCACAGGCACTGCCTCAAGCTTAAAGATGTTGTCGAAGGTGGGGTGCGATCGCCATGCCGGGGGAATCAGGCGTTGAATTCCCGGCACATCACAGGCACAGAGATAGGCATCCGCCGTTACTGTTTCTAGTTCTTCGCCAAGGGGAATGACCAACCCTTCCACCTGCCAAGTTCTAGGATCCTCGCCGCGAAAGAGAATTTCCTTTACCCTTCGCCGCAGATGAATCTTAGCTCCCCGCGCTTCAATATAGTTCACCAAGGGCTTCAGCAGATATTCCGCCGGTGATCCCTTGAGCATATTCAAGCGGGAGGCGGTGGTTTTGGCGGCAAACATCATAAAGATCGTCAGCATACAGCGCGCCGACATATGCTCGGTATCAATGAAGCCTAGGGCATAGGAGATAGGGTTCCAGAGGCGCTTGAGGCTATTTTCTGACCCCCCATGGCGGCGAAACCACTCGGCAAAGCTGACCTGATCCAAAGCGCGAATTTGGCGCATTGCCCCCTCATAATCCACAAGACCGCGCACCACAGGACTGGTGCCAAGGGCAATGGTATTGAAGAATTTATCAGTAGCGGAGAGTTGATTGGTGGTGAAGAAGGCCTTCAGACCGTTGAAGGGAGCACCTAAGGGAAAGCGGAAGTCCAATTCCCCCACTTGGCCACCGCGATTAATAAATGTGTGGGTATGTTCCTTGGGCAACAGGTTCGCGATCGCCCCCACCTTTGTCATCAGTGCAAAGAGATTGGTGTAGTTACAGAAGAAAACATGGAGTCCCATCTCAATGTGGTTGCCGTCGGCATCCTGCCAACTGCTGACTTTGCCTCCGACAAAAGGACGGGATTCATAGATTTCAACGTTGTAACCGGCATCCACCAAATCCACTGCGGCGGCTAAGCCGGCTAATCCTGCACCAACAATGACAACCCGCATCGGTGATCCCAGAAAACTTTACAGATTTTAACATTATTTTACCCCGCGGACAGTCTCCCTCGCGTTAAGAAACTTGGCAGAGACCCTTGCTCTCTAGAACCCTCGTCTATGATCAAAGTAACTTGAAGTTGTTGAATCGCTCACGCTCACGGTGTGCTTATGGCTACGCGTCGTGTCCTTCCCTTTCCTCTCTGGCAGTATTTGAATCAACACCTCTTTAGTCCGGGCTTTACCCTCAATCCCAAACGGTTTTGGCGGCAATACTACAATGCCTATCTCGAGCGCTGCTGGCAGAAGGATTGTGCCTCAAAGGAAGAACCCTCCTGTTAATCGTTCCACAGGTTCGCTAAAATAAGATAGCTCACTTTCCCGATCAAGATTAGGGACTTTTGGCTGTCGTTATTTTGGTTACTCTCGCCTGTTGGAAGACAGAACACTATGGTTGCTTCGCCCCCGTCTGCTGATGCTGCACTCAAACGCTCAAAAATTGAAGCTCTCAAAGAACGGAGCCAACATCTACGAGAACCTATTGCCACGGAGCTGCGAGAACCCACAAACTGTTTTAGCGAAGAGGGGGCGCAAATCCTCAAGTTCCACGGCTCCTATCAGCAGGACAATCGCGATAACCGCGTCAAAGGACAGGAAAAAGATTACCAGTTTATGCTGCGTACCCGCAGTCCGGCTGGTTATATTCCACCGCAGCTCTATTTGACGTTGGATCGCTTGGCGGATGAGTACGGCAACCACACACTGCGGGCAACAACACGGCAGGGATTTCAGTTACATGGCATTCTCAAGAAGAACCTGAAGGCTGCCATTGCTGCCATTGTCCGCAGCATGGGATCCACATTAGGTGCCTGCGGCGATTTGAACCGCAATGTTATGGCACCACCCGCCCCCTTTCGCGATCGCCCAGAATATACCCTTGCCTATGAGTATGCCCACCGCATTGCCGATCTGCTGACCCCCCAAACCGGGGCCTACTACGAGATTTGGCTAGATGGTGAAAAGGTCATTTCTGCCGAAGAGCACCCCGATGTCAAGGCGGCACGGCAGCGCAATGGCAATGGCACGATTTTTGCCAACAACGAAGAGCCAATCTACGGCGATCACTATATGCCGCGCAAGTTTAAGTGCTGTGTCACAGTGCCGGGGGATAATTCTGTCGATCTGTTTTCCCAAGATTTGACGCTGGTGGTGATCACCGATGAGCAAGGGAATCTTGAGGGCTTTAATATCTATGCTGGCGGCGGCTTGGGGCGTACCCACAATAAGGAAGAAACCTTTGCCCGCATGGCGGATGAAATTGGCTTTGTCGCAGCGGTAGATGTCTATGATGCGGTGAAGGCAATTGTTGCGACCCAGCGAGACTATGGCGATCGCTATAATCGGCGCCATGCCCGTTTGAAATACCTAATCCACGACTGGGGCGTCGAAAAATTCAAAGCCAAGGTGGAAGAATACTTCGGCAAGCCCCTTCAACCTTTTCGTCCACTGCCGCCGTGGCGATATGAGGACTTTTTGGGCTGGCACCCCCAAGGGGATGGCAAATTCTTTTATGGTCTTGCGATTGCCAATGGCCGCATCCTTGACAAGGGAAATTTTAGGCTCAAGTCCGCTCTCAGGAAAATTGTTGCAGACTTTAACATCCCGCTGCGAGTGACTCCTCACCAAAATCTGCTCCTGTGCGATGTCTCTGTCGATCAACAGGATGCAATCCAGTACATCCTTGCGCAGCACGGGGTTCGTGATGTCAGTGCCATTGATCCCCTTGAACGCTACAGCATGGCCTGCCCAGCATTACCTACCTGTGGCCTAGCGATTACGGAGTCGGAACGGGCAATGCCGGGCGTACTGGAGCGGATCCGTTGCCTGATGGATCGGCTGGGACTGCAGAATGAGCATTTTGTGATTCGAATGACGGGGTGTCCTAATGGCTGTGCTCGCCCCTACTTAGCTGAGCTGGGCTTTGTCGGCATTGTCCCTGGCGCTTATCAGATTTGGCTGGGGGGGAGTCCCGATCAAACGCGCTTGGCGGAGGTCTATATTGAGCGGTTGCCCATTGCCGAACTGGAAACTGCCCTAGAGCCATTGTTGGTTTTTTATCGCAATCGGCGGCAGAGCGGCGAATCCTTTGGGGATTTTTGTCATCGGGTTGGCTTTGCGGCTCTGCGGGAGTTTGCTGCAAATTACGTTCCCACTGCCCCAACAAAGCGCTACCGTGTGGATGTGCGGGCAGATCAATATCAACAACTCAAGGCATTGGCAGCAGCCAAGGGCATGTCTCTGGCGGCGCTGACCCGTGAAGCCATTCAGCGTTACCTTGAGCAATCGCGCTAAAACAAGCAAGGATAGGCTGCCTATCGGCTATAATGAGAAGTTGGCAAAGGGGGCGGCATAGCCAAGTGGTAAGGCAGAGGTCTGCAAAACCTTTATCCCCCGGTTCGAATCCGGGTGCCGCCTTCGTTAAATTGACCCTAGGGTTTCAGTCTGCTGCTCTAGCCAATCCAAGAGCCGATGGATACCCCAGCAGTAGTCAGGATCGCCCCAGAGGCGTTGGCACTGGCGATCGCTGGTAAAGCCCACATGTCCCCCCTGTTCGGTCATCAGCAGGGTGAGGTTAGCGTTGCTCTGGGCAATAGTGAGCAGTTCGGGCACAAGGCTGGGAGCAAAGAGGGGATCATCCGCAGCATAGAGAATCCACAGGGGTACGGTCAGCTGCGGCAGCAGTGGCAGAGGACTACTGGCAGCGTAATAGTCGGCCACACTGGCAAAACCAAGCCGCTCAATGACTAGGGCGGCATCAAAACCCGCAATGGTGTCAATCTTGGCAATGGTTTTGAGATCAAACATTTGAGGATGAAGGCGATGAAGGTGGCAAGCCAAGTGTTGTAGTTGACGGCTGATGGCGCGTTCAAATTGGCGTCCCCAAAAGGTGGTGCTAAGATGGGCAAGGGAACGGTTAGAGTCAAGGTTAGGGCAAATCACAGCCGCACCCCCAATGGCTTTTGCCCCTTGCTGCTGGGCATACCATGCCCCCCAAAGGGCTAACTGCCCCCCCAAGGAATAGCCAACCAACCAATAGGGAGGAGTATAGCCGAGGGCTTGACACTGTTGCGCGATCGCCACAAAGTCTTGTCCTTCGTAAAGGCCATCACTGGTCAAGACCGGAGAAAGTTCAGCACTGCGACCATGGGCACGCCAATCAAAGAGCACCACTTCAAAGCCGCGGGCGATCGCCCAATGGGCAAGGGTATGCAGGTACCATTGATTCTGGAGAGCACCGGTAATTCCATAGGTGGCAATGACCGTTCCGCGGGCTTGGGCAACTCGATACCCCTCGCCGTAGAGGGGCACGCCTGCTGCCCCATGGAAAATATGGCTAGTTTGCGGTTGCCAGGGGTAGAAGCACCCCCAGCGTTGGAGATAGGCGGTAAAGACCGTGTGGATCACACCGGAGTGCAGCGGCGGTGGTGGCCAGTAGGAGAGGGAGTGCATAGACTTGAATGACCCAACGTAGAGAACAGGGTAGGTAAGTTTGGGCGGTTGTGGTGATCATTGTGAGGCATTGGCGATGACACAGAGCGATGATCCGAAGAGGACAGACCCCTACATCCTGGAGACCTGTCTGACGGATGCCCAAGCTAATCGCGTGCTAGATGAAGTTTTTGCGGCAATGGAGGCTGAGCTGAATGAGTCAGAACCCCTGTCAGCAGTTTTAGAAAACCTGTCTCCCCTCCTTGTCCCCTTTGAAGCAACGACTCCGCCGTCCCCAACAACAGAGGAACGTTCCCGCTGGCTACACTGTCCAGAGCCGCGACAGGCGTTTTCTTGGGGCGATCGCTTTCTCATGGGAGTAGGCATTGCTTCTTTTGTTCTAGGGGTTGGCCTCTGGATCAACCTGAATCGCCAACCAGTTGCAGTTACCCCTGAGGCTGTGGTCGCAACAGCCCCCAGCCCAGCTGATGTTGCCTTTGCTGAGTATCTGCAAAACTCCCTGCAACTCCTAAGCCAACAGGCTGCCACGCCAACCCCTGCACCACCCGCCATTGCCGGCAATTCTGTCTCCACCCCCACCGCCTCTACCCCAACAGTTGAGCGCATCTACGTTCCCGTTTACCAAGCTCCCGCAGCACCAACTGTGACCCTGCCCAATTTACCCACGGTTACAGCCCCTACGCCGGCAGCAACACCGGCGCCGCCGCCACCCCCCCCCTCCAGCCGCGCCTCCCCAACATACCTTGGTGGGCATACTCGAACTGGGCGATCGCTCGGTGGCTCTCTTTCAAAGCAATGGTCAAACCCTGCGTTTAGGCATCGGCGATACAATTGGCAGCGAGGGCTGGCAACTGGTGCAAATTCAAAACCAGCGAGCCGTGCTGCGCCGTCAAGGGGAAGTGCGCTCTCTCACCGTTGGCCAAAGCTTTTAGAAAAGGGGCAAGCATGAACTTTTTTCGAGATTTGAATGCATTCCTAGAGCAGAAGCTGGAGGACTTTATTCGTGCCAATCCGCAGTTGGAACTCAATCTGTTACTCCTTGAGCTTGAGGATCAAGAACGGGAAACCCAAAAGCGACTCCTGCGCTTACAACAGGAAGTCAATACCTGTGAGCAGCAAATTCTCAGTCTGGTTTCTGAAATTCGTCGTTGGCGCGATCGCATCCAAACGGCAATGGCGGCGCAACGCCCTGACCTTGTGGAATTAGCACGGCAACGGGAGGCCGAATTACGCCGACGCGGCGAGCAATTGTGGACTCAGCGCCTCAATGCCCTCAATCAAATTCCTCTTACCCAGCAACTTCTGCAAAAGATTCGCGATCGCCGTCAGGAAGTGATGAACCGCATTCCTACCGCCAGTGCGCCTCCCCCGCCGCCGCCGCCACCCCCGGGCATGGGCAGTGATCTCAATGATCCCGTTGAAGCCGAGTTTCGCCGCCTGGAATTGCAAACTGCCCTAGAAGAACTCAAACGCTCAATGGCGTTATAGCAGACAAAAGACGTGGGACAATCGAGAGCGCGGTTTCATTCTCTCCTTTAGTCTTCCATGGCAGTTATTCAGATCACCTCCGACGACACTTGGCAAATTCAGGCCGATGGCCATCCCTTGCGGGGCAGCCTGCAAGTACCGGGCGATAAATCTATTTCTCACCGTGCCCTGATGTTAGGAGCCATAGCGGAGGGCACAACCCATATCGAAGGCCTGCTCGTGGGTGAAGATACCTGCAGTACCGCTGCTTGTTTCCGTGCTCTGGGCGCTGAGATTTCGCATCTGAATCCGACAGCAGTAACGGTTCAAGGTTTGGGAATTGGCCACCTGCAAGAGCCGGGGGATGTGCTGAATGCCGGCAATTCTGGTACGACGATGCGACTACTGCTGGGGGTATTGGCAGCACAAACAGGTCGCTTTTTTGCAATCACTGGGGATGCCTCATTGCGATCGCGCCCCATGGCACGGGTCGTTACCCCCCTGTTGCAGATGGGTGCTCAGATTTGGGGGCGTCAACACCATAGCCGTGCCCCCTTAGCGGTTTTGGGGCAGCCCCTAGAGCCAATCACCTACTACAGTCCCATTGCCTCGGCTCAGGTGAAATCAGCGCTGTTGCTTGCCGCTCTCCACACCGAGGGCACCACCATTATTCGCGAACCCCATCGCTCACGGGATCACAGTGAACGTATGCTTCAGGCCTTTGGTGCCTGTTTGAGTGTGGATGAAGCCACCTGTACGGTGAGTCTTGAAGGGCCTGCAGTCTTAAAGGGTCAGAAGGTCATTGTCCCCGGTGACATTAGTTCAGCCGCCTTTTGGTTGGTCGCAGCCTCCATTATCCCTAATTCAGAATTGGTGTTGACCAATGTGGGCGTCAACCCCACCCGCACAGGCATTCTCGATGTGCTTGGGGCAATGGGAGCCGAGATTACCCTTGAAAATGAGCGGCTAGTCACAGGAGAGCCGGTAGCAGATCTGCGGGTGCGATCGGCGACGCTCAAGGGCATCCGTATTGGCGGTGAATTAATTCCTCGTTTGATTGATGAGATTCCAATTTTGGCCGTGGCTGCTGCCTTTGCCGAAGGCGTCACCGAAATTCGAGACGCAGCAGAACTACGGGTCAAGGAGAGCGATCGCCTCAAGGCTGTGGCCACAGAATTGCAAAAAATGGGCGCTAAGGTCACTGAACTCAAAGATGGCCTTGATATTCAGGGGGGCGTGCCCCTCCAAGGAACCCACTTAGAAACCTACGGCGATCATCGCATGGCCATGAGCCTGGCGATCGCCGCCCTCAATGCTCAAGGAACAAGTCACATTCACAACGCTAGGGCAGCAGCCGTTTCCTATCCAGAATTCGTAACAACCCTGCAACAAATAGCTTGACAATGGAAAAATCCCAGTAATTTTTGGGAGCACCTTACTCAATACCAAACGCTGTATGGTAGCATCAAATAAATTGTTTTGGCGTAACAATGCAATACAAAGTTGCGTTGAATTCTTGATACTGTTGTACCAGGTACGTTTTCACCTTTCTTGACAACTACAGGAGAAAATTAGACCCCAGATGATACAGAACAAAAAAATACGGTAGTATAGTTTCACCGCTGTTCTAGGTGCGCCCTTGGGTTTAACCTAGCACAGAAAACTTTCTCTCTGCTCTACCCCTTTGTTATTCGTTCAAAAAAGGTTGTGTTTATTCATTATGGCAACAATTCAAGATTTTATCCACGTTCAGGATCAATGGTCATTAGATGAGTTGGTGGAAATTGCCAACGAACTCTTGCCTCAGCACCTCCCCCAAGAAGACTCAAAAAATCGCGTGTTGGAGGAAGTGAACCCGCGTCTAGTCCGCCATTACACCTCCTGCAAACTAATTGATCGCCCCACCCGCATTGGCCGTGAAGGGCGCTATGGCTATCGCCACCTTGTGCAATTGCTCGTGGTACGGCGACTGTTGATGGAGGGCTATACCGCAGGTGCCATTTACAAGCTGGTGTATCGCATGAGTACCCCAGAACTGCGGGCACTCCTTGAGCAGGGGGTACATCTTCAGTTAAACCCACCGCCCATCAACCCAGCCTTGGCCTTTTTGCAGCAGGTACAAGACCGCTCCGAGCATCGCTATGGGGAACCCATGCGCATCAGTACCAGTGTCAGCCGCCGCGAAGTACCACCTCCGAGCCATTCAACGCAACCAGAGTCTTGGAAACGTATTGAGGTCGTGCCCGGCTTTGAGGTACACATCCGCGATGACTTTAACTTTCCCCAGATTAATCGAGATCAAGAAGCCCTTGTCAAGCAACTGGTGCAATTGCTCTCCACCTATACTCAGCGCTAGCTTAGACCAGATTTCCCGTGTCGTGCTCAGTCGGCTGGCGATCGCTATAATAGCGCCATGGAAGGATGCCTCAACGATACAGATATTTACACGCTGTGCCAAACCCTTGCTCTTGGTCAGCGCACCGGAGAACTCTACTTCGAAGATGATGCCGGTCATACGTGGCTTCTTTTTTTGAGTCATGGTCACTTGGTTTATATTGCCGATCGCCACAGCCACGGTTTAGAGCGATTACAGGATCTTCTTTATGGGCAGGGCATTCCTTGGCCGAGTCCTGATAGCTTCATCGAAAGCAAAGCCGGTGCCAGTTGGGTGGAATATGAATGCCTATGGTGGCTCCTCAACCACTGCAAGCTCAGTCAGATCCATAGCGTGTGGCGGGCTCTCCTACGGGAAAGTCTCTTTGACGTGGTTAGTCTCAATCGCGCTTGGTTCAAATTTTATAGTGCGAGTCCCCTCACCCCCCAATGGCACAATCTCTCTTTGACAGCACTGCTCAATGACAGCCTGAGTCATCTGCGGGAATGGAAAAAACTGCACCCAGAGTTGCGTTCCCTCGATCAAGTCCTCGAACTGACAGATATTAAACCCACAGGCAACGATCCAGCGGATCAATGGTTTCGTCAACTTGAACCCTTCGTGCGCGAACCAATTACGCTGCGTCGCCTGAGTCGGCAACTGGGACGAGATGGAGTGACGGTGGGCAAACTCCTGCTGCCCTATCTCCATCAAGGATACTTGCAAGTTAGTTCTTGGGGAACCAATGGCCACACCCGCACATTTCCGCCTCTTTCTTGGCGGCGATCGCCCCGAGTCGTGTGCGTGGATGATGCTGCCACCGTCCGTCAAGTCGTTGAGTCCACACTTCAAGCAGCGGGTTATGAAGCTACGGCGATCGCCCATCCCTTGACAGCCTTGAGTCTTATTTTCCAACTCAACCCTGACCTCATTTTCCTCGACATTGCCATGCCCGAATTGGATGGCTACGAATTCTGTACCCTGCTGCGACACACCCCTCGCTTCCGTTATACGCCGATTATTATGCTGACGAGTCTCGTCGGTTGGAGCGATCGCCTGCGCGCCAAAGTGGCCGGTGCCACTGACTACCTCAGCAAGCCCTTTTCAACTCAAGAATTGTTAACAATTACGCATCGCTATATTGGTGCAGCCCCACCTGTGACCTCCTTAACAGACGAGTCCTTTAGCGACGTGCTAGAACCAAAATCAAGCCTTGAGACTCCCCGTTAACCGCCGCAGGTTGGCTGTCATCAACCTGTGATACTCCTAGGCTTTTAGAATATAAAGCAAACCCTTGATTCTACGTGTAGCCTCCTATGAGTAAAGTCTTAGTTGTTGAAGATAGCCCACCCCAGCGGGAAATGATTAGCGAATTGCTGGCAAAAACAGGCTTTGAAGTAACCGTTGCCACCGATGGTGTGGAGGCAATGGAACAATTGCAGCAGAGCACACCAGATGTGGTTGTCCTCGACATTGTCATGCCCCGCATGAATGGGTATGAAGTCTGTCGCCAAATTAAGGCTGATCCCCGCACCCAATCAATTCCTGTGGTTATCTGTACCTCCAAAAGTGAGGAATTTGATCGCTATTGGGGCATGAAACAGGGCGCTGACGCGTACATTACCAAGCCCTTTGACCCCAAAGAACTCGTTGGCACCATCAAGCAACTCTTGCGAGGTTAAAGATGTTTAGTAGCTCAGACCTACTCGCAACCAATGCCCCCTTTGAAAGTGACAATATCGATGACCTCAAAACTCCAGAGGGGGATTTACATATCCTCTTTACGATCCCCAGCGGTGATCTCCTGGCGCTGCCGGCAATTGGTGTGCGTGAAGTTGTCGCCGTCAATCCCGATCGCATTACCCCAGTGCCCAATACCTCCAATCTGCTACTGGGGATTTTAAACTTGCGGGGGCAGGTGATTTGGGTAGCGGATGCCGGTAAATTTCTTGGGGATGACACCCCCTTGAACACCGATCGCTCTGAGCTATCCATTATTGCCATTGAGGATGATGAGTTAATAGTGGGGCTAGCGGTTCATCAAGTTCGAGGCATGGAGTGGCTCAACAATGACACTATTAAGCCCGCCACGCATGTCAGCGATCAAATGGCTCCCTTTGTACGGGGTGAATGGGTTTTTGATGCCGAGCAGCAGGAGATTGTTAAGCTCTTAGAACCCCTTGCCATTTTACGCAGTGCCCGCTGGGGACTCTAAACTAGAAGAAGTAAAATCTCAATGGACACTCACAGCCAAGTGTCACCATTGAACTTATCAACACCAGTCACTTTAGGAAAATTAACACCCCCGTGACATCTTTCCCAAGGATTGGCGCATACTTTGTAATTAAAGCTTTCTTGATTGAGTCCTTACAATTCCCTGCCCCTTGTCATTGTCCATTCTGGGAGTAAGCCCATGGCATCCAGCAGCACCCAACACACCCAAGAATATCAAAAAGCGGTTGCCGCTTATGTACAAGGCAACTACGAAGAAGCAGCCAAAATCACCGACCAATTAGTGGGCACCCGACCGGGCGATCCCAACCTACGGCTTCTGCGGGGGCATATTTACTGCTGCCAACAACGCTACAGCGAGGCTCAAGAGCAGTACCATGCGGTTCTCAAGGCCACCACCGACCCAGAATTAATTAATCTGGCCAACGAGAGTCTCGCCAGGATTAAAGATCTGATACCCGCTGCTGAACCTAGTAACCATGGGGGCGCAGAACATCACACCACACTGCAAGCAGAACATACCCAACTCCAAAGTGAGAATACCTTTTTGCAGACGACCCCACCCAGTGGGGAACCCCAAGCTGTAAACCCCTTAGAGACATTCAGTCTTGAGCACTTTGATGACTTTGGCAGCGATTTGGGGACGAGCAACCCCTTTGACGAGCCTGAAGTTGGTAGCGTTGAAGAAGAATTCGGCGTCAATTTAGAACAGGGTACCTTTAATCCCTTCGACGAAGATGCGGCAATTCAGGATCCCTTTGCCTTTTCAACCAATACTTTGGAGGATCCGGTTGCCGAAGTGGCAGACATTCCAGAAATCCCCATGGGTGAATTGGTGCAACCCCTAGACCCTGAAGCCATTGGGGATGAGGAGATCACGCTGCTTATGGGAAGTTCTCCTGTGACCCCCTCCGAACCGCCTAGCCCTCATTCTATATTTGATGGTGAGACTCCAGAAAGTACTGCGGATTCTTCTCAGGAGATGCCACCGCCCTTCGGAGAAACATTTGATGATCCCTTTGCCGCTGAAATGGCGATGCCTGAAGAGGGGCTCCTTGCCGGGTCTCCAGCACCTGCAGAAGCAAATATTTCTCAAGAGAGCCTGTTGGAAGCCCCAGCGGTAAACATTTCTGCAGAAAGTCTCTTTGGCGATATTGAGGAATCCCCAGCAGCCAGCACTTCTGAAGAGAATTCCTCTCCAAATCCGACGGCATCCGCTGAGACCAACGTTCCTGAAGTCTCTACCTCTGCTACGGGTATCAGTGATTTGTTGAGCAATGAGACGGCAGAGGCCATTGAGGTGTTGCCGCAGCCAGAATTCAGCTCTTCTGGAACTGCCGAGGAGGAAGACGATCTCTTTGGTGACTTCCCAGCTTCCCCTGAAGCTTTTGAGGCTCCAGACCTTGTCGCCGAACCCCTGTTTCCTGAGACCTTTGACCCCGCTCCCTTGGACAATGAGCCAACAATCGCCATGTCTGAGTTTTCCAGAGGTGAAACCGTTGCCGCAGACGCGAGGGAGCCAAGGACACCAGCAACCGCTGCAGGGGAAACCAGCTCTGGTGGTGTTGAACCTGCCGACTTTGATTTAGAAGAGCTCCCCTTTGGCAATGCAGATCTCGCCGGTGCTGGATTTGGGGAGGAAATGACCATTGCCAATCCCCAAGTGCATGGAATGGGTGCTGTTGGATCAGAAGCCACAGGGATGGCCGAGGCTGGCACCAAGACCTTTGCGGTTTTACCGGATGAATTTGATGATCTCAGCCAGCAAAGTCTTGAGAACTTGGCTGATTTTAATGTCGATTTGAGCCAAAGCACCGCCAGCCGCACTGAATCTGTAGCTCCTCCAAAAAGTCAGGATCTCTCAGCCTTTACCGAGCAAGTGCCCGTTGCAGCACCAGTGGCTGCTCCGCCAACCCCTTCTCATAGTCCTAGTTCTGTGGCTGGAACTGTTTCAACCACCCCAACAGCCACCAGTTCCTTTAGCCAAGAAAACATTACCTCCGCAGTAACTACCGCTGTGCTTTCCGCCTTAGCTGCGGGTGCCGTCAGTTTAGGCTTTAGCGCCCCTAGCCCTGCGCCTTTATTCAGTGGTGCTGCGGCTGGTTTCACCGCTGGGGCAGCGGTCTATGCCATGGGGCAGCGTAGCGTCAGCCGCATCAAGCGCTTCTGTACGGATTTGCAGGCACAGTGTAATGCCGTGATGGCCGGTGATATGACGGCGCGGGTGCCGGTCACCAGTAACGATGAACTAGGACTCTTGGCACAAAGCTTTAACCAAATGACGGATGCCATCCAGCAAATTACTGCTGATGCCCAGAAAAAAGCAGAGGAAAACGAACGGCAGCGGGATGATTTGCAGCGCCAAGTGATCCGACTTCTCGATGATGTGGAGGGTGCCGCCCGAGGTGACCTGACCGTCCAAGCTGAAGTGACAGCGGACGTGCTCGGAGCAGTGGCAGACTCATTTAACCTGACGATTCACAACCTACGCACAATTGTGCAA
>DVDZ01000016.1 GCA_015296025.1 Thermosynechococcus sp. M46_R2017_013
AGTTCCTCAGCGTCAATCGTCTCTTTTTCCATAAGGACTTGGGCAATTTGGTCAAGGACGTGGCGGTTGTTCACTAGTACCTCTTTGGCACGACGATAGGCCTGCTCCACGAGGTTGCGCACTTCGTCATCAATAGTGGCAGCCGTTTCCTCAGAGAAGTCCCGCTCTGCCATAATGTCACGGCCAAGGAAGACATTCCCTGTTTGCCGTCCCAAAGCCACAGGCCCTAGGCGATCGCTCATACCAAATCGAGTGACCATTTGCCGCGCCACCCGTGCCACCTGTTGTAGGTCGTTCGAGGCACCCGTTGTCACTTCATCTTCGCCAAAAACAATTTCCTCAGCAATGCGACCGCCAAGGGCAACGGCCATTTGGTTTTGCAGGTAGGCACGGCTATAGAGGCCAGAATCCATCTGATCTTCATTGGGGGTAAACCAAGTGAGACCGCCAGCCCGCCCGCGGGGAATAATGCTCACTTTTTGGACGGGATCGTAGTCGGGCATGAGGGCTCCCACAAGGGCATGACCCGCCTCATGGTAGGCGACTAACTTTTTGCGGCGATCGCTCATGACACGGTCTTTTTTCTCAGGCCCAGCGAGGACGCGATCAATGGCATCGTTAATCTCATCCATCGAGATTTCGGTGAGGTTGCGTCGAGCCGCAAGAATAGCTGCTTCATTGAGCAGGTTCGAAAGATCCGCACCCGTGAAGCCGGGAGTACGGCGTGCAATTTTATCGAGATCCACGTCCTTAGCAAGCGTTTTGCCACGGGCATGGACTTTGAGAATATCGAGGCGACCTTTGTAATCGGGACGATCTACCACCACTTGACGGTCAAAACGACCCGGACGCAACAGGGCTGCATCCAAGACATCTGGACGGTTTGTGGCGGCAATGATAATAATGCCTGTATTCCCCTCAAAGCCATCCATTTCCGTCAGTAGTTGGTTGAGGGTTTGCTCCCGTTCATCATTGCCACCCCCTAGACCAGCACCCCGCTGGCGACCGACGGCATCAATCTCGTCGATAAAAACAATACAGGGGGCATTGGCTTTGGCTTGTTCAAAGAGATCCCGCACCCGTGAGGCACCTACGCCAACAAACATTTCCACAAACTCAGAACCGGAAATCGAGAAAAAGGGAACCCCCGCCTCACCAGCCACCGCGCGCGCAAGGAGGGTTTTACCAGTTCCGGGAGGGCCAACGAGGAGAACCCCTTTAGGAATTTTGGCGCCCACTTCAGTAAAGCGATCAGCATACTTGAGGAATTCCACCACTTCGCCCAGTTCTAGCTTGGCCTGATCAATCCCAGCCACATCATTAAAGGTCACTTGGGTTTGGGGTTCCATGTGTACCCGTGCCCGTGACTTGCCGAAATTCATTGCTTGGTTGCCAGGACCCGCTTGGGCACGCCGCAGCAAGAAAAAAAGCAGTACCAACAGACCAATGGGAACAAGCAAGCTGCTGAGGGCGCGGAACCAAAAGCCATCATTGCTTTGGGGCAAGACAGCAATGTCCACATTGTTAGTTGTAAGAATGTCGAGGAGTTCCGGATCATTAGGAAGATTAACAAGAACCCGCGTGCCATCTTGGGTTATGGCTTGAGCTTGAGAGCGGTCAGGTGTGATACTGACTTTAGCGATTTGCTTACTTTCGACCTGTTGGATGAATTCACTGTAGGGCCATGTTTGTTTGGTCGTGGGTTGGCGATCAAAGAAGGCCGTGGCCAAGGCCAGCACCACGATTGACAGAAGAACGTATAAACCTGCGTTTCGCCATTGTTTATTCACCGATCGCCATCCTCCGCTAGGAAAAGTGAAAAGTCTTTACATAAGTTCATACTAACGCATTCTTTCGCAACCCTAGGTGAGCAGTTCCGTGGTTAAGATCGTCAATATCCATGATAAGCGGTCAGCAAATGCTCGATTTAGACACCTGCTACCGGGTACTGGAGTTGGAGCCGGGGGCAACCCTAGAGGAAGTTAACCGGGCTTATCGAGACTTGGTGTTCATTTGGCATCCCGATCGCATCCCCAAGGACAACACGCGGCTGATCGAAAAGGCACAAGAGAAAATTAAGCAGTTTAATGAAGCGCGAGATCAACTGCGGCAGCATATTGCTAGATACAGCAGCCAAACCTGTCAGCGGGGAGCCAACCAGCGGCAAAGCTATCGTTCCTCACCACCGCCGCGCTCTCCATCCAATCCCTACACCTATCGCAGCTATCATGCGACCCGCGAGCAGCAAACCGCACAGTACGCCTATAGCCAACCCTACAACCACTGCCACAGCAAAAGAACCGCTGCCCCACCACGCACGACGCCTCCCCATAAAGATATGTCGGGGGTGAACTTACAGGGGGCAAACCTGAGCGAAAAGGACTTTGAAGGGCACAACCTTAGCCATGCCAACCTCAGTTATGCCGATCTCAGTGATGCCTTTTTGCATCGGGTGATTCTCCACCGCGCCAACTTGCGCCATGCCAATCTCTTTCGTGCCAATCTCCTGCAAGCGGATCTGAGCTATGCTGACCTGCAGGAGGCCAATCTCATTGGCGCTGACTTGAGTGGTGCCGACTTGCGCGGCGCTGATCTGCGGGGGCAAAAATGAGTCAGGGTAACCGTCTTTTGGTTAAGCTGACGGGCGCGCGTCTGACAGGGGCAATTATGCCCGATGGCCACGTCCATACCTAGGCCTGAATCACGCCCTTGGAACTGGGAATCTGCTGACTGCGACGGGGATCAATGGCGATCGCCATGCGGAGAGCACGGGCAAAGGCCTTGAAGGTTGCTTCAATAATGTGGTGCGAGTTCAGACCCTCTAATTGGCGAATATGCAGCGTCATGCGGCTATGGTTCACCAAAGCAACGAAAAACTCCCGCACCAGTTGCGTATCATAGGTGCCAACCCGCTGCGTAGGAATCTCCAACCCATAGCTAAGGTGGGGACGCCCTGAAAGGTCTAGAGCCACTTCCACCAAGCTCTCATCGAGGGGGGCAACAAAGTGGCCAAAACGATAGATCCCGCGGCGATCGCCCAAGGCCTGATCCAAGGCCATCCCCAAGGTAATGCCCACATCCTCATTGGTGTGGTGGTCGTCAATATGGGTATCCCCACTGGCTTGCACTCGCAAATCCACCAATCCGTGGGAGCAAAGCTGATCCAGCATGTGATCTAGAAAGGGAATCCCTGTGTGATTCTCCCCTAGACCATTGCCATCAAGGGTGAGTTCGATGTGAACCTTGGTCTCTTTGGTCTGGCGATCAACCGTAGCTTGACGCAACAGAGGTACAGAGCCATTGGCGAGGAGAGAGTTATTCATAAAGCACTACTGACGGGGTTGGGGATTGGCAGAGGTGGCGGGCGGTGGACTTGCCGCAGGCGTTCCCGAGGGCACTCCCCCCGTACGCGGAAAGGGCACATCCACAAAGCCTAATTCTAGCAATTGCTGATAGGCCTTTTGTCCCAGTTCGCGGGTAGGGTTTTGGCTGCGGATAATTTCCACCAGAAGGGGCACTGCCAGTTCGGGTTGGTTATTGACGCGATAGACCAAAGCCAGTTGAAAAGTGGCTTGATCTCGCAGTTGCGCTGCTTCCAGAGCACGGCGACGGTTGCTATCGGCAGCCACAGTATCAATGCCTAAAAAGCTGGAGTTGAGGGACTGGTAAAAGTTTGAAAGTTGGTTCATCACCGTACGGGCTTCCAACAGCTTGCGAGCGGCGACGGCATAATTTTGGCTATTAACCGCAGCGGCAGCCTCATCCATCAAGCGCTTGCCCCCTTCAAGGGTATAAATTGAAGAGCTGGGTGGGGGTGTGGGATTCACAATCTGGACATTGGGGCCAGCAGACTGATTCTGGGCAAACACCGCCTGAGGGAGTACCCCTAGCAGTAACGCCCCAAGGAGCAGGGATGATTTCGACCAGTAAGCAAACGTATTTAGGGGCATGGTGCGAAGCCTTTACTAAGATAGAGGCAGTCAAAAGAATAATGAACAGACAATTGACATCGCGTATCTTACCATCAACTAATGACAGCCCGTGCAGCATCCTAAGTTCCAATTTTCCTCAACACTGAGGTTAGGGCTATGGTAAACCCCATTCCTCAGGGGACAACTGGCCATGATGCCATTCGTGAACGGCGCCGCCAATTGCAAAGTAAACGCCGCTGGCGCCAACTGGCAGGACTTTGGCGTACCAGTGTCCTCTTGACCTTAACGGGGGCGCTGGTCTGGGGGTTGACGTTGCCAGACTGGATCATCCGCCGTCCTGAGCAAGTGGTGATTCGCGGCAATCAACTATTGAAAACGGAAGCGTTGCAGGCACAATTGCCCCTTGAGTATCCTGAGTCCCTACTGCGTTTGCGGCCCCAAGAGATCATTCACACTTTGGAAACCACGCTACCTCTACAACGGGTGACAATCGCCCGCCAACTCTTTCCGCCAACACTAATTGTTGAAGTCCAAGAACGCCAACCTGTCGCAGTTGCCACTTGCAATCAATGCTGGGTCATGAGTGAAACCGGGCAGCTACAAGGACCTGCCAGTCGCTGGTTGGTGGATGGTTTTGGATTTGTTGCCCCGCTGAGTAGCTATCAAGCCAGCGCTGTGAAACCAATGCCAACCCTGCGGTTGCAGGGGTATTTTGTGCCCGTCAAGGATCCACCGCGTCCCCAGACATGGGTCGTGGATGGCGATCGCCGGCAGCAGTGGCAGCAGATTCACCAAATTCTCCAGCAGCAAGATTTACCCATTACAGGTTTAGATTGGCGCAATGAACAGAATCTAATTGTCCAAACCCCTCTTGCGCCGGTTCACCTTGGGGTAGTGCAGTGGGATAGCCCCACCTTCAAGAAACAACTCAGTGCCTTAGCCAGTCTCAGACAGTTACCCCAGTACTTGGATCCTCGGCAAATCGTCTTCATTGATCTGGTCAACCCCGATGAACCCTTCGTGCAACTGCGGCAGCAACCGACACAGCAGCCCCTTCCGCGCAGCAATTAGGGGGCAACGACACGGCATAATAGAACGGTTAGCTCGGAGTGGCCTGTCAATGAAACCCCTGAAGTTCGGCACAATCCTACCCCGGTTGGCGATGGTGCTCAGCGTCCTTCTCCTGGTGAGTTGCACGTCACTCTCCTCAGTGGCTGACACCAGTTCAATTCCAGGAGCACAAAGCCCAACCCCTATGGCCCATTTACCTCGACTCAATGGCGATGCAACAGTTGTGCTGACGGTCAACGATCGCCCGATTACGATTCAAGTAAAGGGGGATGCTGCCCCGATTACCGCTGGCAATTTTGTGGATTTAGTGAATCGGGGGGTCTATGACGGCACCATTTTTCACCGCGTCGTCCGTGAACCCCGCCCCTTTGTGGTTCAAGGGGGTGATCCCCAAAGCAAAGACCCCAGTGTGCCGCCGCAACTCTACGGTACCGGTTCATTTATTGACCCAGCGACGAATCGCCCCCGCTATATTCCCCTAGAAATTCTTGGTCAGGGCAATGACACCCCCACCTATAGCCAAGCGGGTAAAGTCTCACCCGTTCTTAATCATAGGCGCGGTGCGGTGGCCATGGCGCGATCGCAACTCCCCGATTCGGCCTCAGCTCAGTTTTACATTGCCCTTGATCAATTGGATTTTCTCGATGGCAACTATGCGGTCTTTGGCTATGTCACCGAGGGCATGGACGTGGTGGACACAATTCAGCAGGGCGATCGCCTACAATCTGCTAAAGTTGTGGCCGGTTTGGAAAACTTGCAGCAGCCATAGCAGAGGGACGGCGAAAGCGTTGGCGCAGGGTGGGTAGGAGTCGTAAACACAGGGCATAGGTAAGCAGTCCAGCAATCACGCCCACCCAAACACTACCAAAAATGAGAATCATTGCCATTTGCCCCCCCCTGTTCTAGGAGTTTTTCCCAAGATTGCCATTCACCCAAGGACAGGGAAGGCTGCCCCATTAGCCACCAACCCACCTGAAAGTTAAACCAAAACAAGGGCACATAGGTGAAGGGGTTGCTCACCCAAGTAGCAAGAGCGGCCAAGGGCTTATTTCCCCGCACTAGGAACGCTAGACTGACGGCAATGAGCATCTGACCACCAAAGAGGGGAAGCATGCCAGCAAAGACCCCTGCCCCAAGACCACGGGCAATACTTTCGGTGCTACTGTGGGAGCGCATCAGGCGCAAATAGTAATAACGCAGCGATCGTTGCCAAGCAGAGAGCCAACGGTGCCGTCGAGCAGGCTGAGGAAAAGACAACCGCATCATAAGGTGAGCTTCGAGAGTGTCCAAAGGTTAGGAAAATGGGTGAATGAGGGTTCTTGCTTAGCAGTTTGACATATTTTACTTAGACAGTGCTAGGGGGCGTATTTTGGGGCTTGCCCAACCCCAGCACCAAAAAGCCCAAAGCGATCGCCATCATCACACTGCTTTGCCAAGCAGGCGCCACCCCACCCCAGCGATCAAAGACCCACCCTGCCCATGCTGGTCCAGCAATCCCAGCCACACTTTGCAGTGATTGGCTAGCGCCAATAATTTTGCCCTGATCTTGATCTCGCACCCGATTGGAGATCACCCCCCGCAGGGAGGGCAACATGATGCCCACTCCAAAGGCCAAGCCCACAACACAACCATAGAGGAGCGGCACACTAAAGCTGCCAACACTGGGAACAGCGGCAATCCCTAACAAGGCCAAGGCCACGAGGAGGAGTCCCCCCCCAGCTCAAGCGCTGCTCGCCAAATCGAGGAATCAAGGAGCGAATTAAGCCCGCCTGAACCAGCGTACTGACCACGCCAATAATGACAAAAATGATCCCCGCTTGAGCGGGTCCCCAACTCAGTTGCCGCTTCAAAAAGAGGACAAAAATACTTGTGAAGCCAGCAAAGGCAAAGTTAAAGATAAAAAAGGCCATCAGTAAGGCTTGCAGTGTGCGTTGATTGAATAGCTCCAACCACTGCTGCCGCAAGGCAAAGCTCTTTAAGGTCAGGGGCGATCGCTGAGCTGGAGGCAATGACTCCGGCAAGATGAAATAAGCCAAGACCACATTTACCAGTGCCAAGGCGGCGGCAAACCAAATCGGTAACTTGAGATCAATGGCGGCGAGACTACCGCCAATCGCTGGCCCAAAAATGAAACCAATGCCAAAAGCTGCCCCCGTTAAACCAAAGTTCTTGGCCCGATCCGCCGGGGCGGAACTATCAGCAATATAGGCCTGAGCGGTTGAAACCACGCCCCCTGTAAAGCCATCAATGATACGGGAGACAAAGAGCAACCAAGGTGCTGTGGCCAAGGCAAAGAGAATATAGGACAGGGCAGTACCGGCAATGCAAATTAGCAACACCGGCCGACGTCCCCAGTGATCCGAGAAAGCACCCAAGAGGGGGGCAGCAATGAATTGGGCAGCGGCAAAGGCAGAAAATAACAGGGTTAGGCTCAACGCATCAAAGTTAAATCGCTCCACAAGGAAAGGCAAAATGGGGAAAATGAGGCTCTCACCCAAGCGGTCGATGACAATTGTGAGCAAAACAATGAATAATGGTGAGCGCAAGTTTATCCCCATTGATGTAATACGTCCTCAAATGAAGCTATGCAGTGTACAGATTTGCCCCTAGAAAAGGCGGTAAAATAAAAAACTGCCCATTAACACAATAAATCACTTGAGGAACTTATTTTTCTAAAGGCGTAAAGTCTCTTACACACGAGGTGATGCAACCAATGTCTGCCTACACTGAGTCACTGAAGCGATCGCTCTTTTTGACCCTGATTGCCCTAGTCGTATCATTGACGATTTCTTTCTTGATGGCACTTTAAGTTTGACCTGAAAAAAATTTATCATTTTCTATAGATGATGTGAGTTGAGTCAGGTATGGCCACTCGTTCTGCTGCTGCACCCCCGCCTTTGCCGCTGTGGGTCATGTTTCGTTTGGGTCTTTTTCAGATGGGACTGGGAATGATGTCAATTCTGGTGTTGGGGGTTCTCAACCGCATTCTAATTAAAGAATTGGCAGTTCCGGCCACATTGGTGACGCTGACGATTGCCATGCATCAGTTTGTCTCACCCGTGCGGGTGTGGTTTGGTCAGCTCTCCGATGCCCACCCCATTGGCGGCTATCATCGCACCGGCTATGTCTGGGGGGGGGGCTTTGGCCTTTACCCTAGTCACCTACGCCATTGTGCAAGTGATCTGGCAGGTGGGGCAAAGCTTAGATCAAGCGGGCTGGAGTCTAGCCACCCAAGGCTGGATTGGCCTTTTGGGACTGCTTTTTGCCGCCTATGGCATTTGCGTGAGCAGTAGCTCGACCCCCTTTGCTGCCCTGCTTGTGGATGTCTCCGAGGAGGAAGACCGGGGTAAACTGGTGGGCATTGTCTGGTCAATGTTGACTGTGGGGATTGTTGTCGGTGCCATTCTCAGCAGTGTGCTATTGCGGCAGTTGGAGCTAGATACCCCTGTGGAACTCCTACAACAAAGTGTCAATCGCCTCTTTTTAGTGGTCTTGACAGTGGTTTTCGCTCTGGCGATCGCCAGCACTTGGGGTGTTGAAGCCAAGTATTCCCGTTATCATGTGCGCAGTTGCACCTGCAACAATCCCGAAAATATTACCCTTGGTCGTGCCTTAAAAATTCTCACTGCCAACTCGCAAACTTGGCGCTTTTTTCTCTTCCTTGTTTTGATGACCCTGAGTTTATTTATTCAAGAACCCATCCTGGAACCCTTTGGTGGTGAAGTCTTCGGCATGACAATCGCCGAAACCACTCGCTTGAATGCCTACTGGGGCATGGGCACACTTGTGGTCTCAGTTTCACAGGATTTTTAATTGTGCCCCGCCTTGGCAAGATCCGCACCACCACCTATGGCTGTTGGGGGGTGGCCTTGATGTTCTTGCTGTTGATCATTTCAGGTGTTACGCAGCAGGCGTGGCTCTTTCAGTTGCAACTTTTCCTCTTTGGCATTGCCGCTGGAGTAACGACAACGGGTGCCCTTAGTCTTATGCTGGACTTAACGGCGGCAGAAACGGCGGGGACATTTATTGGTGCTTGGGGTCTAGCTCAAGCAATTGCACGGGGCTCAGCAACGGTGGTGGGTGGCACAGCCCTCGATATTGGTCGTCAACTTTTTGGCGTGCCGATCCTTGCCTATGGCTTTGTCTTTTGTCTGCCGATGCTGGGAATGCTGGCTGCTGTCTTGCTTCTAAAACAAGTGGATGTAAGCCAATTTCGGCAACAATCTCAGGTGGCGATCGCCAAAGTCTTGGCTGAAGACTTGGAATAAAATCACCTACCAGCGGGCAAAGAAGGAGAAGTCTAACTTGCCAAAGTGGGTGATATGGGCAATATTAAAATACTCTAGGCAATTCACCAGCCAGCGCACCTTGCCGCGACTAAAAGATTGATAGTGGTTAAACAAAATGGCAAAGCGTTTTTCGAGATAGGGCTTTACCTTCTTGCTAAGGAGAACTACCTTGAGCAATAGGCCAATCGTGGCTGCCGTACCAATATTGTTGAGTAAGTCAACAAAAACCAAATGGTTGGGATTTTGGGCACTATCCACAACCAAGTAGTTGAGGGTCTGGCTACAGGTGCGGACAATGGTAAATTCATTGAGGGGGTGTGGCTGTTGAAAGAGGGGCAGCGTTTCTAGATACTGGTAGAATCGCTGGCGAAAGCGACCCCGCCCCAAATCGACCGTGGTGTCCGTCAAGTAGTGGAAGAAAGCATCCCGAAAGTCACGGGTGGACTTTAGGCGTTGCAGTTGCTGCTCAAATTGGTTGGCCAAGTCGCGATACGTGTGACGGCCATCCACCTTACCGACAAAATGTTGAATTGAGGTTTTCACTTCCTCAGGAGAAAGTAAGGTGGGATTTTTCACTGGGGGGATATTGTGGTGCCCCTGAGCACGGCGAAACTCACTGGTCAAGTATTGGCTTAGGCTCATTTCAAACTGCTGGGTTGCCTTTTGCTGAAAGTCTTGGATATAGCGCACTTCCTCGGGTGTTGTGTCGTCTCCCACCAGACAGTGGTTATACAGATAGGGATAGCGCCGAATCAAAGTTGCAAGGGGGCGATCGCCATTTTGCTGAATTTGTACAGGATCTTGAGCGTCCTCTTGAAAGAACTGGACGAGCCGCTGCAGTTTTTGAAAGGCTTCGCTCTCTAAATAATCCTTGAGGAGCAGCCGCAGCTTACGCACAATCGGTGCCCGGCTCAGACCCCCCGCCGGCATCGCCACAGGGGTTTGTAGCATCGCCAGAAATTCCGTCACCGCCCCTTGGAGTAAGGGACGCGACTGCCAGCGGTTAATCAAAATGTGGCAGCAGCGGTTCATAAAAGGACGGAAATTGTCTGCCCCCCGTGCGCCAGTTACAATCCGATCCATTGCCTCCTGAATCTGGCGATCGGGATAGGTATAGCCCATGAGAAAAAGGGCACGAAACCGTTCAATAACTTGTTGTGGACTCTCATGCTGTACGCATTCCAGCAAGTGGTCGTAAATCAGTTGATAGTCGTTTGCTTTGATCCATGTATCCATAGGGGGTGAGGCGCCTTTAAGCCACGCCGCTAACGACTGTGCTGGAATCTAGACGCATGACTGAGAGTGTGGAACATACTTGTATGATAAAAGGCAGGGCAAGATTACTTTGTGATTGAAATCACGTTTTGTTAGTGATGTCAATCACAAGGGCGACTCTCCCCCCGCCACTTACAGATATAGCACACCCTCAGCGACCCCGATACCCCGAAAGTTGAGCTAGACCCTCTAGGGGATAAACTCCTTCATAGCGTTTACCGTTAATTTCCCATGTGGGATAGGCACGAATATTTGCCTCTTTACAGAGTTCTGGCTGAGGATTAGTACCGCGAGCATCACACTCAATATAGTTAATGGTCTTAAAGGCACTGCCAAAAAGTTCTTTTTGCTTCATACAAGCGGGACACCAGTAGGCGCCGTACATCTTGGCATTGATTTTCTTTAGGTGGTTTGCCAGCCTCTGGGGAGAAATGGCCTGATTTGTTCCCTGCGCCATCACAATATCAGGGGATTGAAAGACGGCTAGACACGGGACAAAGGCGATCGCTAGCCCCATACCCAAGCCAAACAGGAGATAACGCAAGGCGTTTTTCATCGAGAACCATCCATTCACCCAATACAGTGTACTGCATTCCACACAGTGCCAGAGCTAATGACCCCAAGAAACATCTTGTAGTGCCGTTATTTATTTTTAGTGACTCCCGGCACGCCTAGCGCCAATGAAGCAGCAATACCACCAAGACTACAGTGCGTGGATTGCACAAACAGTAGCATTATTGCCAGAAGGAAGTTAAATCTAGTCCATCCCATTTTTTGAAGCGACAATATCAACCCCAGCGCTGCTCCAAGAGTTGATTGGATTCGATGATCGATGCCCGCGCTTCAATTGAGTTGATTTTGGCTAGTCGTCCTCGGAGGTGCGTTTGCCCATGCCTTGCCGTTAAACTAAGACTACGTTATGGCGACAGTGCCCTTGTGGATTCTTTAATGGCAGCGATTTTTGAACTTCATCCTGTTAACCCCCAACCCCGCACGATTGCCCAAATTGTTGCGGCTCTCAAAGAAGGGGCAGTCATGCTCTACCCCACAGATACGGTCTACGCCATTGGCTGTGATCTGAACCACAAAGGAGCGGTGCAACGGGTACGCCAACTCAAGCAACTCTCCAACGATAAACCTGTCACTTTTTTGTGCCCTTCTCTTTCCAACATTGCCCAGTATGCCTATGTCAGCGATGCCGCTTACCGCCTTATGCGTCGCCTGATTCCGGGACCTTACACCTTTTTGCTGCCAACTACCAAGCTAGTGCCTCGCCTTGTCCAAAATCCCAAACGCAAAACTACAGGAATTCGTGTGCCTGACCACATCGTAAGCCAAGCGCTGTTGACCGCCTTGGGGAATCCCATTATTTCCACCTCAGCACGATTGCCCGAGGACGAAACCTATTACGTGAACACTGCGGATCTCTTCGATGCCTTTGACAAACGGGTGGATTTGATTATTGATACAGGGGAGCCGCCGGGACAGCAAATGTCGAGTATCCTTGATCTCACCGTCGAACCACCACTACTGGTACGCAAGGGAAAGGGGTGGGAAGTGCTACCGCCAGAAATGGTGATTGTTGAGTAAGCTACGCTAGCTCCTCGGCAGGTAGAAACTGTTACCTAGGGTCTTATTCAAGAATGAGTTCATCACAATTGATCGGCAAAGTATATTTGGTGGGCGCAGGGCCGGGAGATGTGGGGCTGCTAACGGTGCGAGCCAAGACACTGCTGGAATGGGCAGATGTGGTGCTCTACGATGCGCTGATTAGCCCCGAAATTCTCGGCTTGATTAACCCACAAGCAGAAAAAATTCATGTGGGCAAGCGGCGGGGGAATCACACCCTCTCCCAAGCCGAGATTTGCCGCCTGTTAATTGATTTGGCACAGCGCCATGCGGTCATTGTGCGCCTGAAGGGGGGCGATCCCTTTGTCTTTGGCCGAGGCGGTGAAGAGTGTCTTGCCCTTGTGGAGGCGGGCATTGCTGTGGAAGTGGTGCCGGGGGTCACCAGTGGCGTGGCTGCCCCAGCCTATGCGCACATTCCCCTCACCCATCGGGATTTGAGTTCTTCGGTGGTTTTTGTTACCGGCCATGAGGCTGCTGGCCGTTATCAACCGCGGGTCAATTGGTTGGCGCTGGCTACTGCGGTGGATACGCTTGTAATCTACATGGGACTTCATCACCTAGGGGAGATTGTGCCGCAACTGATAGCGGGGGGGCGATCGCCCCAGACCCCATTGGCCTTGATTGAATCGGGAACCACGCCGCAACAACGGGTGGTGGTGACAACATTAGAACGGGCGATCGCCACCTGCGAGGCGGCAAAAATTCAAACCCCTGCTCTAATTGTGATTGGCGAAGTCATTGACCTGCGCCCCCAGTTAATGGGAAGTCTGTAGCAAATCGGCAGCCATTGGTTCTGAAGGGCCAGACAACATTGCTCGCTCCAAATAGGGCAGTAGCTTACGCCGCGTCTGATCCAAATAATAGGCAAGGCGAATATCTTCTCTAGTGAGCAGTCCCAAAACCTGTTGCGGGTTGTTGCGATCCACCACTGGCAACTGCCGCAAATCCCGCGCCCCCATGCGATCCAGAGCATCCTTTAGCGGTTCATCCCCATAGGCAAGCAGTAGGTCGCGCGTACACACACCGCCTACCGTTTGCGTCTGATAGGCGGTGGTTTCCTGATCGGCTTCCCAACGGGCAAGCACGCGGTTAATATCCCCCAGCGTGAGAAGGCCAACCAGTTGCTGTTGATTGTCAATTACAAATGAACAGTAGGCTTTTCTTTCAATGAGTTGCAGCCCTGCAACCACCAGAGGAATCGTTTCATTTAACAACAGCACATTGGACTGCATGGCTTCGGCAACCGAAAGATTAGCTAAACTCTCCTCTTGCTCCACTTCCTGAGACTGAACCCTGACTGCCAATGGCGGCAGTTCCTGCTGTTTTGGAAAACTATTCATTAACCAGACACTCAGACCCACCGCGGCCATCAGGGGTAGGATAATTCGATAGTCTCGCGTCATTTCAAAGAGCAGCAAAATCGCCGTCAAGGGAGCATTGACACTGGCGGCAAGAACCGCTGCCATTCCCACCGTTGCATAGGCAGCAGGAGCAGCAATACTATCAGCGAACATCGGTAGCAGGATGGGCAACACTTTACCATAGGCAGCCCCCAGGGAGGCTCCCAAAAAGAGTGCCGGTGCAAAGATACCGCCAACCAAACCACTGCCTAAGCTCACCGCCGTTAACACCATCTTGGCCAAGAGCAACACCAATAGGAGCCCCAAGGGAAAATGGACATCCCGCAGAATGGCTTCTACTGTCTCATAGCCAATTCCTAACACTTGGGGTAGGTGCAGGGCAACCAAGCCAACACACAGACCACCCATAAGGGGACGCAGCGGTAGGGGAATACGGCCTAAACACTGCAACGGGGCAATTTTGCCCTGAAAGATCAGGGGTAGCCACTGAAGCAACTGAGTATAGGCCACGGCAACACCGTAGGCAAGAAGCCCCAACCTAGGTATAAAGGCAACTCTAGGGAACTGCGCACCTCATAGGTCGGCAAATCAAAGGCAGGTTGGGAACCTAGGCCAATTTGGGTAATGAGGCAGAAATAACAGCCGCCAACAGCACTACACTCACAGCGGTTGTTTCAAACGTAGTTCCTAAAACTACCTCTAGGGCAAAAAAGACGCCAGCGATCGGGGCATTAAAGCCTGCTGCCAAGCCTGCCGCTGCTCCGGCACCGAGGAGTAACTTTTGCCGCCCTCGCGAGACCTTCAGCCCTTGACCTAGGAGAATGCCGATATTGGCACCCACTTCCACACTGGGGCCTTCTGGACCAAGGGAGGCACCCGTGCCAAGGGAAATCGCCGCTGCAAGGGTTTTGGCAATAGGGCGAATGAAGGGAATTTCCTTGCCGGCTTCTACAGCCCCCATGAGAGACATCAGGTTGGGACTAAAGTCCTGAACCAACCAGCGGATTGTCCCCACCAGACAGCCCCCGAGCACAGGAACACAGGCCAGTGTCCAAGCGCCCAACTGACCAATGACCCCCATCAACTTTTCAAGGGCAATGTAATGAATCGCTTCAATCAGGTAACGAAATAGCAGCACACTGAGGCCTGCACTGCCGCCAATCAGCACTGCTAGGAGCAAAACAACCGTTTCTGGGGGCGGTTGCAATTGATTGAAAAGACGAGGGAGGCGAGATCCAGTAGCAAAAGGGGGGAGAGAAAAAAAGGGGGACACGGCCGAAAAAACTTGCCTGAAACGGGATAGCTCTAACCTCAATTATGCGCAATTTATACAGGAGACGCTAAAAGGGCAAAATTTGCGGCGTAATCCGGTAAAAGTAGGGGTGCAACCACCACAGCAAAGCAACAAAAACCGCCACGCCGCCGTATGCAGGACGGCAAAATTCCTGCCACACCAGTTGTTGTTTTCCTTCCCAAATGGCCTTGAAGGGGAGGATTGAAGTGCGAGCTTTCAGGGCAGTAAAAGCTGCGCCATGCCGTGCGTACCAACGGCGATCGCCATGCCAAACGCCAAAGCAGTGATGGGCAATTAGCCCTAGGGAAGTCAACAGGGTAAAGGATGTCCCCAACCACAGGGTATGGGCCACACACCAGAGGAGTTGTCCCCACAACTGCGGGTGGCGGGTAATGCGAATAATCCCCGTTTCGTAGAGGTGAATCTCCGGCTTTTGCACGGCGGCAATTTCTAGCAAGTTAAAGGTGGCTGGATAGAGGAATAGAAACGAGACTGCCGATAAGCTCCCCACCAGTGCCCTCATACCCGGCACCCCTTGGAGTTGCCACAACTGGACGCCATCGTAGCGATGGGCCAAAAAATAGAGAATCAAGAGGGTGGCTAAGGGCAAACTCACAAGAGCAAAAAAAATGCGATAAAGGCGGGCACCCACTCGCTTTTCTGCCCAAGGACGGAGGCTAGCCAATCCACTGTGGGCGATCGCAAACAAAAACAACAAGCCGATCATGATCCACTGGGAACTGGTTTGCCAACTGTGGTCATCCATGCCAACTTACTCCACACCATTGAGAACCTTATCCCATGATCCCAAAGGTGCAGACTGACTGTAAAGCAAGGGGAATAAAGCCCTTTGGCAAGGTCTAGCCGCCTTCTGGTGTCCCCATCCCCGTAAAATGGCTGGAAGCCGCACAATTCCCTCTGTAGGTTATAGTCAAGGCATTGCAAGCCTGCTGATTAATCTATGTTCGATTGGTTTGATCGCCTTGAAAACCGCCGCCTGTGGCGCCTATTTTTACTTTTTGCCCTTGGCTGGATTGGGGTGCAACTGTTGTCCTACTTTGCCTACGTCTTGCTAGTTTTTCTTTTTGCCGCTATTTTGGCGTTTTTGCTCAACTATCCCGTGGGCTGGCTCAAGGGGTATCTCCCCCATGGGGTTGCGGTGACAGTTGTCTTTCTTGGCACACTTGCCATTTTAATTGGGCTAGGAATTACCCTCGGCTTGGCAATCATTGGCCAGTTACAAGAGCTTATCACCAATTTGCCTGAGCAGATTGATCTGTGGATTGAGTCCCTTGAGAAAATGCAGCAGTTTCTCCGCCGCTGGAATCTGGATATTAATTTCCAGCAACTGGAGTCAGAATTGCGCAACTTTGCGCTTGCGGGCATTCAGTTTGGCTTTGGCAAACTCCAGTCAGTTTTTGGTCTTTTTCTAGGCGGCATCATTCTTGCTGTAATTACCTTCTTCATGCTGCTGGAGGGGGAACCACTGTGGCAGTATCTATTGAGCTTTTTGTCCGAGCCGTGGCGCGATCGCCTGCCCTTAGCCCTAAAGCGAAATTTCTTGGGCTTTTTTTGGGGGGCGTTTTCTACTTTCGCTATTTTTTGGCGCCTCTGTTTTTGGGGTGCTCTTGATCCTACAGGTGCCCTACACCCTAGCATTGGCAGCCATTGCTGGCAGTTTTGATCTCATTCCTGGCATTGGCGCCACCCTTGGAATTGGACTTGTCTGTTTGATTTTGCTTCCCAAAGGATTTTTGTTGAGTTTACAGGTACTAATTAGCTGTATCGTCCTGCAGCAGGTGGAAGAAAATCTCCTGATGCCGCGAATTATGGGAGATTCTGTGAACTTAAATCCAATTGTTCTATTCTTTGCCCTTTTGGTGGGCGCAACTGTGGGCGGTTTGGCGGGGATTTTTTTGGCCATTCCACTGACGGGGACAATTGTCAGCCTGTTGGATCTAAAGGCTCTGCAGGCAGGCCGCGAGACTGCCCCTCCCTGTTCACCCTAGGGTTGCGATCGCCCCTATCCTATTGATATACTAGGCAAGCTGATCCAGTTGCCCTCGGCACATCAGTTGATCCTTTGTTCGGTTGGACACCATCGTCATTGTAGGTTGGGTATAGTTGCATGGCTCGATATCGTGGCCCTCGTTTGAGAATTGTCCGTCGTCTGGGTGAGCTAGCTGGTCTTACCCGCAAAACTCCCAAGCGGAGCTATCCCCCCGGCCAACACGGCCAAGCCCGCAAAAAGCGCTCGGAATATGCCCTGCGCCTTGATGAAAAGCAAAAATTGCGCTTCAACTACGGGGTCTCAGAGCGGCAACTGGTGCGTTATGTGCGCAAAGCCCGTCGCGTGAGTGGTTCTACGGGGCAAACCCTCCTACAACTATTGGAAATGCGGCTGGATAACACTGTTTTCCGCTCGGTATGGCACCAACGATTCCAGCAGCCCGCCAGTTGGTGAACCATGGCCATATTCTCGTCAACGGCCGCAGTGTTTCCATTCCCAGCTATCAGTGCCGTCCGGGGGATGTGATTACGGTTCGCGATAACGAGCGATCGCGCCGCTTGGTGGAGACGAATCTGCAAAATCCCGGCCTTGCCAATCTCCCCAGTCACTTGGAACTCGATAAAAGTACCCTCACCGGCAGAGTGACCGGTATAGTGGAGCGGCAGTGGGTTGCCCTTGAAGTCAACGAACTCCTTGTGGTTGAGTACTACTCTCGTAAAGTTTAGAGTCTCGCCGTTCTTCCTATGGCAGAAGCCTATCTTTTGGAAAAATTACGCACTGTCGAGCAAACCTTCGCGGAACTCACCCGTCGCTTGGCGGATCCCGATGTGGCAGTCAATCCAACAGAGTTTCAAAAGGTGGCTCGCTCCCGCGCTGCCCTAGAGGAAACGGTAAATGCTTACCATGAATGGCAGTCCTTGAATCAGCAACTTGTGGATGCCCGCCAACTACTGAAAGAGGCAGTCAATGAGCCAGAATTGCGGCAAATGGCTGAGGAAGAAGTGGCTGATTTGAGTCGCCGCATTGCCGCACTTGAGGAACGCCTGAAAATTCTACTATTGCCCCGCGACCCCAATGATGACAAAAACATCATGCTGGAAATTCGCGCTGGTGCAGGGGGAGATGAGGCAGGCATTTGGGCCGGGGATTTAGTACGGATGTACTCCCGCTATGCCAAAAGCCAAGGCTGGCAGGTCACATTAGTTAGCGAATCACTGGCTGAGATGGGCGGCTTCAAGGAGGCAATCCTTGAAATTAAGGGCGATCGCGTCTATAGCAAGCTAAAGTTTGAATCGGGTGTCCATCGAGTGCAGCGGGTACCTGTTACTGAAGCGGGAGGACGAATCCATACCTCGACTGCCACCGTGGCTGTGATGCCTGAAGTAGACGAAGTGGAAGTTGAAATTGATCCGAAAGATATTGAACTGACTACGGCACGATCCGGGGGTGCGGGCGGCCAAAATGTCAACAAGGTGGAAACAGCCGTTGACCTCTTCCACAAGCCGACAGGCATTCGCATCTTCTGCACCGAGGAACGCAGCCAGTTAAAAAACAAGGAGCGAGCGTTTCAAATTCTGCGAGCGAAGCTCTACGAAATGAAGCTGCGGGAGCAGCAGGAAGCCATTACCTCAATGCGCCGCTCCCAGGTGGGAACAGGCGATCGCTCCGAAAAAATCCGCACCTACAACTACAAAGATGACCGCGTCACCGATCACCGCTTGGGGCAAAACTTTAGCCTCAGCAGCGTCCTAGAAGGAGACCTCGAACCCATTATCCAAGCCTGCATTAGTCGTGATCAGCAGGAGCAACTGGCGCAACTCACTGCCGAACAAGCTTAGGAGGAAAAGATGAGCAAATTTGTGGCTTGGGGACGGTACTGTGAGGATGTTCTGGAGCGACGTGCCCCCTATCGCCAAGCACATCTTGACGGTCTTGCAGCTCAAAAAGCCCAAGGCGTTCTCATCACCATTGGCCCCACTAAAGACTTGCGCTACTTTTTTGCCATTTACGAAGCAGACAGCGGAGAAACTGTGCGCCAGCTAATTGAAAACGACCCCTACTGGCAGCACCAAATCTGGACAGAATACAGCGTCCATGAGTGGATTCAAGCCCTCTGAGGGCGAGGGCAGATTCTCAACTCATTTAGGGAGCAAGGGCATTACCCCGCATTAGACTGCCGATTGTTTTGGCTGTAATCTTCAACTGCACCAGTGGGTTAGCAGGAACAACTGTTTTGTAAAGGTAACTATCAAAAGTAAGCTTTTGAACATCGATGTCGCTACACATCTCCACAAAGGCCTCACGGGTAGCATCAGAGCGATAAAAGACCCGCTGCAGCAGATCCAAAACCAGATAAGTCAGGCCGTAGGTTTTATCCCAGCGTTTTAGATATTGCTTTAAGTCGGCTTCTGTGGGGATTCGCTGCCCACCGTTGCTGGTTTCCACAATGGTTTCAGCACACATGCGAGCTGACTTGGCAGCAAAGTAAATGCCTTCTCCGGAGGACTTGGTCACAGTGCCTGCAGCATCCCCCACAAGAGCCACGCGACCGACCACCCGCCGTGGCCGAGGATGTTCTGGAATGGGGTGGGCTTCTACTTTAATAATTTGTCCGCCTGCCAGTTTGGCAGCAGCGCGGGCACGGATTCCTGCTTGCAGTTCTCGAATGCGGTCTTTGTTAATTTTCATGGTGCCGGTGCCCACGGCCACATGGTCATATTTTGGGAAGACCCATGCATAGAAGTCAGGGGACACGTCATTCCCCACGTACATTTCCGCCAGCTCTTCGTAGTAGGCCATTTTGTCCTCAGGCAGGCGGATGCGCTCCTGATAGGCAATGGCATAGTTGTAATCACCGGCATCAATTTCTTTGGCAATGCGGGAATTTGCCCCATCAGCCCCAATCACTACATCCACCTCAAGGGTATGGGCAGTCCCATCCTCTTGGACATAGTGGAGGGTATAGGGCTGATTGCTGGTGGTGGGCTGCTCCAACTTAAAGACGGTGCCATTGATCAAGGTGGCACCCAAATCCGCTGCCCGATTGCGCATAAAGCTATCGAGGACTTCGCGGCGGCACATCCCGATGTACTCGTGCTCCTTAAGGGTATGGCCAATATTCACCTCGATATTGGAGGGGGAAATCATTTTCATTTTGCGCACACGGCGGTCAATGATTTCCGGTGGTAAGTCAAATTCACTGACCATGCACAGGGGGATCGCACCGCCACAGGGCTTGGCATTGTCTAATTTACGTTCAAAAAGATAAGTCTGGATTCCGGCTTTGGCTAAGGTTTCGGCGGCTGAGGAACCCGCTGGACCACCACCGACCACTGCTACCCGAAGTGACAACGGACGACTCCCAATTTTGGCTAACAGACAACAGTTTGGATACTATCACGGCAATTTTTTGTCTTCAAGGATTTAATCCTGAAAAGCCGCATCTGTAACAGTTTTCAACATTTGGCCATCTTTAATCCGCTAGGATAGATCCATCCATTGATTCAGAATTGATCAAATGTGTGGACGGTAGCGGAAATAACTTAATTTGTCTGTCGCGGTTGAGAATGGTATTATTTGCGAGGTTGTAAAATTTACACCATTTCCCAGAAAAGTTAAGGTAGGGCATTCACATGGCATCGTCTCCTGTTGCGCCCGTTGTTTTGGTCATTTTGGATGGCTGGGGCTATCGCGAAGAAACTTATGGTAATGCGATCGCCAGCGCCAATACCCCTGTTATGGACAGTTTGTGGCAGGTCTATCCCCACACGTTGATTGACACCTCTGGCAAGGCGGTGGGACTTCCCAAGGGACAAATGGGTAACTCAGAGGTGGGACACTTAAATATCGGTGCTGGACGGATTGTTCCCCAGGAGTTGGTGCGCATTTCCGATGCTGTTGAAGATGGCAGCCTCTTTAGCAATCCTGTTTTGGTGAATCTCTGCCAAACGGTGAAGGAACGCAATGGCAAGCTCCACTTTATCGGCCTGTGTTCCGCTGGCGGGGTACATTCCCACATTGAGCACCTTTACGGGTTGGTGGAACTGGCCAAGCGCCATGAGTTACCCGCCTGTATCCATGCCATCACGGATGGTCGTGATACGCCACCCCGCGATGCAGCAGGTGTCCTTGAAGAATTGGAGCAACGCCTGAAGACAATAGGGTGCGGACAAATTGTAACAGTAAGTGGTCGTTACTATGCCATGGATCGCGATCGCCGTTGGGATCGCACCGAGGCGGCCTACCGCGTCATGACGAGCAATGAGAATATTCAGCCCCTGCGGGCGGCGGATGTGGCCAGTAGATCCTATGGGCAGGATATTGGCGATGAGTTTATTGTGCCCACACGGATTGCCGCAGGTGCAGTCGAAGCCGGCGATGGTGTGGTGTTCTTCAATTTCCGTCCCGATCGCGCCCGCCAACTCACCCAAGCCTTTATTGACCCTGACTTTAGCGGCTTTGAACGCCCGCTGATTACACCGCTGGAATATGTGACCTTTACACAATACGATGTCAATTTTAACTGCGGTGTTGCCTTTCCGCCCCAGAATCTTAATCATATCCTTGGGGAGGTGATTGCTGAGCACCACCTGAAGCAACTGCGGGCAGCGGAAACGGAAAAATATGCCCATGTCACCTACTTCTTCAACGGTGGTCTCGAGGAACCCTTCCCCGGTGAGGATCGCATTCTCATCCCTAGCCCCAGGGTGGCCACCTACGATCAAGCCCCAGCCATGTCTGCTCTCGCTGTCACAAAAGCGGTTAAAGAAGCCATTGAAAAGCAGGAATATACCTTGATTGTGGTTAACTTTGCCAACCCCGATATGGTGGGACACACAGGGCAATTAGAGGCCACTGTCCAAGCCATTGAAACTGTGGATCGCTGCGTGGGAGTGCTGGTAGAAGCGGCAACCAAAGTGGGGGGCACACTGCTGATCACTGCCGATCATGGCAACGCTGAGTACATGATTGACGAGGATGGCAACCCTTGGACTGCTCACACCACCAACCCTGTTCCCTTCATCTTGGTGGAAGGGGAAAAACGTAAGATCCCCGGCCATGGTGCGGATGTCGCCCTGCGACAGGATGGCTGCCTTGCCGATATTGCGCCGACTATCTTGGAAATTTTGGAGCTGCCTCAACCCCCTGAGATGACGGGGCGATCGCTGATTGTCAGTGCTCCCTACGAAACGCGCCTAAATCGCACACCGGTTTCTGTTAAGGTCTAAAGGCGTTCTCAGCCTCAGGGGGACGGCACAAAACTTTAAGGTTTCTTAAAATAGAAGCAGTCCTTGTCCTGTTTCTATGGCCACCTTTCGCTCGATTCTGGGTTATTATCGCGCCTATCGGGGGATAGCGATCGCCAGTATTACTGCCGCTAGTCTCTGTGAGCTGGTGGATTTGCTCGTACCCTATGCGATTGGCCAAATCCTCAACTTACTTTCGCAACAACCCCTTGACCCACCAGTGGTGGCGATCGCCGGCACGCTCCAAGCTTGGACTGGCTGGCAGAACTCCTTTGCAGTTCATCTCACTGTTCTTGGCAGTATTGTTTTTCTGGCAACTGTTGTTCGCGCCCCGATTCAACCGTGGTTAGGTGTTTGGTTTCACTGGTGGATTGCCCTTGCTGCCCGCCGCGATCACACCCGCAAAGCTGTGGAGAAAATCCTTACCCTGCCCCTAGAGTTTTTTGAGGAAAACAACCCTGGCCGCATTGCCAACCGCGTCAATAAGGGAATTTCCAACCACACGTGGAGCTACCCGGAAATTGCCGGTCAACTCATTCCCAAAACAGTCCGCGTCCTTGGCATTGGTGTCATTCTGTGGTGGCTGGACTGGCCAATAGCCTTGGGGCTAATGACTTCCTTTACCCTAATTTTTGTCTTAACCCTGCGCACGCTGCGGCGCCTCATTCAAAAAGAAGAGATTCTCGACAGCCATATTGAGAGCACCGAGAGCCGTACCTCGGAGATCATTACCAACATCAAAACCGTCAAGGCCTTTGCCACCGAAGCCCGTGAGTTGGCCCGTCAAACTCAGCGTCTGGATCGCGAGTTCAAGATGGTGATTGATCGTATTCATCGCGGCTACATGTATTTAATTACTTGGCAAGCAGGCTTGGTGCAATTCTGTCTATTCACATTGTTGGGCTTCTCACTGGCTGCCACAATTGGCGGACGGGTGTCCATTGGTCACTTTATTACGATTTACACCCTCGCCAGCATGGCCTACGCCGAAATTACGCCCCTCTCGCAGGTATCCGAGGTCTTTGCACGGCGCTATGCCTCCGTTTTGCGCTTCCATGAATTTATGGAACTACCGCCGGGGCGCGATGCCATTGACTTAGAGCAAACAGAGATTCCCGACCTCAAGTTTTCGGGCAAAGTGGATTTTCAGCATGTCTGGTTTAGCTACACGCCGGGGCGCCCTATTCTGCGGGATATTCATTTGCTCATTGAGCCCTGCCAAACGGTGGCCTTGGTGGGGCGTTCGGGCTCGGGGAAATCCACGCTAATCAAGCTTCTCTTTCGCTATTTCCAACCGGATCAAGGACAAATTCTCATTGATGGCCAAGATATTCAAACCCTTGATGTGCGTGCCTATCGTCGTCGTTTGGCCATTGTCCACCAAGAGGTGGATGTCTTCAATGGGACGCTGTGGGATAACCTGACCTATGCCAATCCCAACGTGAGTGCGGATGCGGTCTATGAAGCCTGCGCGATTGCACGGGTAGATGAATTTGTGCATCAGTTGCCCTTGGGCTATCGCACGATCGTAGGGGAACGGGGGTTGCGGCTTTCCGGCGGACAGCGACAGCGGCTTGGGATTGCCCGTGCCCTCTTGGCGGATCCCGATGTATTGATCTTTGATGAGGCCACCTCCAGTTTAGATTATGAATCGGAGCGGGAAATTCAACTTGCCCTGCGCTCAATTACCGGAACCCGCACAATGATTGTGATTGCCCACCGCCTGAGTACGGTTCGGGATGCCAATCAAATCGTGGTGTTGGATCAAGGCACGATTTGTGAGCAGGGAGACCATGAGACCCTGCTTGCCCAAGGGGGATTGTATGCCCATCTCTATTCCATTCAGCGCGATCGCACCCCCCCATCCCTAGCTAAGATGCACACCAAGGAAACGATCCAAAAGCCGATAGCGCCAAAACGTGCGTAACAAGATTACCCAGAGAAACACAATTAGGATAATCAATGCCCACAGCCACCGCGAGAGGGGTTCCAACTCTGCCACTGTCCGTAGGGTCGGCGAGAAGCTGATCATCAAGAAGGCGGCCAGCAGGGCTACAACCACCGCAGGATAACGCCAGTTGCCCACTAAGGGGGCACCGCCGACCCATGTCGGATGGGGAGGTTTGAGAAAGAGGACTAGACACAAGGAGGCCAACATCAGGGTCGTTACCAAGGCAGTGCGGGCGATCGCCACACTTTGACCCAATTCCGAGAGCATCCCACGGTCATTCAAGAGCGCTGGATCTAGCCGTCCTTGCAGAAATTCCATCAGGGGTGTGAGTTCCCGAGCTAAAATTCCGAAGTACATGAAAATGGCCAACAGGGCTAGGCTGAGTGTAGCCGGTACTACGAAGTGCAGCAATGAACGAATCAGCGACCGATGGGGGCGTGGTCCTGGCACTGCCCAAAAAGCCACAGCAAGGGTGGGCAGCCCCACGCCCCCCAGAGTTAACAGGCTATTATGTTTAATCAGTAGCGGAAAGGCGCGTCCCGCCATCACGGTTACTAGACAGAGCAAGCTAAAGCTAAAGACCCGCACCAAAAAGAGCTTGGTGACATCCTGAATGCCGTTGTAGATGCGCTGCCCTTCGCGAAAGGCTTCTGGTAAGGCTGCAAAGGAATCCGCCAGTAATACAATGTCGGCAACATTACGGGTAATCGCACTACCACTTTCCATAGCAATTCCCACGTTGGCCTGCTTCAGGGACAAAACATCATTCACGCCATCCCCAATCATGGCCACTTGATGCCCGAGGGCGCGGAGTCGAGTTACGAGTTTTGCCTTTTGCTCTGGAGTAATGCGACCAAAGACCGTGGCTTTCTCGGCCATCTGATCAAAGCCGGGATCATCCATGGCGGCGAGTTCTGCTCCGGAAATGGCAATTGCCCCTGCATCAAGGCCAACTTGTTTAGCGAGGGCAACCACGGTTTCTGCATGGTCACCGGAGATAATTTTGATTTGAATCCCCGCCTGTTGAAAGCGTTCCAAAACATCGCGGCATTGGGGTCGGAGGCGATCGCCTACCCAAATCACTGCCAAAGGCTCAAGGTCTAGGGGCAATAGGGGGGTCTGCTGATGCTCATCCCAAGTGGGATCACTGCTACTGCGGGCAAAGAGGAGTACCCGAAATCCCTGCTGCCGTCCCCGCTGGAGCAACTCAACCACCTCAGGGGAGAGGGTTTCACTGTTGAAAAGGACATCCGGTGCCCCTAAAATGAACACTTCTGAGTCATGCCACGCTGCAGCACTCCACTTGTAGGCAGAAGAAAAGGGAATTTCTAGGCGCAGGGGTTGGGGACTGCCGCCAAAACTCTCTGCGAGGGCAACAATTGTGCGGTTCGGAGCACTGACACTGGCGGTAAATATGGCTAAGGCGGCTTTTGTCTTTTCTTCTGTCTCAGTGAGGGCGTACCAGCTATGGAGTTCAAGGGCATTAGCCGTCAGCGTGCCCGTTTTATCAAGGCAGAGAATATCCACACCACTGAGGGATTCAATGGCATTCACCTGCTGCACTAAGACATTGGCACGGGAGATGCGCAGTGCCCCCAAAGCATAGGTGAGTGTAATGGTTAGATACAATCCCACCGGCACTAGACCCGCAACCACTGCCGCCGTTTGCACACTCATTTGTAGAGTAGTCAGTCGCACCAATAGCGAGAGCAGCACCAATAGCCAAAGGAAAACCGCGAGGGCAAGAATGACGCGGATAATCAGGTTAATTTCCCGCTGCAGGGGGGTAAGTTTGTGGTGGTAGGTTTTGGCGGCAGCAGTCAGTTGATGAGCGGTACTTTCTTCCCCCACCTGTTCAGCTACGTAGGCGGCAGCACCGCGCACACAAAAGCTTCCCGAATACAGGCGATCGCCCGCCCGCTTGGAAATGAGATCCGACTCCCCTGTCAGTAACGACTCATCCACTTGAATCTGCCCATCGCCGATCACAGTGCCATCAGCAACGATTTGATCCCCCGGCTCCAAGAGGAGAATATCCCCCTCCACGACTTCCGCTGGATCAATAATCGCTTCTTGGCGATCGCGCAGTACCTTGACACGAGGACGGGTGAGGAGGCTAATTTCATCCAATTGCCGTTTGGCGCGAATTTCCTGAAGGATGCTAATGATGGCATTGAGAAACACAACCACAATAATGGCGGCCACATCCCCCGGACGGCCCAAAAAAAGCAAAATGACACTGATAAAGGCAAAAACCCCGTTGATAAACGTCAAGAGGTTTTCCCGCAAGATATCGCTGTAGGTGCGATTGCTTTCACTCACTTGACGGTTAATGCGACCTCTGGCTTGCCGCTCCGCCACTTCCACCGCTGTAAGACCCGTCAGTGGTGCTGCCATACCTTAGATTTCCGCTGATTTAACCACAAACACTGAGCAGGGAGCATCAGCCACAACGGCACCACTCACCGAGCCTTGTACAACTCGCTCAACTCCCGTCAGACCGCGACTCCCCAGCACAATGAGGTCTGCTCCATAGATATTAGCCAAGCGTAAAATTTCCTCGACCGGGTCACCGGTAACAATTTCAATTTCTGAATCACAGGGAGGTAGCTTTGAAACTGTTGTAAGTGCTGCTCAATACTACGGTAAGTGCCCATTTGCGGATGCAACGAGGGGCGATCGGCACTAACCCCAAACCCCGACTCCACCGGTGAAATCACATGGCTAAGAATCACTTGGGCATCTGGGTCAAGATTTAACTGTGTCACTGCGGCCATCACCCGTGCCGATAACTCACTGGTATCCAGTGCCACTAAAATTGTTTTGAACATGCCTGTGACTCTGTACTTGCAATCTCTTAGTCTGCCACAAGAGCGCAAGTAGCGGTCAAACAACTCTTCTGGATAGCGATGACCATCCCTACAGAAGTGTTGAAGGATAGGTGAGGAGACTAGCTCTCGTCGTTTTCCCTTAAAAAGCAGAAAAAAGTACCAGCTTGCTATTTTATCTTTCGGAGCTATTGTCAAGTCTATCCTCATCCTTGTAAAAAGGCTGTACAACACAAAACCGATGCCCGACAGCAGGAACGCTTGCAAGACTCCAATGGGTTTGACAGCTACAAAGCCATTGTCCAGTAGCTGCGCCAGGAGTATCGGATTGGGAGCCAAGTGGAAAGTTTTCCATCCCTATCAGCAGCAGCAGGCCAAGGGACAACCGCAAACTTTAAAACAAACTCGCTCTCTTGCTGGAAGTCTTACCAGCGGTTATTGGTTGCCGCAAGCAACTGCGCTACTTTTGTCAAGACAAGAGTTGCTGGGGATTGCTAACGCTCCCAAGACATAGCAGGATCACACTGAATTGGCTAGCGAATGTTGTGCCTGTGTTTGCTCTCTGCAATGAATCCATTGAGTGATTGTGGCTGCCTCTGCAAGGGGCATTGGTAGGGAAGTCTTCGGGACACTGGAAGCATTGCATCAAAAGCTGCTAGCTGTATTGCCCCAAATGGCGGCAGGGGTGACTGACTCTTTGACGGGCTGGTCATTTATACCCAGCCTGTATTAGATCTATCTCTAAATTTTTTTGGTATAAAAACGGCTG
>DVDZ01000105.1 GCA_015296025.1 Thermosynechococcus sp. M46_R2017_013
GGCATTCCCGTAATTACGGCCACACAAATGCTGGACAGCATGGTGAAAAGCCCCCGCCCCACCCGTGCGGAGATTTCCGATGTTGCCAATGCCATTCTCGATGGCACGGACGCGGTGATGCTCTCCAACGAAACGGCGATGGGGGACTATCCCGTTGAGGCGGTGAAGATGATGGCCACCATTGCCGCCCGCATTGACAACCAACCCCAACTGCGCCAGCCTCCCGTTGTTGAGTCGATGGCAGTGCGTTCGATTCCCAATGCCATTAGCCAAGCGGTAGGACAAGTGGCAGCTCAACTCAAGGCTAAGGCAATTATTACCCAAACAAAAACAGGGGCAACAGCGCGGAATGTTTCTAAGTTCCGTCCTCAAATTCCCATCTTGGCAGCAACCCCCCACATTGAAGTGGCACGGCGGTTGCAGTTGGTCTGGGGGGTAGAACCGCTGCTGACATTAGATCACCCTTCGATGCGGCAATCATTTCAAGCAGCTATTAATGCGGCTCAGGAGCGGGGCTTCCTCGAGGAGGGGGATCTGGTGGTGATGACTGCTGGTACACTCCAAGGGGTGCCTGGCTCCACGGACATGATCAAGGTGGAACTGGTCACCTCAGTGATGGGGCGGGGCTGTGGCATTGGTCATGGGTCGGTGAGTGGCCCGGCACGGGTGGTGCATGAAGGAATGCCGGTGCGCACGTTTAACAGTGGGGAAATTTTAGTTGCCGAGCGCACCAGTGCTGAACTCGTAGCAGCCATTCGCAAAGCGGCAGGCATTATTACCGAAGAGGACAGCCTCACTAGCCATGCGGCAGTTTTGGGGTTGCGGCTGGGAATTCCGGTGATTGTCGGGGTCAAAAATGCCACCCGCCTGATTCGGGAAGGCACAATCTTGACAATGGATGTGGAGCGGGGGTTGGTCTATTCCGGTGCCTGCAATGGTGTTGAGCGATCCCCCGAATAGGAGTGATAGATGATTTTTTTTCAGACTAGCCCCTATCTTACGGATTTAGTCGCACGGACGCTTCAAGCCACTTGGCAACAGTTTCCTTGGCTAGGACAAGAGGACATTGCCCTGACTTTACTGGTGTATCCGCCGCCCATTCCGGTCAATACTGGGGGTGCCCTCACCGCAGCGGAATTTTGGCAATACTCGATCCCCGGTGCCGACTATCGGGGCGACGTGCCCTTCTATCCAGCCAGCGTTGTGAAGCTGTTTTATTTGGTGGCCTGTCATGAATGGCTCCACAGTGGTATGCTCCAACCCGATGCGGAATTGGAACGCGCTATGCGGGATATGATTGTGGACTCCAGCAATGATGCGACTAGTTTGGTGGTGGATATGCTCACAGGAACCACCAGTGGTCCGGTGCTGCCGCTGGAACCCTTTCGGACATGGCAATACCAGCGGAATATTGTCAATCGCTATTTTCAGTCGTTGGGGTGGCCAGAGCTAGCTCCTATCAACGTGAATCAAAAAACGTGGTGTGATGGCCCCTATGGGCGAGAACAGGAGTTTGTCGGGCGCGATCGCCAGAATGCAAATCGGCTAACCACCAATGCAACCGCTAGGCTGCTCCACAGTATCGTTGGCGGCGTGGCAGTGTCTGCTCAGGCTAGTCAAGCCATGATGGAGTTGCTGGAGCGATCGCTGGATCCAGAGCTTTTGGCTGAGGATCCAGAAAACCAAGTGCAGGGCTTTTTGGGGGAAGGGCTACCGCCGGGGGCAAAGCTGTGGTCAAAGGCGGGACTCACCAGTTGGGTACGCCATGATGCCGCCTATATTGAACTACCCGATCACTGCCCCTATACCTTGGTGGTCTTTGTGGAAAATCGCACCGCCAGTACAAATACAGAGGTATTGCCCTTCATTTCTCGTCAGATTGCCAGTGGTATTCCGACCCTAGAGAGCACCGGAGTACTGTAGGCCACTGACAACCCCCGCCGCTAACAGGTGACCAAAGCTCGTGGTAGCCAGCAGTTCCGGCAGACCAAAGCCTTCAAAGAGGGCGGGCAATGAAATGGGTAAACCGGGGCCTTTTCCCCGTGATTGAATGGCATAGCGGCCAATGGCGATCGCAAACAGGTTGCAGAGGATCACCACCAAACCCACAGAGGGCGTCCAAGTCGTATCGGGGAGTGTGGCTAACACCATGGTTCCTCCTAAATGGGTACAATTGCCCATGAATTATACGGAACGGCCTGATTGCCTGCCCCGGTTTGTTACAAAATAGTGCATCTCGTTACAAATGCTTAACTCAACCATCTCCACAAACATTGCCGTCAAAATTTGTGGCTTGACTTTGCCAGAGCAGGCAGTCGCGATCGCCGAAATGGGCGTCCGTGCCCTTGGGTTTATTGCTGTGCGCCGCTCACCCCGCTATGTGCCCCCAGAAGTGATTGCAGACATTTGCTGCCTATTGCCCCCTTCAGTGCTCACCGTAGCCGTTGTTGCCAATCCCAATCTGGAAGAATTGCAACATCTTATTACAACCACAGGGGTACAAGGGGTGCAGCTCCATGGCAGCGAATCTCCTGAATTTTGCCAGCAGGTGCGCGATACCTTCCCCGAGCGCGTGCTGATCAAAGCCCTGCGGGTGCGATCGGCGGCAACACTGGCGGAGATTCCCGCCTATGCGGCCATCGTGGATCGCATTCTCTTGGATGCCTATCATCCCCAGCAGTTGGGGGGTACGGGTCAGCCCTTTGATTGGACACTGCTTAAAGGCCTACAGATCCCTTGCCCCTGGTGGCTGGCGGGGGGGATTACGCCCGAAAATTGTCGTCAGGCGATCGCCCAAACCCAACCCCAAGGCATTGATTTAGCCAGTGGTGTGGAAAGCCGGCCGGGGGTCAAGGATTTAGGGCGCGTGGCAGCATTACTGAGTAACCTAGGGATAAATGCAAATCATTCCCCGCACCCTGAGGCTCCCCGCCTCTAGCCGCAACTCCTGAATAGCTACCCCGTCCCCCAAATCAATGGCCACTGTGGGGTGCGTGTTAGGTTCCCCTGGCCAGTGCACATTTTCTAGACAGAGCGTCCGCTCATCCTGTAAGCGCAGACGGATCCTCAAATGCCAATCTATCTGCTCCCCTTGGGCATTCACCATCGAGAACACGAGGTGGAGGTAACCAGCCCCCAATTCTCCCTGTGTATGCAGTAATTGCCACTCTTGGAGATTGACCCCTGCTTTGCCTAAGCCCCGCTGATCCAAGAGTTTCAGCAGTTCCCGCAGGCCGGATTGCAGCAGGGGCGCTCCCAAGGAGGCGCTGAGATCCTCTTGGCTGAGAACCAGTTCCCCATGCACGGGCACTGCTGCCAACAGTTTGAGGGGTTTCCCTCGCAACACCTGTCCTAGATTTATCTGAATCTGTTCCGCCTGGACTACGGCATGGCGCAATTGAATGCCGCGATAATTCGCCCTAGCGGCGGCAACGCGCACATGGGGTAAATACCCCCGCAGAATCTGGCGATCGCCCCCTTGAATTTCAATTGCCAATTCCGTTGCCTGCTCCAACTGGGAGGCTAGCCACCAACGCAACGCCGGTTGCAATACCCGCGGAATCAGTCCTTGTTCAGAGGTTAGGGGCGCCACAGCGGCAGCTTTTGCCTGCGCCATTTCTGGCGACGTTAACGACATACGCACTCCTCACACACTTTTTGGATCATACCCAAGTTGACCCTGTGCGCAGCAAGCGCCGCCGTCTTTGGGTTTTGGTTTAGCTACGCCGGAACCGGGTCTTGCGGGTGCGCAATTAATGGATTAAGACTAAGGGGGAGACACGCCCAGATGGCCTGTGAAGTGAGCAGCTCAATGCTGCGCCTGAGCGCTGTAGGCATCTTTGGCCTTCAGGACGGGGAAGATGTCAGTAATACAGTTGGCTTGCTGACTTTAGCGAAGCGAGAGACTGGTTTGGTCTTGCCAGAGGCAACTTTCTTCATCTGCTGGAAATCGAGTACTAGGAACGCGCTGATGTGCCGCTCAGCCATGCTTGCGATCGCCCCTCCGCCGCCCTCCGGGGACGACCTTCTTTTTGGATTTGTACTGGAGGGAGCCGGCGTTCTTCCTCAGGAAGAGAGGGCAACCAATAGGTGGGGATCAACCTTGAGGCGAGTGGCTAAGGTTTGTAGGTGACGGCGATCGCCCTCGGTAAGGTGCATGCCATTCTGGCGTAGTTCACCTATGAGGGTATAAAGCTGCTCCTGTGCCCGATCCAAATTCAGGTGCAAACCTAAAGCATCCCCAATTGTAATCAAGTCTTGAAGCAGCGGACTCAACTGGCTAAGGGTATCACTGCTGAGGTGATGGGCAAGGTAACGCAATCCGGTGCTAATTTGCTGTTCGAGGCGCCGCTGTTGCTCCTGAAGACTAAGATGGCAGCCCAACAACCGCGCTTCGCGGGCGATCGCTGTCAGTTCTGCTAAATGGCTTTGCAGATCTGTCAAGGGCAAATCACCAAGATCGCTGAGGTCTTGCTCTAAACTCCGCAAATGGCTAATAGCCCGATGGGTCAAAGCCACCGCTGCCGCGACCTGCAATTCTTGGGGCACACTCAGGCCATCCCGCTGAAACCCCATGAGAATCCCATAGTTATCGCGATAGACTTGGGTATAAAGCTGATCCAAGCGGGTGAGGGTTTCCCGTGCCAGCACACCCATGAGGCGATGTCGTTCCTCTGCAAAGAGATCGTCCAAGCTGTAGGCCACCCCCCCAAAGCGTTCCGTAATTGCCATAACCACCCGCGCCGCACTGCCCTGTTGGAAAACTTGCAGGAGATGGGTTTTAATTTGGCTATATTCGCGCCGCCCTTGGAAGGGTTGAATCGCACAGTGGAAATCCCAGCCCCCCAAATGCAAGACAGCAAAGATCAGCAGTTGTGACTCGGTTGTAATCGTTGAAGTGAGTTGAATCTGGCCGATCGCCAATGTCAGGCTGCCCATGCGTTGTAGATGATAATCCCCCTGCTCAATCTCATAGCAGTAGAGCTGATGTTGGCGGGGGTAGCTATTAAAGAGGGAACTCATGGCATAGTGGGCGGCCACCTGCTGCAAGCTAATTTGAGCTGTTTTCACCAACTGGTAATAGACCCCTGCCCCATTGCCAAACTGCGGCACATTGCTGGGGGCGGCTGCCAGACGTTCAACAAACTCGGGTTCCAACTGCACACCGGCAACATCCCCTGCAAGCTCGATCGCCCGTGCCGCATAGCGGAGAATTTGTACCCCCTCAGGCCGTGAGAGTTCATCAAAGAACCAACCACAACTGGTAAACATCAGCAGGGCATGGTGCTGCATCTCCAGCAGGCGTAGGGCATCAATTTGTTCGCTTTGACTCAGGGGACGGCGTTGATGTTGCGCCAAAAAGCGGTGCAGGGTTTCTGGGGAGCGATCGCCCATCACCTGAATATAGGCGTCGCGGGCAGCCCAAACCTCCTGAAATAGCTCGCCCCCCAGGGTTTCATAGAGGTCAATTAGCTCATCCCGCAGCCAGTTCAGCGCATTCCGCAATGGGCGTCGCCAAAGCTGATGCCACTCGCCACCGCCACCGCAGCCACAATTGTCCTGCCAGCGATCCACGCCATGGGCACAACTCCAAGCGGTAACCGGTTTAAGTTCTACCTCCCATGTGGGTGGAAACAGGCTCAGGTAATAGGCAAAGTTGGTGATTTGCCAGCCCCGCTGGGGAAATTCCACCTTAAAGGCATAGGCGAGGGTCTTTTCGCCGCCATATTTGTGATGGCCAAAGGTCTCACCGTCGGTAGCAACGGCAATAATTTGACTGGGGCGATGATCACCGCGCACTGCCTGCCCCAACCGTCCTGCTAGAAATTGTGAGCTTGTGAGCAAGTCACTAAAGCCGATGTCCCGCGAAATGGGGCCATCGTAGAAGAAAATGTCTAGGTAATCGCGCTGGCGATCGCCCCCCGGTAAATAGCAGCGATAGGGGCGTGTCGGATCAATTTGGCTGCCGCTGACTTCAATCCACTCGCTGTCACCATCAGCGAGGATAGGACGACAGCGTTGGGCTTGGGAAGGTGCCAAAATCGTGAAGCGAATCCCCTCCTGAATCAGGGCAGCTACAGTTTCATCATCAATCGCGGTTTCCGCAAGCCACATCCCCTCTGGTTCTCGGCCAAACCGCCGCCGAAAGTCGGCTTTGCCCCAACGAATTTGTGTGAGTTTATCGCGATAGTTGGCCAAGGGCAAAATCATATGGTTATAGACTTGGGCGATCGCGTTGCCATGGCCATTGAAGCGCTGACAACTGTGGCGATCGGCCTCAATAATCCGTTGATAGACCTCCAGATCGTAGCGTTCAAGCCAACTAAAGAGAGTCGGGCCAATATTAAAGCTCAGGTATTCAAAGTTATTGACAATGTCAATGACCTCACCGCGATCGTTCAAAATACGGGCAAAGGCATTGGGGCGATAGCACTCGTAGTAAATCCGCTCGTTCCAATCGTGGAATGGCTGGGCACTGGGCTGGTGTTCAATGGCATTGAGATAGGGATTTTCGCGGGGGGGCTGGTAGAAATGGCCATGGATTGTAACATATACCCCCAAAGCTTGCAGTTGATCGGTAGCAGGGGAAAAAGCAGCGGAAGTAACCTCTGTTGAATCAAGCATGCAGATCAACCACAAGACAACACATTCTTTGATCATCGGCGATCGCCCCAAGGGGGAGACTGCCTGTGACAAAACTTTAAGCGCCGCAAGATTGAGTTGCGCACCACTTAGGGCACCACCAAGACCGGACAGGGCGCCAAGTTAATCACACGGCTGCTGACACTTTCTTGGAACCCCTCCGGCGTAAGACCTGTTCCCCGACAGCCCATAATAATCAAATTGGCATTGATCTCATCGGCCACATCACAAATCACAAAAGCAGGTTTGCCGCGCCGCAGCAGTGTTTCCGCCACAATCGCATGTTGGGCAAAGGCTTCCTTCGCTCGATTTAAAAATTCGGCGATCGCTGCTTCTAGCTCTGTATCCGGTTCTGGGCTGTCCTCCACCGACAGTAGAAACAACT
>DVDZ01000027.1 GCA_015296025.1 Thermosynechococcus sp. M46_R2017_013
TTCAAGAAACTGAGCGGCGGTTTCAGGAGACTGACCGCCGATTCCAAGAGACCGACCGCCGATTTCAAACAACTGAGCGGCTGCTGCGAGAAGAAGCGCGTCAGCTCAACCAGCAACTTGGCAAACTGGGCAATCGCCTTGGCGAATTTGTGGAATGGCAGGTACGCCCAGCAGTGTTGCGCTTATTTCAGAATCGGGGAATTGCCGTCTCTCAACTTTACAGCGATGTCATTCTCCAAGATGGGAACGAGAGCCTAGAAATTGACCTGTTGGTTGTCAACAGCGATGAAGCCGTTCTCGTTGAGGTGAAAACCAAACTCAGCCAAGGGGATGTGGACGAACACGTAGAGCGGATTGGCAAATTTCGCCGTTTGGCTCATCAGTATCGCAGTACCAAACTTTTGGGAGCGGTAGCGGGGATGATTGTGCCGCCTGAGGTGGCTCGCTATGCCTATCGGCAGGGGTTGTTTGTATTGGCGCAGTCGGGAGATGGGGTGACCATTCTCAACGATGCCCAGTTTCAGCCCCGCACGTGGTAGATCACCTACAATCCCCTATGACTTGGGTATGAGCTTCTTGCCCGTGGCACACAAATCAATGAGTTCACAGGCTTCACACTGGGGTTGACGTGCTTGACAAACCGCGCGGCCATGGTAAATCAAGCGAATTGACCAGTTTTCCCAATCGGGTTGGGGGATCAGGCGCATTAAGTCTCGCTCAATTTTCACAGGATCTGTTTCTTGAGTCAGACCCAAGCGCCGACTCAGCCGCTTGACATGGGTATCCACAGTAACTCCCCCCAAAATGCCGTAGCCGTGGGCAAGAACCACATTGGCAGTTTTCCGAGCCACCCCCGGCAGCGACAGCAGATCCTCCATCACCTTGGGCACTTGTCCCCCATAGACTTCGACAATGCGGCGACAGGCTCCTTGAATATGGCGGGCTTTGTTGCGATAAAAGCCAGTGGATTTGATGTACTGTTCTAGCTCCGCTAAATCAGCCATGGCAAAGTCCTTGGCATCGCGATAACGAGCAAACAGCGCCGGTGTGACTTGATTCACCCGTTCATCGGTACACTGGGCAGAGAGAATGGTGGCCACCAGCAGTTGTAACGGATTGGCAAAGTTAAGGCTACAGGTGGCATCGGGATAGAGGCGTTTAAGACGGGTGAGAATTTCCAGTGCCCGTTGTTGCTTGGCACAGAGGCGACGAGTAATAGCCATAACTTAAAAAAGTTGTTGCACCCAGCCCAAGCCTGTGAGATTCACGGTATCACGAACAATCAGAAACATCCCTAATCCAAGGAGCAACACCAGCCCCGTTTGCATGACGCCCTCTTGGATGCGATTGGGTAAGGGCCGACCCCGCAGGGCTTCCACCAATAAAAAGAGCAGTTGACCGCCGTCAAGGGCTGGAAAGGGCAGGATGTTGATGATGGCAAGGTTAATGCTGATCAAAGCCGTAAACGTAAAGAGCTGTTCAGCATTGGAGCGGGCAATATCCGCGCCCATAGCCACGATCGCCACTGGTCCAGAGACCTGTTGAGCGGCTTGATCAAAGTGTTGGAAAATTTCCCGAAACCCATCTAAGGTGAGCACAATCACCCGCTGAAACTCCGCCGCTGCCGCTGTAATTAGTTTAATGGGGTTTAAGGTGTGTTCACGGTGAATATCGGCATGGGGGGCTAATTGAACGCCAATTCGGGCTTGGCCGTCCTCACTCACCTCTGGCGTAACCGTGATCTCCCGGATGTCACCTTGCCGTTCAATTGTCAGTGTCAGGGGTTGCTGCGGATGCTGCTGAATGGCTCGCATCAGGTTTGGCAAGCTATTGACATCAGCGCCTAGGGGCTGGCCATCCACAGCTAAAACTAAATCCCCCGGCTGGATGCCTGCTTTAGTGGCCACAAGACTACTTTCGGGGACAAGAGCTGGAATGAGCACCCCCTCATAGTACGTGGCCTGACTAATCCCCATGACACCGACTTGCACGAGTAATAGCAAATAGGCAAAAACTAAATTGGCAATCACCCCTGCACTAATAACAATGGCGCGGTCTAAGACTGGACGGTTGCTCAAGAGATTGGGATCGTTAGCGGGAACGTCACTATTGGGGTCATCGTCTGGAAAGCCTACATAGCCACCTAAGGGAATTAGGCGCAGGGCATACTCGGTGTCCTTGCCCTGAAACTTCCAAAGAATAGGACCAAAGCCAATGGAAAAGCGGTTGACATGAATGCCTTGGCTGCGGGCAGCGATGAAGTGCCCCCATTCATGAACAAAAATCAGAACTCCTAAGATAGCGATCGCCACCACAACTGCAACCATGGACATAGATTCAACCCAGTGCTACGCTGCAAACTGTCAACTTCTTTCCTATTGTGACACCGAACTTCCCCCTTGGGTCGGTGATCCACCCCCAGCCTTCTGCATACTTTCTCAAACTTGTGCGATATATTGCAAAAATGCAACAAAGTGGGATGATAAGTAATTATTCTTAGTGAACACTCCTGGGAGAGACCCATACAAACGCGCTATTTGAGAACTGAACGTCAAAGGGAATTTTCCACAATGTCTATATTTGATTGGTTTGCAAATCGCCGTAAAGAAACTGCCTTAACGCCCATGCAGCCAGAGCGAGAAATAGCCGATGGTCTCTGGACTAAGTGCGAAGCCTGTGGCGTGATGATCTACAGCAAGGATCTGCATAGCCATCAACTGGTGTGCCCGGAGTGTGGCCATCACCACCGCGTCAGCAGCAGTGAGCGCATCCAACAACTCATTGACCCGCACACGTGGCGTCCCTTAGACGAAAATCTGGTGAGCTGTGACCCCTTGCAATTCAAGGATCGCAAGCCCTATAGCGATCGCCTGCGGGAGTATCAAGAGAAAACCGGTCTTAAGGATGCCGTACAAACTGGTCTTGGCCAACTGGAGGGGCTACCGATTGCCCTAGGGGTAATGGACTTTGCCTTCATGGGTGGTAGTATGGGCAGCGTCGTCGGTGAAAAAATTACTCGCCTGATCGAACGCGCGACTTGGGAGCATATTCCCCTTGTGATTGTTTGCGCCTCTGGGGGTGCCCGCATGCAGGAAGGGATGCTCAGCTTGGTGCAAATGGCTAAAACTGCTGCTGCCCTTGAGCGTCATCGCAGTGCTGGCCTACTCTATATCGCTGTTTTGACACACCCAACTGCTGGAGGTGTGACCGCTAGCTTTGCCATGTTGGGGGATATTATTATTGCCGAGCCAAAAGCAACGATCGCCTTTGCGGGACGGCGGGTTATTGAGCAAACGCTGCGGGAGAAACTTCCCGATGACTTCCAAACCGCTGAATTTGTTCAAAAATGTGGCTTTGTTGATGTGATTGTGCCGCGCACCCAACTGAAGTCAACCTTGGCACAGTTAATCCGTTTGCATCAACCCGTAACAGGTCAGGTGTCGGCAACACTGTTGCCAAAATCATTTCCTTTGATGGTGATGGCTGAGGAATAGGTATAAAAAACAGCAACAGGATATAGAAAAGGACTGTCCGAGGGCGATCGCTATACAATAGGGGATACCCCTCCCATACCGCAAGGTGTGGTCGTTGCTGTGCCGTCTTTGCTGACTCACCTGCTCTAATGCCTACTGCGCAAACTGATCAAAACCTCAAACTTTGGTGGGGTGTCCTCTATCCTGCCTATACTGATCACCCCATTTTAGCTGTCCCTAACCACAACTTTAAGGGAACAGTGTTTGAGCAGGACACCCATCCTCCCAACGCCGCTGCCTTTTTTGATCCACAGCACCGCTATCAACGCTGGGATCACCGTTACGCCTGTGATTTGCCCCAATTGGTACAGGATCTACAGCCTGAGGAACCAACACTGCTAGAAACCCTGCGGGAAACAGCTCAGGACTGGGCACAGGAGCTAAATATTCTCGACCCCAGTGTGGTTATTCCCCATCTGCAATCGCAATACCCCAGCCTTAGTGCGGTGGCGATCGCCTACCTTGCCTTGCACCTTGTCTATCCCGAAACTATTCCGGCCATCCACGATGCGTGGCTAGATACTGTTTCCACAAGCAACTTGCCGGCCAGCTATTGCCACGGCATTATTCTCGACTACAATCACACTGCTCGCCCTCTACAGGATGTTTGGCAAGACGACAACATTTCTGATGAGCAAATTTTCCAGTACCTAGAGGACATGATTGACCTCTGGAAAATCTTAGAACGGTGGCACTGCCATTATTCCTTGCTCACAGTAAAGAACTTAGCCGTCAACTCTGACGCTCAACTGCGGCTGCATCAACTGGACTTCACCTTGCCCTTAGTGGAAACCTTTGAACGACCCACGCCACCCCTGAGTCTTGTTAGTATTTGGCAGGAGTTATTTGGCCATGCCTCTAATCGCCGCCAAGCGGTTTTTATGCCCCTCTTGGTTTCCTTGAGTACAGCTCCTCTAGAGAAAATTTCAGAAATTCAAATGTTACTCGACTCCTTTGCCTCCACCCTGCGTAGTGAACCCCTGCCAGACTTTGAGGAGGAGCTAAGCGAAAGTACGGGTGATTTGATTGATGAACTGCCAGACATCACCCTTTCAGTGGAGGAAGATCACACTGCAATTGAGGATGCGCCAACTGCCCTTTTGCCGCGACAACTGGTTCAAGTAGATATTGCCGCCCACACCGATAGTGGGCGCGATCGCCACCACAACGAGGATTTTTATCTCATCAATCATCGGCAGCAGGTGTGCATGACTCCCAACGGTCAACAACTAGAGGTTCAGGGGGTCTATGTCCTCTGTGACGGCATGGGGGGGCACGCCGAAGGAGAAGTTGCCAGTTCATTGGCCGCGAAAACCGTTCATGACTACTTCGAGCAGACTTGGCCATGGCAGGGAGAACTTCCTAGTGCTGAGGAGGTACGCAACGCGATTTACCGTGCTAACGAGGTCATTTTTGCTGCCAATGATCAAAAAGCAAAAACAGGGAGTGGCCGTATGGGCACAACGCTAGTGATGGCGTTAGTCCAAAACTACCATCTTCGCCTTGGTCATGTTGGAGACAGTCGCATTTACCGCTTTACTAAACGCCAAGGACTGCAACAACTGACTACAGATCACGAAGTGGGTCAACGTCTGATCCAGCAGGGGGTCGAACCAGAAATTGCCTATGGCCGCCCCGATGCCTACCAACTTACCCAAGCCCTCGGCCCTCGCAACAATGAGGCCATTGACCCGGAAGTGATTGACCTAGACATCGAAGAAGATACGCTGGTTTTACTTTGCTCCGATGGCCTCTCCGATAATCGCTGCCTCGAAACCCATATTATTAGCCACTTAGTCCCGATGCTTGACTTTAGCATCCCCCTCAGTCAGTCGCTCCATAAACTGATTGATATGGGAAATCAGGTTAACGGCCACGATAACCTGACAGCGATCGCTCTTCGCTTCAAGTTGCGCTCTATTTTAAGCACCCTATTTTAGGGAAGACCTAGAATAGACACTTCGTCAAGTGGCACATTTCCTTGGCCAGATATAAAAGAGTCCCTGAGGATAAAACGATCTTTAGCATCAAACTCTTTTCACAAAAAGTCGTATGGCCTCCTCATTTTTAACAAGTGTGTTTTCCCATAGTGTGATCAGCCTTATTGGCCTTACCTCTTTTCTCGCTGCCCCCGCACTGGCCCAAATCACCGCTGCTCCCAATACCACTGGCACAACCGTAGAAACCATCAACAATCAGTTCAACATTAGCGGTGGACAACTTTCAGGGGATGGTCGAAACCTCTTTCACCTCTTCCGTGACTTCAATATCCAGCAGGGACAAACCGCCAACTTTCTTTCTACGCCACAAATCCATAACATTCTAGCTGGCGTCAATAGTGGTCGTGCCAGCTATATCAATGGTTTGCTCCAAGTCACAGGGGGCAACAGCAACCTCTATCTCCTCAATCCTGCAGGTATTGTCTTTGGCTCGAATGCCTACTTAAGTCTGCCAGCAGCCTTCCATGCCTCAACAGCGCAGCGAGTTCACTTTGGTAGTGGTGTCTTTGATCTCAATCGCCCAAACTCTTACACCCAGCTCAATGGCTCTCCCCTCGGCTTTGAATTTGCCAATAAAGGGATTTTGATCAATGAAGGCAACCTGAGGGTTAATGCCGGTCAATCCCTGACACTGATGGCACATCAGGTCATTAACACGGGTACCTTGGGGCAGCGGGGGGTACGGTAAATGTTGTCGCAGTGCCTGAATCAGGTCTGGTGAGGGTTTCCCAAGCGGGAATGCTGCTCAGTCTTGAAATTCCTCAAGAGCGATTACCCGCCGCAGGTATCCTTCAACCAACTGATCTACCCACGTTACTTACAGGAGGCAATGGCTATCCCGCCGTCAATAGTGTGATTCAAAATGCAGATGGCACCATTCGCTTAGTTCACGATAGCACCAAGATTCCCCTCACCACGAATACAGCGGTCATTGGCGGTGCCATTGATGTGAGTAATGCCACAGGCTCAGGGGGGAAAATCACCGTTGCTGGTCAAGGCAGTAATATTGCCCTCATCAATACCCGACTCACTGCTGCGGGTAACACAGGGGGTGGCACTATTCTGCTTGGTGGTGATTACCTGGGGGGAACAATAGGAACAAATCGCTTAGATCGTAGTTTCAATGCAGAAAATCTTTTCCTTAATGGTGGGACTTTCCTCAATGCTGATGCCCTCAATCAGGGGAATGGCGGGACGATTATCAACTGGGCAAACAACAGCACTCGTTTTTACGGTCAAATAAGTGCACGTGGGGGTGCCCTTAGCGGTAACGGTGGCTTTGTCGAAGTTTCTGGCAAACAATATCTTGATTTTCAAGGAAGAGTCGATACCACTGCCCTCAACGGCACCGTAGGAACACTTCTGCTTGATCCAACAGATATTTACATTGTCGATAGCACTGGTGATTTTAATATCACCTCGACTTCACCTTTTGAAGCAACATCAAACCTCTATCCAAGCAACCCATGCTCAGTTTCAG
>DVDZ01000130.1 GCA_015296025.1 Thermosynechococcus sp. M46_R2017_013
CGAGGATATCTTCTATCTGCGCAGTCGTGGCCTTGATGAGCACCAAGCCCGCGATCTACTGGTGAAGGCCTTTGCCCTTGAGCAACTAGCCGATATTGAACCAGACCCCCTACGGCAGGAAATTGAAGAAGTGCTCTTGGCTAAACTACATTAAAACCTGCTTTACTCTATTGCTGGGTGAGTCTTTCTAGGGGACAGGTGGCGATCGCGCCCCCAGTAGAGGCGCTGCTGCTGAACCAGTTGATGTAGCAAGCGGGTTACCGTGCGCGAGTCATGCCAGTAGAGTGGGAAAGTTGAGCATGGGTGAGCCGCACAGACAAGCGGCCATCCAGAAGTGTTGAATCCTGTAACAAAACCTAACACTTTAAGCCACAAGTAGCTCTGGCTGACAATCAAAGCTCCAATGCACTATTGAACATCGCCGACTGAGTTCTAGTTGCAAATATCTCAACTTATCCAATAGTTTCTTCCCAAAGTATTCCGGTATTTCTACTAGCTCTAAAATTAAATACGCAATTAAATACGCAATCAAGACCATGTATATTTGGTTGACAATCCCATTCAAACTCTTCGTCATCAATCGCTCCAACGATAAATGCATTTTCAGAAATTTCCAAAAATTCTCAATCGCCCATCGTTGTCGATACAGCTCAGCCACTTCCTCATCCTTCAGACTCCAGAGGTTCGTCACTATCCGAAACTCTGCCTTGCTATCAGTATCACAAAAATGAACCACTCAATACCGACCGTGACTAAGCTCCGTTTTTATATTGTTCTTGATGCGCGCAACAAATGCTTTCTTTGCTTCACATAACCGATCTAGAAACTTCCAGCTTGCAAAGCCTCTATCCATTATCGCTATAGCATTCTCAGGGATCATTTCTATCACTTCCTCTTGAAAGCTCAGGTCATGCCTGACTGCTTACTCGTCAAGTTCTCTGTGATACTGAACCCATTCAGTAGCTTTACTTGATGATATCCCTCTTGCCACAGCAGCTTACTGGTTAACGTTATCACTGTAGAATCTACAGGAAAACAACTCTCTCTGAGCTGCTATGCTTCCGTTT
>DVDZ01000125.1 GCA_015296025.1 Thermosynechococcus sp. M46_R2017_013
GCGGGTTGCCAGACCAAAAGGGCCAAAGGTACTCAGGCGTTGACCAATGCCGCCAACAATGCCATCAAGGCGTGCGGTATAGCGCCAGAAGGTGCGGGGCGTAGCCGCTTCACAGTGAACTATGTGCTCAGGCCGCAGATCAAAGAATTGGCTGAGGCGCTTTAGAGCCGTTTGTGTGTATTGCGCCTTGGTGGCGGCGTAGTCTAGGTCGGGCTGACGCCAGAAGTTTGGTTCAGTAAAGCTAGAGGCAATCAGAGTTCGATAGCCGCTGGGAGCACGCCCATCCTCTGGCTGACTCACAGAAACAAACAGGGAGTTATTTTCGCCAATGGGGCCTTCAGGATCGTAGAGAAACTGCAGATGGGCAGGGCAAGCTTCGGGAATAGCGGCTTCCTTAACGCCAAGGTAAATGACAAACGCACCTGAGGCCGGCGGCAGGGTTTTCAGGCGGCGGGCATAGCCAGGGGGAATGGCATCGCCTAGGAGTTGGAGTAGGTTTTGGGCAGGGACGTTGGCCACAATGTGATCCGCTTCAACGCGCTGAAGGGTTTTTGTTTTGAGGTTTTCCACCTGCACGGCGACAGCACGCCCCCGCTCGACCTGAATGCGCCGCACTAGATGGCGGGTGTAGATTTGACCACCATCGCGCCCTAGGGCAGCGGCCAGCAGATCACTGAGAACTTGCATGCTGCCGTGGAGATGGTAGAGGCCATGGGGTTCTTGAGACAGACACAGGGCAGTGGCGGCATAGAGCAGTGCCGTCTCACTGGCATCCACTTGGGAGTAGAGCTTGAGTTGCAAATCGAGAAATTGCCGCAGCCGGCGATCGCCCCCCACCCCACAGAGAGTCATCCAATCGGTCACCGTCATCAGGCTCAAGGGCACCGTGAGGAGTGTATCCGCTCGCAGGGCTTGGAGCAGTTGCCACAGATCAAAACCGTTGCGGGGGGGGCAAAATGGGCTGTCGCTGCTGGAATCGCCAACTGATGGCAAAAAGCTGTTCTAGGCCTTGCCAAAATCGCTCACTGTGGGGAAAGTGGCGTTGACGTTCCAGTTGCCAGCGATCGCGACTGCGCCAAACGTTAATAGGCGTCGTTTCCCCCGGCAAATAGACGGCACAGGCAGGGTCACAGGGGGTAGCGGGCGGCGGAGGCAGCTGCAGCGCAGCAAAAATTTCCGCATGAATTCCCCCCGGCTCTAGGCCAGCCACTTGGGTTGCGCCAACATCAAAGGTAAACCCGCGCCGCTGAAAGGTTGAGGCACAGCCCCCCAGTTGGGCTGCCTGCTCAAAAAGCTGAACGCGATAGCCGCGCTGCGCCAGCAAGGCTGCCGTTGTTAAGCCGCCAATGCCGCCACCAATGACAACAACGCGTTTGGCCATGCTGAAACCTGCAAGGGAGAGCCTATATCCCAGTGTAATAATTTTTAACGAAGAGTTACAAAATTGTTACAAGATTACCCCACCTCTAGCGCCGCCGCAACTGTAGCTGCTCATACACTTGCCGTAGGGACACGCCGTGGTAGGCAAGCGCCACTAGTGTGTGGTAAAACAAGTCCGCTACTTCACTGGCGATCGCCTGCGGAATATTGTCCTTACAGGCCATCACTACTTCTGTAGTTTCTTCCCCCAACTTCTTGAGAATTTTGTTGTCTCCGCCCGCAAGAAGGCTACAGGTGTAGGATTCGGCTTGGGGAACAGCCTGCCGCTGACAAATCACTTCGTATATTTGGGAGAGGGTATCCGCAGGGGGAGAAGCAATAGATTCTCCTTGGGAACCGTGGCGGTGAAAACAACTGCGCTCCCCTGTGTGACAGGCCACATTTCCCACCTGTTCTACACTCAGCAGTATGGCATCACTATCGCAGTCGTAGCGAATGCTTTTTACCCACTGCACATGGCCTGACGTTTCCCCCTTTGGCCACAAAGCTTGCCGTGAGCGACTCCAAAACCATGTGCGCCCAGTCTCAAGGGTTTTCTGAAGCGATTCCCGATTCATCCATGCCAGCATTAAAACTGTTCCATCCAAGTAATCTTGGACAATGGCTGGCACCAAGCCGCGCTCATCGTAGCGAATGTCATCGAGGGGTAAGCTCAAAGCAGGGGCAGACATGAGTTGTCAGTAGTTCTCCAGAGGGTGACCCGGAGATCACGCCTATCACAAGCATCCCGTATTGCTGCTTCCTTCCGGACCTGACAAGGTTTAGGCGTTGTGATCGCATGATTCCGAGCCAAATTGTATCTTAGCACACGTCATCGAACGCCATAAATTGCCCTATTAGGAATCTTTATCCCTAGTTGCTTAAAGAAAGTTTATATTGGAGACGTAAGAGCGTAAGATTTGGTAATACCTATGACCCTTGCTGCACTGATGGTGACGCAGGCTGAGACTCTCCGTGGTCTCTTTCGCACGTTGACAGCAACCAGTTGTCCCTATCGCTATAACTTTCATCTCCATACCATCTGCTCCGATGGGCAACTGACACCGCAGCAAGTGGCGCAACAGGCAATGATCCATGGTCTTAAGGGCTTTGCCATTACAGACCACCACGCCCTTGAGGGATACTTCCAAGCACGCACCTATGTCGAGGCCTATCGTGGGAGCGATCGCCCCCAAGTGTACACAGGTATTGAAATTACCGCTCAGCTTCTTGGCACCGAGGTACACATCCTTGGCTATGGGTTTGACCCCCATGCGCCTGTGCTCCATCCCTATGCCATGGGAAGTGCTCCAGAGGGAGACTTGGCACAGGTAGAACGGGTGATTGCGGCACTCCATGAAGCGGGGGGCTTGGCCATTTTGGCACACCCAATGCGCTATCGCCTGCCCGCTGAACAATTGATCCCTGCCGCCGTGGCACGGGGAATTGATGGAGTTGAAACCTACTACTGTTACGGCAATCCCGACCCGTGGGAATCCACCCCAGAGGCAACGGCTTTAGTCCATGGCTTGGCCATCGAACATCAACTCCTAGAGACCTGCGGTACCGACACCCACGGCCAGAATATTCTCGTGCGGCGATGACAGGAACGGAAATTTTAATTACCGTGGGGGCGATCGCCATTAGTTGGTTTGTGCTCCACTGGCTGATCAAGGTTCTCAAAGTTACTGTCAGTACTGCGATTAAAATTGCCCTTATTGTTTTCCTGTTACAAATCTTTTTCGGGATTGGCCCTGATCGCCTCTGGCAGCAGGTACAGTTTCTATGGTTACAGGTGGCGAGCTACTTACCGGCGCCTTCTTTACCCTCCTCGCAATAGGCCGAAAATGCAGGTTTCTAAGGCTATTGACCTTTGACGGACACCTTTTGTCAGATGGCTAGGAATCCAGTAAACTGACTGGCATCAAGCTCTTTTTGCGCCAACCTCATGACCCAAGCAGCGTGGTTAGAACTGGTCAAATCCGTCAGTGAGCAGGGCATCCAGTTACCCGCCAGCGGACTCAAGATTGGCCGTGCCCCCGATAATGACATTGTCCTCAATGACATTTCTGTGTCCCGCTACCATGCTGTCTTTGGGTGGCAAGAAGGGCAAGTTCATCTGGTTGATCTTGGCAGTAAAGCGGGCACCTATCTCAATGGCCAACCAGTTGTGCCCAATACTCCCATTCCCCTCGAAGATGGCGACCTGATTACGCTGGGAAACTCTGCGGTGCGCTTTCGCCTCATCTGGCAGTACCGTGACTATCAACCCCGTGCCATCGAGACTAGCAAAGACGCTGGAGTCCCTGTGATTGAAGTGCGCACCAAAACGTGGCGACAATGTTGGGGGCTACAGGAGCAGACGGCGCTTTTGGGAACCCATCCCGCCTGCGATGTGGTGGTGGATAGCCCTGAACTCTTGCCCTGCCACTTAAAATTACGGTTTACGAATCAGCATTTGCAGGTGGTGGATCTCAGTGATCCGCAACCTGCAATGAATGTGCAGTTGGGGATAGGGGAGAGTTATGCCCTGACGGAATTTGTCACACTGACCTATGTGGGGCAACAGCTGCCCGATCAGATTGACACAGAGCGCCATGCCGTTGCCTTTAGCGCCGCGACAGAGTTGTGTTTGACCAGCACGGCAACTGTACTTGCTATTCCTGAGGCAGATGCCACACCCACTGTTCCTGTGAAGACGATTTCGCTGGCAGGATACAACACGTTCAGGATTGGCCGCGATCCAACCAATGATCTAGTGATTGAGCATCCAACGGTGTCGCGTCACCATGCCAAAATCGAGCGCCGCAATGGAGATTTCCTGCTCACCGATCTGGGGTCTAGCAATGGCACGTTTGTCAATGGCCATGAGGTGGAGGAGCCGACGCTGCTGCGGGTGGGGGATAGTATTCGCATTGGCAGCGATCGCCTAGTTCTCAATGTCGATGAAACATTGACCCAATATGCCGAATCGGGTCATTTGCGCCTTGATGCCATCAACCTTAACAAGGTGGTGGGCAAGGGAACGCAAATTCTCCACAACATTTCCCTGTCCATCCTGCCCAAGGAGTTTGTGGCCATCCTTGGTCCTAGTGGTAGCGGCAAATCGACGCTCCTTGATGCCCTCAACGGACTGCAGCCAGCCACGACGGGTACGGTACTGGTAAATGGCACAAATTTCTACCGCAACTATCAGGCTTTTCAAGCGCAATTGGGCTATGTGCCCCAGAAAAATATCATCCACGAGGAGCTGACAATTGCCCAAGCTCTGGAATATGCAGCAAAACTCCGCATGCCCCCTGATACAACCCCAGCAGAACGCCAACGGCGGGTCACAGAGGTGTTAACGGAATTGGGACTGAACCATCGTCGCGATGTACCTATTTCCCGTCTCAGTGGCGGTCAGCAGCGGCGGGTCTGTATTGGTGCCGAATTGCTCACGCAGCCCAGTCTTTTCTTCCTTGATGAGGCTACCTCTGGCTTGGATCCGGGCACCGAAGCCGACATGATGTTTTTGCTGCGGCAGTTGGCAGATCAGGGACGCACAATTCTTATGATTACCCACGCCACCCAAAATATCCGTGAGTGTGATTTGGTGATCTATCTTGTGGAGGGCGGTCGGCTCGCCTACTTTGGTCCTCCTGATCAACTGTTACCCTATTTCCGCGCTACGTTTGGCGATCGCTTTAGTGGTATCAAGCTCGAGGACTTTTCGGGCATCTACCGTGCCTTAGATAAAGAGAAAAACCCCAATGCGCCGACATCTTCAGAACTAGAAGAAGCCTACCGGCGATCGCGCCTCTATCAGGAATACGTGGTCGGGCGACAGCAGGTGCTGGCTCACATGCCCGATGAACCCCAACGGCGCACCAAGGGCAAATCCCGTCGCAGCAGCGAACCCAAGTCTAAAATTTCCCCTTGGCAACAATTTCTCATTCTTACTCGCCGCAATCTGACGATTCTTGGCCAAGATCGCAGTAACCTGCTGCTGACTCTCTTAATTGCCCCCCTGTTGGGGAGTTTGAGTTTTGTCTCTTGGCGGCGGGATCTCTTCGACCCAGAAACGGGAAATGCGGGTCAAGCTCTGACAATGATTTTTGTCACTAGTCTAATTGCCGTCATGATTGGTGCTATGACAACGATGCGGGAATTGGTCAAGGAGGTGGAAGTTTATCGGCGCGAACGGATGATTGGCCTGGGGTTGTTGCCCTACATTGGCTCCAAGGTGGCGATCGCCCTTGGGCTTGCCCTTTATCAGGCGGCCACCTACCTGGCGGTAACAAAATTGGCGGTCAATTTACCGGGGGATTGGGGAATTACGTTGGCTATGTACATCACCCTTGCCCTTGCCATTTTTGGCGGCATGGCAATGGGACTCCTCGTCTCTGCCTTTGCCCCTAGTCAGAACATTGTGCCCCTACTCGTGCTGATGTTTTTAGTGCCGCAAATTATCTTTAGTGGTGGTATTCAGCCTGTTTCTTCCTTTGGGTTGCCAGGGCAGATGATTAACCATCTGACGGTGATTAAGTGGCCCTTTGAAGCCATGGTAAAGCTCACAGGTATGGGGAATGACATTGCCAATGACCCCTGTTGGCGCGAGCCAGAAGAGGAACGGCAGAAAATGACTGAGGAGATGCAACGGGATTTTTGTCTTTGCTATGGTCCTGGCCTATTCAAGACCTGCAACTTCCCCGGTATCCGCTCCAAGTATGTTCCCGAAGTGATGAACCCGCCCCGCCTCGGCCAGCGTCTCCGGGGAATCCCCCCAGTGATCCGGCGGCGCTCCAAGACTATTTCCAACGGCTACAAGCCTACCAGGAGGCAATGGATGAGTGGGAAGTGAAATACTCCAAGTGGAATCGTCAGCGCAGTCGCGCCATCAATGAAGCGCAAGGCATCATTAGTCGCTTCCAGCGAGACCAAGGCTATATGTTTACAGTGGAAGTACAACGCCATTGGCGAGATCAAAGCATTCTCATCTTGGCAATGCTGGTAGCTTTGCCCTTTTGCCAAAAACGCCGCGACTTTAGCCGCTAAGAGACTGTCATCTTCAGGGGTGGGGTTTTGGAACAAATTTTTTGATAATGGAAAAGCTGTCCTGTTCACGCTTCCATGTCTGTCCCCAATCTCTTGCTCATTGATGGCCATTCCTTGGCCTTTCGTGCTTACTACGCCTTTAGTAAGGGGCGAGAGGGGGGCTTGCGCACCTCCACGGGGATTCCCACCAGTGTTTGTTTTGGCTTTCTTAAGACCCTGCTGGAAATTTTGGATCAGCAGCAGGCAAATCATGTAGCGATCGCCTTTGATTTGGGGGAACCCACCTTTCGCCACACAGCCGATGAAAACTACAAAGCGGGGCGGGCAGAAACACCGCAGGACTTTATTGCCGATATTGCCAATTTGCAGGCGTTGCTGCGGGCACTGCGTCTGCCTCTGTTGAGTCAGCCGGGCTATGAGGCGGACGATGTGATTGGCACTGTGGCTCATCGCCTGCGTCCCCAAGGATGGCAAATGTCCATCGTCAGTGGTGATCGCGACCTTTTTCAATTGATTGATCGCCAGGGTCAAGTACAGGTTTTGTACCTAGGGAATACCATCAGCCAGCGCAAACAGGGTCTGGAAGCCTTTGATGCCCTCAAGGTCAAAGAAAAGATAGGCGTCTGGCCAGAGCAAATTGTGGACTATAAAGCCCTCTGTGGCGATGCTAGCGATCGCATTCCCGGCATCAAGGGCATTGGCCCTAAAACAGCTGTGCAATTGCTCAATCAGTACTCTACCCTAGACGGGATCTACGCCCACATCAACGAGATTACGCCCCCAAGCCTGAGAACCAAACTCCTCAATGGAGAGGCCGAAGCCCGCCACTCCCGCAATCTTGCCCAGATTGTCTTGGATGTGCCCTTGGAACTCCCCCTAGAAGAACTGCATCTGAGTCCCTTTGATTGGCCGACGTTGGATGACCTGCTGGATCACTTGGAGTTTCGTGCCCTACGGATGCAACTTCAGGACTGGCACCTACGCTTGGGGGGCACCTTACCCGCAGCGGAGACCGAGGGCGACGAAACATGGTTTTTTGCGCCGACGGCTACTCCTGATCCGTTGCAGGTGCAACTCATTCAGACGCCAGAGCAACTGCAATGGCTAATCAGCCAATTAGAAAACTGTACAGACGTGAACCATCCCGTGGCGTGGGACACAGAAACCACGGCCTTGAATCCCCGCGATGCTACTTTAGTGGGCTTAGGTTGTTGTTGGGGCACAGCGCCTGACCAGGTGGCCTATCTGCCCTTGGGGCACAAAGAGGGTCAAAACCTGCCTCTGCAAGAGACCCTCGCTGCTTTGCGACCCCTTCTGGAGGGCGATCGCTACCCCAAAGTCTTGCAAAACGCCAAATTTGATCGCCTGGTCTTGCGGTTTCAGGGGATTCAATTAGGGGGCGTGGTGTTTGACACAATGCTGGCAAGTTATGTAATTAACCCCGAAGCCAGCCACAACCTTAAAGATCTGTGCCAGCGCTATTTGCCCCTACAGACCCAAACCTACCGCAGTCTAGTCGGCAAAAACCAAACCCTTGCGGATCTGCCCCCCGCCATTGTGGCGCAATACTGTGGCCTCGATGTGCATACCACGTATCTTCTCAAGGAAAAATTAGAGGCCGACTTGACCCCCCGCCTGCGGCAACTGCTCCTAGAGGTGGAATTGCCCCTTGAGCCGATTCTGGCGGAAATGGAAGCCACCGGGATTCGCATTGACAGTGACTATCTGCGGCAACTCTCCCAAGCCCTAGAACAACAACTGGCGCAATTGCAACAACAAGCCTGGGATGCTGTGGGGCAACCCTTTAACTTGGCCTCCCCCAAGCAACTGAGTGAGCTGCTCTTTGGCAAATTAGGGCTGGATACGAAAAAAACCCATAAAACTAAACTGGGCTATGCCACTGACGCCGCTACCCTCGAAAAACTGCGGGGAGACCACCCCGTAATTGAGCTGATTTTGAGCCATCGCACCCTTGCCAAGCTCAAATCCACCTATGTGGATGTGCTGCCAACCCTTGTGCGTCCAGACACTGGTCGCATTCACACGGACTTTAACCAAGCCGTTACAGCCACGGGGCGTCTTTCTTCCTCCAATCCCAATCTGCAAAATATCCCCATTCGCACCGAGTTTAGTCGGCAAATTCGCCGCGCCTTTATTCCAGAAGCTGGCTGGTTGATGGTGGCAGCCGATTATTCGCAAATTGAGTTGCGCATCCTTGCCCATCTCAGTCAAGAACCTGCCTTGCTGGCGGCCTATCAAAAAGGGGAAGATGTCCATCGTCTTACCGCTCAGTTTCTCTTGGAAAAAACGGAAATTAGTTCCAGTGAGCGACGTTTGGGGAAAATTATTAACTTTGGCGTCATCTACGGAATGGGAGCACAGCGATTTGCCCGCGAAGCAGGGGTGAGTGTAGCGGATGCCAAAGTCTTTATTCAGCGATTTTACGAGCGCTATCCGCGCGTTTTTGACTATTTGCGGCAAATGGAGCGCCTTGCCCTCAGCCAAGGCTATGTGGAAACCCTTTTGGGACGGCGGCGCTACTTTACATTTGAGAGTCGCGAACTGCAAGCCCTGCGGGGCAAGCCCTTGGAGGCGCTAGCCGAGGTGGATCTGAGTAAACTAAAGATGAGCAATTACGAGCGGGGACTCCTGCGGGCAGCAGCCAATGCCCCCATTCAAGCTCCAGTGCCGATATTATCAAGTGTGCGATGGTGAAGCTGGCACCTTTGCTCTCCCCAGAGCGGGCGCGCCTGTTGCTGCAAGTCCACGATGAATTGGTGTTAGAGATGACCCCTGAGGCGTGGGAGCAACTGCAAATAACCATTCCTGAGGTGATGACGACGGCGGTGCCCCTGAGTGTGCCCCTGGTAGTGGAGATTTACGCTGCTGCGAATTGGCTGGAGGCTAATTGAGTTTGTTCATGCGGCAACGACATCCTTGGCAAGTCTGGCAAACTTACCTTCGGTTCTGGATTCTCTGCTTTTTCCTTGGGGCGATCGCCCTCTGTTTGCCCGCCGATGCCCAAACGCTTCGCCCCTACCTTGACCGCGCCATGGATCAAATCAGTGAATTTTACCTTGACAATGGAATGCATTTTATTGTAATGGAGCAGCACCAGGCTCCAATTATTTCATTTCTTACCTATGTAGATGTGGGGGGCGTGGATGAACCCGCCGGCCAGACCGGAGTGGCTCACTATCTGGAACACTTAGCCTTTAAGGGCACCCGTCGCATTGGCACCACCAATTATGCTGCCGAAAAAAAGAAACTCGCCCAACTAGATGCCCTTTTTGAGCGGCTCCAGGCCACTAGGGATGAGCAGCAGCGGGAAGCACTTTTCAGGGAATTTGTTGCTGTGCAGCAGGCCGCTGATCGCTATGTGATTCGCAACCAGTATGGCCAAATTGTCCAGCAAGCCGGCGGGGTGGGTCTAAATGCAACAACCTCCGCCGATGCCACCCGTTACTTCTACAGTTTTCCTGCCAACAAATTGGAACTGTGGATGTCCCTAGAGTCGGAACGCTTTTTGGAGCCAGTCTTTCGCGACTTCTATCAAGAAAAGGAAGTAATTCTAGAGGAACGGCGACTGCGCACGGAGAACTCCCCCACTGGTCAACTTTTTGAGGCCTTTTTGGCCACCACCTTTCGTCAGCATCCCTATCGCCGCCCCGTCATTGGCTACCGCGAGGATATTGAAAATCTGCGCCGTGCCGATGTGGAACGCTTTTTTCGCCAGTATTACACCCCCGACAAAATGACGATGGTGCTGGTGGGAGACGTGGATCCCCAAGAAGTCAGGAAATTAGCCACGGTTTATTTTGGTCGCTATCCCAAAGGTAAGGCTCAGATCACAGCTATTCCCCCAGAACCGCCGCAAACGGCATCGCGGCAGATTACCCTTGAATTGGCCAGTCAACCCCTTTATCTTGAAGCCTATCCCTGCCCCCCCCCTAAAAGAGGCCGCCTACCTCAGCTATGAAATTTTGGCACGCCTCCTCACTGGCGGTCGCACGTCCCGTCTCTACCGTTCCCTTGTCCTTGAGCAAAAACTCGCCATCAATATCCAAGCTTATGTGGGCTTTCCCGGCAATAAATACCCCAATCGCTTTCTCATCTATGGGGCGCCCGCACCGGGGCAAACAACAGCTGCCCTTGCCGCCGGCATTGCCGAAGAACTCAGAGCCCTGCAAACTACCCCGGTGCCTCCGGCAGAACTGGATCGAGTGAAAACGCAACTGCGCATGGAACTGCTGCAGAACCTAATGTCCAATGAGGGCATGGCCAAGCTCTTGGCAGAGTATGCAGTCAAGGGGGGCGGCTGGCAGCAACTCTTTGCCCGTTTAGAGGCCATTGAGGCAATTACTCCTGCCGATATTCAACGGGTAGCTCAGTTGCTGCAACCTGAGCAGCGGACAGTGGCGCAAATTCAAACCCGTCCATGAAGGCACTTTGGCAGGAATGGCTGGGGGCGATCGCCTTTTATACATGCTTGCCCCTTCCTCCTAACTGGCCCATTCAGGTGGCGGGGGCAGCCAAGTGGTGTCCCTGGGTGGGATTGCTCCTAGGGGGAATTCTCTGGGGGGCGCAGGTGCTCCTCAGGTTGTTGCCAGTTCCTCCCTTTGTAGCCAGCGTCTTGCTGGTTGCCCTTTGGCTGGTGTTGACCGGCGGACTACACTTGGATGGCGCTATGGATACTGCCGATGGTTTAGCGGTTAGAGAGCCCCAGCGACGACTGGAGGTGATGGCAGATAGTCGAACGGGTGCCTTTGGCGTCATGGCCGCAATGGTGATTCTGCTGCTAAAAGTGGCGGCCTTGGGCAGTTTAGAGCAGGGCAGTGTCCTCCTGTGGGTCTTGGTTGGCGGACGCTTGAGTCAAGTGTGGGCGATCGCCCGCTACCCCTATTTGAAACTCCAAGGCAGTGGTCAAATCCATAAAGCCAGTTGTAGGTTTCCCCGAGATTTTTGGCCCAGTGGTTTGCTGGGGCTGTTACTGGGTTTCCTGCTGCCTATACCCCTGGGGCAATTGCTTTTGGGCTTGCTCTTAATCCTTTTGATCCCTGCATGGTTTCAGTGGCAGTTGGGAGGACACACCGGGGATACCTACGGGGCTGTTGTGGAGTGGACGGAAGCCTTGATGCTGGTTGCTTTTACCGTAGAGCCGGCCAGTTGATTGGGCGTAACTACGGCCACGGTAATGATTCCTAATACCTTGTATCCCGCTTCGCGTAATACCGCAGCCGCGGTTTGTGCAGTAGTACCAGTGGTGTAGATGTCATCACACAGCAGCAACCAGCGCTCCCGTTGGAGACCTTTGCCAAGATGGAAGGCATTCTCCAGGTTGGCTTGCCGCTCTCTTAGGGAGAGTTGAAACATGGATTGGGTTGCTCGTTGGCGGATTAACCCCTGCGGCGCAAAGGGTAGCTCAAGGGCGCGACAAAAGCCCTGGGCAATGCGCACCGCTTGATTAAAACCGCGGCTTTGCAATTTGTCCCGATGAAGGGGGATGGGCACAATCTGCAAGGGGAGGTGCTGCGCCATTTTGGCTTCTAGCCAACTGCGAGCCAGCCATTGGCCAAAAAGATCCCCCAGTTCTGGGTGGTTGTTGTATTTCATAGTGGCGATCGCCCGTTTTAGGTCTTGCTGATAGTATCCCCAGGGAAACAGGGGAAGACTGCCCTGCCAGTAGCGTTGCCGCTGCTGTACTTCCCATGCTTTCAAGCGGCGCTCACAATCCCTACAGATTGTTTTGGGACTGACCCGACCGCAACAGGGACACGGCTGCTGCCACAAAAAGGAGATGAGCGATCGCCACACCAGCGCATCCCCTAGAGTCTAACAGTAGGCACTAATATCCTCATGGCACTCATCTGCTAAGTAGCAAAGAGCACGGTAACGCAATGCCATCAACTCCTCATAGAGGGGATTCAGGTGGCACAGGGGCGGAATGTGAATATGCCATTTTGCAACCACAACATCGCGTTCAAAGGGACACTGGGCGGGGATCAAGCGGCATAGACGATGGGCAAGCTGGCGATCGCGCACTTCCAGATGTTCTAGCCATTGCCGTACTGGCCACAGAATTGTGCGGAGTAAGCGTTGTCCCAACGTAAAAATTGTCATCAACTCAACACCTCAACTCAATCCTTGAAGTTGGCAGCGAAAAATTCCCTTCCTCACCTTATTTAAGAAGGCAGTTTCAATCCCTTAAAACAACGTCCTAAGAAAGGCAAATTTATCGCTGCATTTGATGGCAAAAGGAGGGCTCTGACTCGCTTTCGATCGCCCTTAGCGAGGTGCGACATCCCAGAAAAATCTCAATGAAAATCGCATCACGATAGACAATCTCCTTGCTTGCGCGAGACTTAGTAGCAGTGGATACATTTTTGAATTAAATGATGACCTTGTATCCATTCTTATTCTAGTGATTCCTGTTAAAGTTGACGATGCAGTTTTCCGAAAAGTTGCCCTTGCAGCCCCCGAAGCCCTTGGCGATGACTTAAAAAATATCCCTTTGGAATGAGTGGTCATACTCTCGATCTGAGGCCAATATTTTCTTGGGCTATGATATGGAGCCTAGTAGCGCCCGTTCCCCTTCCTAAGCTAATCTGCAATTAGAGTCTGGTATTGGGGAGCACTGGCATGTTCAAGAACATATTGATTTCAACAGATCTCCATGATGGCCTCCCCAAACTCACCCACTACCTTGAGGCGCTGAAAGCAGCCGGTGCTCGCAAATTAATCTTTCTCCATGCCCGCCCTATTAATGAGGAGGGCGATAAGCCCCGGCTGCGGGCAGAAAAACTACAGCAGGTGCGCGAATTACTCAAAGTTGACACAACAAAAGTTCCAGCCGATCTCAAAGCAGAGGCGATTATCGAAAACCGCCGCCCCGCCGATGCTATTCTTGACGCTGTTGAAAAACATCAAATTGACTTGGTACTGGTCAGCCGCCCCATTCGCAGTTTATTGGATGAAAAGCTCTTTGGCAGTACAACGATTGAGGTGCTGCAACGGATTAAGGTGCCAGTGATGATTCTGCGCCCACAAGTGTTGTGGGTGATGACAACCGCAGAACTCAACCTCCGTTGCCAAAATCTCTTTCGTCATCTACTGGTACCCTACGATCATAGCCCCTCCGCCCAACACCTTGTCCAAAAACTGCGAGAAGGCGTGAAAAAGCCAGAGCAAGCCAGCATTGGTTCACTGACCTTTTGTTGGATTATCAGCGATGCGGGCAAAGGGGAACTGGGAGTTGGCGAGCAACGTCCAAAGGCTGAAAAAATTCTTGCCGACCTAAAGCAGGAATTTACGAGCTATGGCCTCAATGTTGAAACAGAAATCCGCTTTGGCAGCCCGGTTGTTGAAGCTCAACTCGCTGCCTACGATCGCGACATCCATGGAATTGTTGTTTCCTCTGGTTCCGTGGGTAAAATTTGGGAGCTCTCGATCCCCAGCTTTGCAGGAGAGATCATTCGCCGTTGCGTCTTTCCCGTCATTTATTTTCCACCCACTGGTCGCTAATTGATTAAAAGATGGGGCAGCAGAACTACCCCAGGGAATCTAGATCAAGCAGACAATTCAAACCTCAACTGATGGTTACCTCACGGGGTTCCTCAGGGGCAGCAGCCTTCGCTGCTTTTTGCTCCATCATTTCTGAGCGGACTTCGGCAACCAAGTCTTGGAAAGACTCACTGGCTTCGGCGACAGCAGTCTGTGCCTTTTCATAGGCTTCAAACGCCCACATCAAGCCTGATTTTGCCGCATTGCGAGCTTGCTCTGCCAAGTTGTGACCAGTCATAGAGTCAACGGCACCCACAACGGGGGCAACGGCAACAGCACCAACTCCAAGGGCAAGCACGGTGAGTGGTTCTAAACCAAGTAACAGGGCTTCAAGCTCCATTCTGCGGCATCCTCCAAAGGAAAAGATAATGATCAACACATCGCACCCATGATAGCAAAGGTGCAGGCAGGGCAATGTCCCCACTGGCTTAATCGCTTCACAAAGATTCCTATGCAGGGCTGAGCCAAAAGATTAGCAGAGCTTAAGGGCAGTAATGGGAACATCATCCCAGGAAGCTACGGTACGCAGGCGCACTTGCCAACCAGCGGCTTTTTGTTCCGTCGTCAAGTTTTTCTCAAAGGACTGCACACACTCCTTCGCCTGTGCTTCATCACAACAGGCAATACAGGCATAAAGCAGACCGGAGGGATCCATTTGTTCGCTCACCCAGATGGTTACCATTGCTCACTCCTTGGCACAGTTTGCCGATTTCACGGGACTATTCCCAGCCTAGACAAACCCCAAGGGAGTCGTCAGCCCTTCTTAACAGCACTTTAGGAGTACAGCCAATGCTGCCAGTAATTGCTCAATGTGCTCAGGGGTGTGATCGGCTCTTAGGGTGATGCGCAGACGACTAAAGGGCACAGTCGGTGGCCGCACCGCTGCCACCCAACATCCAGCCTCTTGTAATTTCTGACCCCATTGGAGGACGGTGGCTGGATCAGGCGCAGGCAGACAAAAAATTGGGGTCGGTAGCGGATGGGGCAAAACTGGGCAGCCCAATTTTTGCAGTCCCTCTTCCAGTTGTTGAATGCGCTCCTGTAGGGTCTGACGAAGGGAAGGGTCTGTTTGGAGTTGCTCAAGGGCAGCAAGGGCAGCAGCGGTATCCGCCGCTGAGAGTCCAGTGCTATAGATCCACGTGCTGGCGCGGTGTTGCAGATAGGTGATCAGGTCTTGGGAACCAGCAATGTATCCCCCCAAACTGCCAAGGGCTTTGCTGAGGGTACCCATTTGAATGACAGTCGGGCTAGATTGCCCCAAGGCGGCTAAGGTGCCGGCACCGTTAGTTCCCAACACCCCTGTGCCGTGGGCATCGTCCACTAGCACCATGGCTGTATAGGCCTCCGCCAGTTGCAAAATCCTATCCAGGGGAGCAACGTCCCCGTCCATGCTGAAGACGCCATCGGTGAGGATGAGACAACGGCGGTATTGGGAGCGATAACTCTCTAGGAGTTGGGCAAGGGCAGCGACATCGTTGTGGGGGTATTCGTAGAACTTAGCATGGCTGAGGCGGGCGCCTTTTTTGAGACAGGCATGGTTGTAGGCATCCCCCAGTACCAGATCCCGCTGATCCACAAGGGCAGGAATGGTGCCGAGATTAGCTGCTGTGCCCGAACTAAAGACCAAGGCTGCCTCTGTGCCTTTCCACTGGGCGATCGCCCGCTCTAACTGCTGGTGAAGGGGACGTTGGCCGCTGAGGAGCCGCGAACCTGTTGCCCCGGTTCCCCACTGGTGAATGGCTTGCATGGCCGCTGCTTTCACTTGGGGATGATTGGCAAGCCCCAAATAATCATTGCTGCAAAAGTTAATCAACGGACGCGGCAACTCACCGACAGCCACCACTGCGCTCGGCGCACCGCTGAGAAGGGGTTGGCGATACCACTGGGCGCGGTGCAGGGTTTTGAGCGCAGGTTTTAACCAGGCAAAGGGATCAGCCATTGCCAGCAATCAGGATAGGATCACAGGAAGAAGATTTGTGAGCGCATCGTGATTGGCGATGAGGTCGTCAATGGCGTGGCGAAAGAATTTGTTCTCAGAGCCGTGGCAAAGAAGCTGATCCCCATCCCTCTGCCGCGGTTTCCGGCTGAGCTGTTGGCGATAATCATCGTCCTCTACAAGTTGCAATGCCTTCTCCACGTACTCGCGCAAGAGGGGGCACTGGGTCTGGCTGAGGATCGCGCGTAGGAGTTGTAGCAACGGAGGATTCACCTTTTGGACATACCAACTACAGTTAATCGCCAGTGGATGGGTGGCAGAAGGAAGATATTGGGGCTGATATGGCGGACGGATATAGCTTTGACCCAAGCCGGGCAGGAGAATCAAGCGTTTGCTGTAATGTTGAGCGGCTGTCGCTGGCTCCACAGCAGCACCACCGATGAAGTCATCAATCTCAAAATTACTAGTATAAAACAACCTCCTAGGTTTCTTGAAGAGCCTGGACAAAGGGCTGAAGAATGCGATAGGCGGCTGAGCGGGAAAACCAGCGCCCAGAGATGACGCCAATCCGACGCGGGTTTGGGGGAATATGACAAGTCACCAGTTCTCGAATTTTGGCATTTAGCTTCGCCTTTCCCCTTCCCCATCAATATTAGGTGGCGCCAAAATTCATCTGGTGAAGTTCCGCCAGCGGATCCAAACGATTATCAAAGGCCGCCATTAAATCTTTGAGTCGCTGTTTGGTATGGAGATTGGCACATAGGCCGGCATAGTGGGTAAAGGAATAGCAGTAGGCTGGCGAGGCGGGGGATAGATTAAAGAACCGTTGGAGGGGATATGACGATGATTGCGGGGGGAGAGGGTAAACGGACAGTGCTATGACGTATCAGCGGGGTTGAGCCCGGCTATCCCAGCGTCAGCAAAACTTTGAGCAGCAAGATTCCCCTTGGGGAAAGGGCAGGGCTTCCCGCCGCTGAGCTAAAGTGCGACCACTGGCCAAGAAAATGCTCAATCCCATGGTGGTTCCTCAGGAATGGCTGGGTAAACCAGCAACTCCCCAGTGCACCCGTACAGCAGCGGTGGAAGCCACACCGAGCACAAGGGCGATTTGCCAAGGGGGCGGACTATTTGCCGACATCGGGAATGGCGACGGGGGCCTCACCATCGAGACCAAAGGCTGTGTGCACCGCCTGTAGTGCCCGCACCCCTTCGGATTCTGCCACCACACAACTAACGCGAATTTCCGAGGTGGCAATCATTTGAATGTTGATGTTCTCACGAGCGAGGGCGGCAAACATTTGCGCGGCAATGCCCGGACGGTGGATCATCCCCACACCCACAATGCTCACTTTGGCGATCGCTCTATCCACAAGGATATCACCGTAGCCCAATTTGGCCTGAACCCCTCTAAGAAGTTCCATGGCTTGCTCAGCATCGGCAGAGGCCACCGTAAAAGCAATGTCACGGGTGATTACCCCCCCCAAGGAGCGCGATCGCTGTGATTGGATAATCATATCTACGCTAATGGCCGCATCCGCAAGGGTCTGAAAAATTGCTGCTGCCATGCCGGGGCGATCGGGGACATCCCGAATCGCAATCCGTGCCTGCTTCGTATCTAAGGCAACACCCCGCACAGGTGGGGAATCAGGAGCCTCTTGGGGGATCGTGGCGGCTGCTTCGACATCAAAGGTTTGGGAGAGGACGGCGATCGCTCGACCTGCATCCGCTGCGGCCACTGTACAACTGACATTTACTTCCGAGGTGGAGATCATTTGCAGGTTAATCCCCGCCGCCGCCAGAGCTGAAAACATCTGAGCCGCTACCCCCGGTCGGCCAATCATCCCCGCACCCGTAATACTCACCTTGGCAATATCGGCATCCACAAGCACATCAGTCTCCTCGACCCGTGGATTCAAACGGGGATAAAAGGCCATGGCAACGGCTTCTGCCTGCTTGAGGACACTCTTTTGTACCGTGAAGGCAATATCATTTGTTTGCCCTTCGTGAATTGATTGGATAATCAAATCCACGTCCAAGTTTTGCTGCGCCAGTTCGCCAAAAAGCTGTGCTGCAACCCCGGGGCGATCGGCTAGCCGCAGGAGGGCTACCTTCGCCTGATTGGTGTCAAGCGCCACCCCATCCACGGGTTTCCCCAGTTCAAGATTTTCCACAGGACGCGGTGGCCGGGCTGGTGCAATTACTCGTGTGCCAGGCTCATCAGTCCAACTGGAGCGCACGACTAAGTCCACACCATAGTTGCGGGCAATCTCTACCGCGCGCGGGTGTAAGACTTTTGCCCCTAGACTAGCCAACTCCAGCATCTCATCGCAGGTAATTTCGCTCATCAGTTGGGCATGGGGCACTAGTCGTGGATCGGTGGTCAAAATGCCCGGCACATCGGTGTAAATTTCGCAACAATCTGCCTGTAAAGCAGCCGCTATGGCCACCGCAGAGGTATCGGAACCACCGCGCCCCAGGGTTGTCACTTCAAAGTCGGCAGCGGCAGTAATTCCCTGAAAGCCGGCCACCACCACCACCTGTCCTTCTTTAAGGTGCCGTTCGAGGCGCTGGGTCTCAATGTGAAGAATGCGGGCACGGGTGTGGGCAGGTTCAGTAACAATTCCCACTTGAGCACCTGTAAGGGAGATGGCGGGTTCCCCCAAGGCATGGAGAGCCATTGTCAAAAGGGCAATCGAAACCTGCTCCCCCGTTGAAAGCAGCATATCCATTTCCCGCTGACTGGGGCGATCGCTAATGGCATAGGCCAGTTGCACCAAGCTATCTGTGGTTTTACCCATGGCTGAAACCACCACCACCACCTGATGTCCCGCTGCCACCGTTGCTTTGACCCTGCGGGCTACGGCTTGGATGCGCTCGACACTGCCGACGGACGTGCCGCCATACTTTTGTACAATCAGTCCCATGGGCGCTTTGAAGAGAATGCTGTCCTATTTTATATTCAGGGGGATGATTCTTGGCTGTGTCTTATCTATGGCGCTAAGGAACTAAAAAAATCACTGTTAAACTGAAAATTAGAACTGAATTTCGGAAACGGGTGCCGATGAAATACGCTCAACGCCTTTCCCAACGGCTGAGTCAATTGGCTTTAGTCGTGGGTCTCTCGTTAGCCCCCACAAACATTGGTCTAGCCCAGTCGAGCAACAACAACACCGTTTCCTACAGTCAATTTCTCAATGCCCTTAAAGCTGGGGAAGTCAGCTCTGTCGAACTCTATCAGGAGCAGCGCCTAGCCAAGTTTCGCCGCAAAGATCAGCCACAACAATCTCCCTCCCAAGAGGTGCGGCTCTTTGATCGCAACCCTGAATTGGTCGAACTACTGCGCAAAGCAAGTGCCCGTTATGACACGGCGGTGCGGGTGGTACCCTCAGGCAGTGAGGGGGCGGTTGTCGGCGTTATCTCTAACTTGATACTGGGCTTCTTGCTGCTGAGTTTGTTCCTGATGATTTTGCGACGAGTCAGCAATGCCCCCGGCGGCCCTGGGCAGATTCTCAACTTTGGTAAATCCCGCGCCCGCTTCCAGATGGAGGCACAAACAGGGGTGACTTTTGCTGATGTGGCAGGGATTGAAGAGGCCAAGGAAGAACTCCAAGAAGTGGTGACTTTCTTGAAAAACTCAGAGAAATTTACCTCCATTGGCGCGCGCATTCCCAAGGGGGTACTGCTGATTGGACCACCGGGGACTGGTAAAACGCTCTTGGCCAAGGCGATCGCCGGCGAAGCGGGGGTTCCCTTCTTTTCAATTTCTGGTTCTGAATTTGTGGAAATGTTTGTGGGTGTCGGTGCCTCCCGCGTGCGGGATCTGTTTAAAAAGGCCAAGGAAAATGCGCCCTGTTTAGTGTTTATTGATGAAATTGATGCGGTCGGCCGCCAACGGGGTACTGGCATTGGCGGTGGCAATGACGAACGAGAGCAAACCCTCAACCAACTGCTCACCGAAATGGATGGTTTTGAAGGGAATACCGGCATCATTGTGATTGCGGCAACCAACCGCCCCGATGTCTTGGATGCTGCTCTACTGCGCCCCGGCCGCTTTGACCGCCAAATTACCGTCGATTTGCCCAGTTACAAGGGGCGCTTGCAAATTCTCCAGGTTCATGCCCGCAACAAAAAAATTGCACCCGAAGTGTCCTTGGAGGCGATCGCCCGCCGTACCCCCGGTTTTTCCGGTGCTGCATTGGCCAACCTGCTGAATGAAGCCGCGATTCTCACTGCCCGTCGCCGCAAACCAGCCATCACCAGTGCCGAAATTGACGATGCGATTGATCGGGTGACAATTGGCATGACACTCACTCCCCTCCTCGATAGCAAGAAAAAGTGGCTCATTGCCTACCATGAAGTGGGTCACGCCCTGTTGATGACCCTCTTGAAACACGCCGATCCTCTGAATAAAGTGACCATTATTCCCCGCTCCGGTGGTGTCGGCGGTTTTGCTCAGCAGATTTTTGATGAAGAACGGGTAGATAGTGGCCTTTATACCCGTGCATGGCTCCTAGATGAAATCACGATTCTATTGGGGGGACGGGCTGCCGAGGTGGAGATTTTTGGCGATGCCGAAGTGACTGTTGGCGCCAGTAGTGACTTGCAAGCGGTGGCCAATCTGGCGCGAGAAATGGTTACCCGTTATGGCATGTCGGATTTGGGACACTTAGCCCTTGAAACACCGGGCAATGAGGTCTTTCTCGGTCGGGATTTGATGCCCCGCGCTGAATATTCTGAAGCTGTAGCGGTGCAAATTGACCACCAAGTGCGGGAGATTGTAATGGGCTGCTACGAAATTGCCCGCCAACTGATTCGCGAGCATCGGGCGGCCATTGACAAGTTGGTGGAGCTGCTCCTTGAAAAGGAAACCATTGATGGGGATGAGTTCCGTGCCTTGGTGCGCCAATATACAACCTTGCCCATCAAAGAACCCACGTGGAAGGCAACAGCTACACCGGTGTCGTTTCGTCAACAGACCCAGCCGTCCTAGGCAAGGAGGCGCCGGTGAGCCATGAGCGCCAGGAAGTCCGTCACCTGTTAGTCCTCGAAGACAGTGAGGGACGGCGACCCATTTTGCTAGAAGCAGCCACCTATTCCATCGGTCGCGATCCCACAAACTCAATTGTACTTCACTCCAAAATGGTCTCCCGTCAGCACGGGATTTTGTTGCGGGTGACGAGTCCGGAGACCAATAGTCATCTTTTTCGCCTTATTGATGGCGATTTGCAGGGCAAGCGGAGTACGAACGGCATTCTCGTCAACGGGCAGCGGATTGTTGCCCACGATTTGCGCAGTGGCGACATGATTGTGTTTGGCGGTGACGTGCGTGCCCGCTACCTAACGTTAACCAACATGACCGATAGCGAGTTTGAGAACTTTTGCCGCAGTACTGATGTCTTAGGATTTCTCTCAAAAAGCACCAATCCCTTTGCAACGCTTGTACCTCTCGGTGATGGCAATATCGAGAATTTTAGTGAAGCGGCCTTGGTGCGCTTGGCCTCCTATCCAGAGCTAACGCCCAACCCGATTTTGGAGGTGGATCTCGAGGGGCGAGTGACGTATCTCAATCCAGCCGCAGTGATGCAGTTTCGCGATCTACAGCAGCAGAAGTTGACCCATCCCCTGTTGTTGGGATTGCCGGAACTGGCACGCTACATGAAGCAAACCCAAGAAAAAGTCCATGTGCGGGAGGTAGAGTACCAAGGGCGCATCTACGAGCAATCAATTCATTACATCTATGAAAGCGAGCTCATCCGCAGCTACGTTATGGATGTTACAGATCGCAAACGAGCTGAAGAACAACTGCGCAACCAAGCCCGCCGTGAGGCCATCATTAACCGCATTATTCAAGCCATGCGCACTACCATGGTAGCAGCGGAAGTCCTGCAAATTACCGCTGATTTACTACTAGAAGCCCTGGGTTCAACCCTGTGCCTCATTACCCAGACAGCAGCACCCGATACGCTTACCTACGCCACCCGTCCCCAAGTCCTCCATCTACCTGGGTCTTTAATTAGCCTCAACCAGCGGGCGATCGCCTTTTTTGAACCAGCCCTCAGCAACGGCGAACAGGTGGTTTTGGCTACCAGTTGTTCCGATTTACCGGAGCCGCTACAAACAGATCTGAGAATCCTAGACGTGCATGCCTTGGTGATTACCCCTTTGATTTACCTTGGCCAACTCCTCGGACATATTAGCCTTTTAGATTGCGAATGGGAGCCGACTGAAGCCACATCTATTTCAACAAATCATTCCCAACTCTTACAGCAAACCCTGCCCAAATCATGGACAGCCGAGGATTTAAGCCTTGTGAAAACCATTGCCGATCAGTGTGCCCTTGCCATTCATCAAGCCCAGCTTTACCAGCAGGTACAAGAACTCAATGCCGATTTAGAGCGACAGGTGCGTGCCCGTACGGCTGAACTGGAACAGAAAATGCAGGAACTAGAGCGCCTCAATGCCATTAAAGACGATTTCTTAAGCACTGTTTCCCACGAATTGCGCACGCCCATGGCCAACATGAAAATGGCCATCTACATGCTGAAGCAGTTTGCCACCGACGATCGCCAGAAACGCTACCTTGATATTCTCGCCCATGAGTGCAACCGCGAAACGGAACTGATCAATGATTTGCTGGATCTACAACGCCTAGAGGCAGGGCGCAGTCAGATTCAACAGGAGGTGATTGATCTCGACAGTTGGCTGCCCTCAGCACTCGAACCCTTCCATAACCGCATGCAACAGCGGCAGCAATCCCTTGAGATTGTGCGCCCCCCCACTTTGCCACCTCTCCTTTCTAACCGCCATGCTTTAGCCCGCATCTTGGCAGAGTTACTCAACAATGCCTGTAAATACAGCCCTGCCGGAGCGCAGATTGTGGTCCGTTTTGAGCCAATTGGGGGCGATCGCCTGCAAATTCAAGTGAGTAATCCCTCAGAGATTCCCAGCGAGGAACTGCCGCGCATCTTTGAAAAGTTTTATCGCATTCCTAATGCAGATCCGTGGCAACAGGGAGGAACGGGTTTAGGCCTCGCCCTCACTCAAAAACTGGTGGAGCAATTGCAGGGTGAAATTAGCGCCGACAGTGAAGCGGGCATGACCACCTTTACCCTCAGCCTACCCACTGCGTCAGGTGATCCCGCTGCCTGATAAAATAGGGTGCTAACGTTTTTAGGGTGCCATGACCCTTTCGCGAATCGCTTTAAGTAGCCTACAGCAAGATCTGGATCAGTTAATTCGTCGCTTGGATAGTGTGCCCCACGGCGACGTAATTTACCAAGCCCTGCAACTTTTTCTGGATATTGCCGACGAGGAACTGGAACGACTAGATTGGAAAATTCTGCGTTCCTGCCTGCGGGATATGCACCAGGCCTTGCGGGTCTTTGCTCCCTATCGCCATACCCGCAAAATTTCAATCTTTGGCTCCGCCCGAACTCCCTCCACATCGCCAGTCTATGAAATGGCGGTGCGCTTTGCTCAAGCTGCCAGTGCCACGGGGTTTATGATTATCACGGGTGCCGGGGGCGGCATCATGGAGGCGGGTAATAAAGGGGCAGGTCCCAATAAATCTTTTGGCCTCAACATTGAACTCCCCTTTGAGCAGGGTGCCAATCCCTATATTGAAGGCGATCCGCGCCTGATTCACTTTAAGTACTTCTTTACGCGCAAGCTCTTTTTGCTCAAAGAAACCGACGCCATTGCTGTCTTCCCCGGTGGCTTTGGCACCCAAGATGAAGCCTTTGAATGCTTGACCCTCTGCCAAACGGGCAAAGCTCCCCCTAAACCCTTAGTCTTGATGGATGTTCCCGGTGGCACCTACTGGCAACATTGGCATCGGTTTATTTGTGAAGAACTGGCGGCCAAGGGACTGATTAACGGTGAAGATCAGGAACTCTACCGCATCTGTACCAGTGTTGAAGAAGGCTTAGCTTACCTGAGTGGCTTTTATCGTGTCTATCACTCTAGCCGCTATGTAGGCGATCGCTTGGTGCTGCGCTTGAACCAAGACATTAGTGATGCCGCCTTGGCGGAACTCAATCGCGATTTTCAAGATATTCTTGTGTCGGGGCAGATTGAACGTGCTGCACCTTTGCCGCGGGAAGTGGAAGACGAGCAACCCATTAACCGCCCTGCCTTGACACACACGCTCCATTTGCCGCGATTGATCTTGCACTTTAACCAGCGGGACTACAGCCGTCTTTATCAGCTCATCTACCGTCTCAATGGTTTTGCCACGACGGAGGCTGCGTACCATCCCGAACGCAAATAGGCGATCGCCCTTCAATGCCGGTAGATTGCAGTTTTTTATCCCCCTTAGTAAAGAGACACGCCCATGATCGAACGCTATACCCTTGCCCCCATGGGGAATCTCTGGACTGATGCCTACAAATTCAAAACATGGCTGGATGTTGAGATTGCAGTCTGTGAAGCCCAAGCTGAACTGGGGCATATCCCTGCCGACGCCGTCGCTCAGATTAAGGCGAAAGCCAAGTTTGACCCCCAACGGGTGGCCGAAATTGAAGCGGAAGTGAGGCACGATGTCATTGCCTTCCTCACCAATGTCAACGAGCATGTCGGTGATGCTGGGCGCTATATTCACCTTGGGCTGACCAGTTCGGATGTTTTAGACACGGGTTTGGCGCTGCAATTGGTGGCTAGTCTGACCTTGATCCAAGAGCAGTTGGAGTATCTCATTCAGGCGGTGCGCCACCGCGCCCAAGAACATCGCTATACGGTGATGGTGGGACGCAGTCATGGGATTCACGCCGAGCCAATTACATTTGGTTTCAAGCTGGCTGGTTGGCTGGCGGAGCTGCTGCGCCATCGCGATCGCCTATGTCAATTGCAGCGAACCGTGGCGGTGGGCAAAATTTCCGGAGCGGTGGGCACCTATGCCAATGTGGATCCGCGCGTGGAGGCGATCGCCTGCCAAAAACTGGGACTGCAACCGGATACGGCTTCAACACAGGTCATTTCCCGCGATCGCCATGCCGACTATGTCCAAACCCTTGCTCTGTTGGGGGCAAGTCTTGAGCGCTTTGCCGTTGAGATTCGCAATCTACAGCGCACCGATGTCCTCGAAGTCGAGGAATTTTTCTCTAAGGGACAAAAAGGCTCCTCGGCTATGCCCCACAAACGCAATCCCATTCGCTCTGAACGGCTGACCGGGCTGGCACGGGTGCTGCGGGGCAATGCCCTAGCCGCCCTAGAAAATGTTGCCCTCTGGCATGAGCGGGATATTTCCCACAGTGCCGTGGAGCGGGTGATTTTGCCCGACAGCTCGATTCTCACCCACTTTATGCTGGTGGAAATGACTGACTTGGTGCAAACGTTACAAATCTATCCCGAGAATATGCGCCGCAATATGAATTGCTACGGCGGTGTCATCTTTAGTCAGCGGGTGCTCTTGGCGCTGGTGGAGAAGGGGCTGAGTCGCGAAGCCGCCTACGCCTTAGTGCAAAAACACGCCCACGCCGCTTGGAATCAACCCAATGGTGATTTTGCTGCCAACCTGAAGGGGGATCCTGAGATTCAGCGCTACCTTACACCAGAGGAACTCGAGGCTTGCTTTAACCCTGAACATCACCTCAAGCACCTAGAGGAAATTTACCAGCGGTTGGGGATTTAAACCAAATTGAGATAGGCTTCAAGGTCACTAATTTGAAAGAGCGATCGCAGGGGTATCCCCTGAGCGGCAAAGGCGGCTTCCCCGCCCGCCTGGCGATCGACAATGGCAAGAACTTCATTGACGAGGTAACCTGCCTCTTGAAGACGCAAAACGGCCTTGAGGGCAGAGCCGCCGCTTGTGATTACATCCTCAAGCACCGTAACCACCGCCCCTTGGGGCAAGGGGGGGCCTTCAATAAAGCTCATTGTGCCGTGGCCTTTGGCTTCCTTGCGCACAATCAGCGCCGCCCGATCCTGCCCCTGCAAATTGGAGAGCACACTCACGGCCACCACCAAGGGGTCTGCCCCAAGGGTAAGACCCGCCACCGCCACTGCTTCCGGGGCTAATTGCTCCAAGAAGAGCCGCCCCACCAAGTAAGCGCCCCGCGCCGATAGGGTAACGGGTTTACAGTTAATGTAGTATTGGCTCTTTTGGCCAGAGGAAAGGATAAAGTCACCGGTACGGTAGGCATCGCGGCAAAGAAGCGCCAAGAGTTCCTGACGCAGCTCAGGAAGAGAATCGTTCATGATTGACTCCAAATTCAAGGGGTTAAGCCAGTGGGTATGCGAAACCAATGGGTGGTGCCGTCCTTTTGATCCACGAGTTTGACCCCTTGAGCCAATAGGAGATCCCGCAGGCGATCGCTCTCGGCATAGTTCTTAGCTTGACGGGCAGCAGTACGAGCCACAACTAGCTGCTGAATTTCCTCATCGGTCAGTCCCATTGTCTGCACAGCTTTTGACTCCTCTTTGACCTCTAAACCCAACACCTGAGCAAGGGTAACCAGAGTGTGCCAATCGCGACTCACCTCAGTCAGCGATCGCCCCAAGTCTCCCCCATGGAGATAGCGATGCTGCTCACGATTGAGGGTTTTCGCCAGTTCAAAGAGCACTGCCAAAGCAGCGGCAGTGTTTAAGTCTTCATCCATGGCTTGACAAAAGGCCTGGGTACTAGCGTGGCTTTTGACCTCATCGGCATCCACAGGAGAAAGGGGAACCTGCTGATTCAAACGCAGTGCTTCCGCCAAGGTTTGCCAGCCCTTTGTAGCGGCGGTAAGTGCCTGCGGTGTAAAGTCCAAAGGTTTGCGGTATTGAGCTTGCAAAACCAACAGGCGTAACGCCATTGGATCAACCCCCTGTGCCAGCAAATCGCGAATTGTGGTGAAGTTGCCCAAAGACTTAGACATTTTTTCGGCATTCACAGTAACAAAGCCGTTGTGAAGCCAAAATCGTGCTAGGGGCTGTTGTGTTACCGCCTCCGATTGGGCAATTTCATTTTCATGGTGAGGGAAAATTAAATCCATGCCACCGCAATGAATGTCAATGGTTGGCCCCAAGACCTGTCGCACCATGGCTGAGCATTCAATGTGC
>DVDZ01000169.1 GCA_015296025.1 Thermosynechococcus sp. M46_R2017_013
CTACTTTTTGAAGGAGGGGTCTTGGATATGAAAGCGAGCTGAGGGTTGGTGGTGGCCAAACCCTCAGCTTGATGGCGCATCAAATAATCAATACGGGTACACTTGCAGCTCCGGCAGGAAACATCCACATTGCGGCTGTATCTGACAGAGGAATGGTGCGGGCCTGCTAAGAAGGAATGCTGCTCAGTCTTGAAATTCCTGAGGAGCGACTGCTAACTGGGGGAGCGTCGCCTTATAGACCTGCCGCGGTTGCTCCCAGGTAATGGGTCACAACCGTCAATTTTCCCATCCTTACTTTTGAGCAGGGTTTACGATGCCTAGCAGCCCTTGGTAGTAAAGATTCCCCTGGGCCGTTTACAGTTGCCCTTCGCTAAGGACAGGTGGACTGGGGGTCAGTTTGGCCGCAGGCGGATTGATATGACCAGGAAGAGTTTGCATTAAACTTGCCATTTCAAGGGCGTTGAGGGCGTATTCCCAACCTTTGTTGCTTTTGATACCAGCCCGTTCGAGCGCCTGTTGCATGGTGTCTGTGGTAAGGATGCCGTAAATAATGGGCACACCGGTTTGCATAGAGGCGGTGGCAATACCTTTGGTGACTTCAGCAGCAACATAGTCGAAGTGGGGAGTTTGGCCACGGATAACAGCACCCAAGCAGATAATTGCTGCGTAACGACGACTGGCCGCTAGTTGAGCTGCTACTAGGGGAATTTCAAAACTCCCTGGTACCCAAGCATAGTCCACTTGAGAACCATGGGGATTGGGGTCAACACCATGGCGGCGCAGGCAATCTTGGCAGCCCTCTAGCAGCTTGGTCGTAATCAAGTCATTGAAGCGGGAAATCACGATGCCAAAGCGAGGGGTTCCCCGAACTGGATAGGTGCCTTCAAAAACAGCCATAGATGGAGGTGCCAAATCTTACCCAAAAGAGTATAACCTGCAACAGCCTAGGAGGTGCGATCGCCCTGCTCCACGAGGGAGTCTTGGGACTGCCACCGCTGCACAATACTGGTTAATTTGGCAACAAACGGGTCAGGGGCTAAATCAGGATGAAATTCACTAATTCTTGTATCAGTACGGGGTTCTAAGGGACGGGAGGAGCCAGCTTCAGGCACACTAATCGGCAATGACTGGCAGATGATGGCTTCAAACTCGCTATTGAAGTGATAGATGGGTTGCTCGCGCCGTTGCCACAGTTGTAAGATTTGTTCAACGGAAATGGCTTTATAGCGCCCTAGATAAAGGGCTTCGATAAGCGCGAGGCGAATCCAACGGGGCGGGAAATGACGCAACCAGCGATCTAAGATGGCTTCAACCGAGGATCCGTCGAGATCAAATCCATATTGACGTAGCAGGCGATCGGCAGCCTGAATGGCGGCATTGTTGCCAATATGTGCCATGCGCCAATGTTGCACTCCCATAGCTATGGTGCCTCTATAATGCCACAAGTTACCAAGGTCAGGGCTTTAAAACAGGAGCTGTAGCAGCCAATCACTGTGAAAAAAGCTGTATGGTAAAAAGGCAAGCCCTTGTACTGTTCACTTCCCAAATGCATCATGGTGACTGCACCCCCTCCTGAGCTATTGATTCAAGATACCCCGCTTACAATCGCTGGGCGGCAGTTCCATTCACGCCTTATGACTGGCACCGGCAAATATCGCTCCATTGCTGATTTACAAGCAAGTGTTGCCGCCAGTGGCTGTGAAATTGTTACGGTGGCTGTCCGTCGCGTCCAGACTAATGCACCTGGTCATGAAGGCCTTGTGGATGCCCTAGATTGGTCGAAAATTTGGCTCCTACCCAATACGGCAGGTTGCCAAACTGCTGAAGAGGCAATTCGCGTTGCCCGCTTAGGTCGGGAAATGGCTAAGCTCCTTGGTCAAGAGGACAACAACTTTGTCAAGCTAGAGGTCATTCCCGATCCGAAATACTTGCTGCCGGATCCCTTTGGCACGCTCACAGCCGCAGAGCAACTGGTCAAGGAAGGATTTGCCGTTCTTCCCTACATCAATGCGGATCCCCTGCTAGCCAAACGCCTTGAGGAAGTAGGCTGTGTCACGGTGATGCCCCTTGCCTCCCCCATTGGTTCAGGCCAAGGGCTACGCAATGCCGCCAATATTCAAATCATCATTGATCAGGCACATGTTCCCGTTGTCATCGATGCTGGAATTGGCACCCCCAGTGAGGCTGCTGCGGCAATGGAGTTGGGCGCTGATGCCCTTTTGATTAATACGGCGATCGCCCAAGCGGGAAATGCTCCAGCAATGGCTAAAGCGATGGCACTTGCAACCACTGCTGGCCGTCTTGCTTACTTAGCGGGTCGGATTCCGGTCAAAGCCTATGCCAGTGCTAGTTCGCCAACAACAGGGACAATTACGACAGCACCATGATTGTCGTGCTCACGCTACTGAGCCTGTTGAGTCTGACAGGGACTATCTCTTACCTGATGGCCGGGGGCTTGACGCTACAATTTTTTGGCCAGAAAACACCTCAACCCCTTGATGCGACACCAGCGGTCTCCCTCCTCATTCCTGTCTGTGGTTTGGATGCTGGCGCTTGGGAAAATTGGTCATCCCTCTGTGAGCAGGACTACAAGACCTACGAAGTTCTCTTTGGCGTCCAAGACCTGCAAGACCCCGCTTTGCCCGTTCTCCAACAACTGTGCCAAAAGTATCCCGATCGCGCCCGCTGGTACCTTTGCGATGAGATTCGCGGCATTAACCGCAAAATGAGCAACCTGTCGCAACTCTTTCCCCATGCCCGCTATGAGGTGATTGTTTTAGCCGACAGCGATGTGCGCGTCACTCGTGCCTATCTCAGGAGCATTACCGCTCCCTTGGCGGATCTAACCATTGGCGTGGTAACCTGCGGCTACATTGACCACCATCCTAAACGCTTAGGGGCTGCTTTCCTAGCCATGGGTCGCTGTATTGACTTTATCCCCAGTGTGCTCATTGCTCGTTTCCTCGATGGCGGATTGCGGTTTGCCATTGGTCCAACGGTGGTGCTGCGGCGGCAGGTGCTAGAAGAAATTGGCGGCTTTGAGATTGCCCTCAACCGCATTGGTGACGATTACCGACTAGGCTATACCGCTTGGCAGGCGGGTTATCGAGTGGAGCTATCTAGGTATATCCTTGACAACGATTGTAGTGATGAATCTTTTCTAAAGGCAGTGCAACGGGAACTGCGCTGGTCACGCACCATTCGCTCCAATCGTGGCCATCAGTATTTTGGCATGGTGTTTATGTTTGGCACTGTCTATAGTGCTCTGCTGTGGGGACTGTTTCCAAGCCCATGGACCTTCAGCGTATTTCTGGGGGTTCAGGGCATTCGCTGGTTGCAGGCCATCCTCAGCATGGTCTTGATGGGGACGCCTCGGTTATTACTGTGGCTGTGGCTATTGCCCCTGCGGGATGTGATGAGTTTTTTGATTTGGTTGGGGGGCTGTTTTGGCGATCGCATCTATTGGCGCGGTCGCTGGTTGCGGGTCAGTCGCCACGGTCAATTGCAAGAAATTGTTAAGGATTCTCAAAAGTCCTAAGGTTCACTTGTTAGAATAGCCACACCGAAAATCTAGAATTGAGGTGTGTTTCGATGCGCTATACCATTGATGAGGGTGGTCGCCTCAACAACTTTGCCATTGAACCTAAAGTTTATCAGGCGCAGCCTTGGACGCGACAGCAAAAAGTACGGGCAGCCCTATTGGTTGTGGGCGGATTGCTCCTAGTCGCTGGCTTGGTGGCGATCGCCATAGGAGTTAGCTAATCTGCTCTGTCTTGGTTTTGATACGAGCGATGCCACCCTAGTGGCTGGCCTTTATGACTTAAGGGCGCATCAATTGCTTGAAGTTAAAACTTGGCTTTTGGGTCGTGCACTGGCCAGTCAGCTTCACCCCTGCCTCAATGAATTTATGGGTTCCTATGCTTGGGGCGAGATAGGGGCGATCGCCATCGGTTGTGGCCTGGCAGCTTTACGGGAACCCGCTTGGGGGTAGTGACTGCCCGCATCTTAGCCCAGCAATTGGAAGTGCCCCTTCTAGGTCTATCTAGCCTTGGGACAATTGCCTGGCACCATCGCTATGAACTTGGAGAACAGGATGGGGTCGTCTCTCGACGCGCCCAGCAGGGGCATCAATACCTTGGCATTTACCGTTATCAGGGGGGGAGTCTTAACTCGGTGTGGGGCGATCGCCTACTTGCTGACAGTGAAGCAGAAGCCCTCCTAGCCTCTTGGCTTTACCCCTACCGGCGCTTAGCTCCCCCCACTCCCAGCGACTATGGCTGCGCCTTGCTGACATGGGCAGCCCAACGGTGGCACGATACACTAAGGGCAGGGGAAACTCTCCCCCATTGGTCGAGCGTGGTGCCTCTCTATGGCAAATAGTTGGGAACTGGGTCGCTTTCTCGATACACTGCGCTTTTTTCAAACTTTGCCGTTTGTGGGAACGCTAGAGCCGCTTCGCCCTATGCTTGCCCCCCTGTTTCCCGATTTATTTAAGCCTCCCGCCTATCGCGGCAGTGGGCTAGTTGTGGTGATGGGGGCAACGGGTCGAACTGGTCAAGCGGTGGTGAAAACCCTCCTAGATCAGGGCTATGCTGTGCGGGCAGTGGTGCGCGATCGCGCCAAGGCGGAGAAGGTACTTCCCCCCGCTCCTTTTTTAGAGATTACAGTTGCTGATGTCACTCAACCCCTTCCTGCCGATCTGTTGCAGGGCAGTCGGGCGGTGATCAACTGTGTCGGAGCCAAGGTACAGCCCAATCCCAACGCGCCACCCCCCGGCCTTGAAATTGTCGGTGCTAGTCCAGAGGCCGTTGAATTTGAAGGGATGCGGCATCTGTTGGAACGTGCCCAACCCTACTTTCAAAGTCAGCCCAACAGCTATCCCCTCTTTGACTACCGCTATCCCACGCCCCCTCTCAAGGAGGTTTGGGGTGCGCTTGATGACGTCGTTATGGGCGGCGTCAGTGCCAGCCAGTTTTACCTCAAGGAGCACAGTGCTCTTTTTACGGGGCTGGTTTCTACGGAAAATTCCGGCGGGTTTGTTTCCATCCGTACCCGCAATCTCAATCCGCCCCTCAACCTCCAGGGCTACACGGGCATTCAACTGCGGGTTCGCGGCGATGGCCAGCGCTATAAATTTTTCCTGCGCAGTGACCCAGCGTGGGATGGCATCGGCTATGCCCTGTCCTTTGACACAGTGGCTGATCAGTGGATCACGGTTGAGTTACCCTTTAGCCACTTTATCCCCGTGTTTCGGGCACGCACTGCGCCCAATGCCCCGCCCCTAAATGTGGGGCAAATCTACTCGCTACAATTGATGCTCAGCAAATTTGAGTATGACGGTGCCCTCAATCCCCATTTCCGCCCCGGCACGTTAAACCTTGAGATTGAGTCCATCCAAGCCTATGGCAGTTTGCCCTTGCCCCGCATAATTCAGGTGAGTTCTGCGGGGGTGACCCGTCTGCAGCAACCCAATCTGGACCTCAAGGGACAGCCCTTGGCGGTTCAATACAACGACCAATTGGGGGGAATCCTCACTTGGAAACTAGCGGCGGAAAATATGCTGCGCCAAAGTGGTCTTCCCTATACGATTGTTCGCCCCTGTGGCTTGACAGATCAGCCCGGTGGCAAAGACCTGCGCCTTGATCAGGGCGATCGCCTGACGGGTTCTTTGAGTCGTGAAGATTTAGCCGCATTTCTGGTTAGTTTGCTGAATTTGCCCGTGGCCTGCTTCCGTACAGTGGAAGTGGCAGCTACAGATCAACCGGCCGCGGCGACTCCCAACTGGGTGACCCGCCTTGGGCAACTGTCTAGCGATCGCCCCTAGGAGACGCTCTCATATGGTGCGTTTTCTCCATGTTGCCGATGTTCACCTCGGCTTTAATAAATATCGTCAGGAGAATCCCAGCCGTACCCTTGATTTTTTTACTGCCTTTGACAGTGCCCTGCAAACCTACGCCATTGAAGCAGGAGTGGATTTTGTGCTGATTGCCGGGGATCTGTTTGAAGAGCGCATGATTACCCCCGGCATTCTCAATCAAGCGGAGTATGTCCTCGACAAGGTGCGATCGGCGAGGATTCCAGTGCTGGCGATCGAGGGCAACCATGATAACTGCCCCTACGGTGTTAAATCCAACTGGCTCCGCTACCTCTGTGAAAAAGACTACTTGGCTCTTCTGGAGCCGGATGAAAATGGCCTATTGCGCCCCTGGGACACAGAGAAAGCGCGGGGCGGGTACATTGATCTTCCCTGTGGGGTGCGGGTAATTGGTTCCCAGTGGTATGGTGCCAGTGCTTCCTGTGCCATTCAACGGCTTGCCAAGCAAATTCAGGCATTGCCGCCAGGACCTAGAGCCACAATTATGCTCTTCCACCATGGCCTTGAGGGACAAGTCTCCCGCTACCAAGGGGCATTGCGTTACAACGAACTCCTACCGTTGCGCCAAGCGGGTGTGGACTACCTCGCCCTAGGGCATATCCATCGCCACTATGCCGTTGAGAACTGGATTTTTAACCCCGGCTCCGTTGAGGCCAACTCAATTCAAGAAAATCAACAACAAAATCCGCGCGGGGTGCTGCTGGTTACCCTCGACAATGGCTCACCTCAGGCAGAACTTAAGCAAGACTACTGGCAGCGCCCTATTTGTCGCTACACCCTCAACCTCAGTCCCAGCGACACCGTGACCCATGTGGAGCGCCAACTTCAGGACTTGGTGCAGCAACATCGGGAAGAAATGGCGGAGGCAATTGTCGAAGTTACCCTGCGGGGAGAAGTGGGGTTTGAGCGCAGTGAATTGGCTGTGCGATCGCTCCAAGGGCAACTACAAGAGGCATCCTGTGCCTTTATTTTTCGCTTGGGGTTTGCGGCAACGCCTGTGGCCTATCAAACCTACCGCCATGTAACAGCTGAGCCACCCCCGCGGGCGCTGATTGAAGAACAGGTATTTGCGGATCTATTGGCCAGTGTTGCCGAGTATCGCGATCGCGCCGAACCCTTGGCCAAAGTGCTGATACACATGAAGGAAGAGCTGCTTCAACCCAATGTCAATATTTCTGACCTCTATCAATGGCTGGCGGATTTCCGATAAAACAAGGCTCTCATGCTGTTCAAGCTGAGGTCTAAAACATAGGTCAGTCAGATTTTCAACAGCAGTTGCGAGTTCAACACAGGAGAGTCACAAGGGCTGAGGTGTTTGGGGATAGACTTGACAATCTTTTCAGAAGATACCATAATAATTTGATTTTTTCTATTCTCCCAGAAAAGAATACAGCACTTCTTCTTTTTTTTCTAGTCTCTCAAGCTATCGTTTAACACCTTTGCCTCAATCCTTCTCAATCCGATAGCCCAACTCCGCCAAGCGGAGCCGATCCTGTCGCCAGCGGGGGCGTACCTTCACAAAGAGTTCTAGATAAATCTTGCCACCAATGAGGGTTTCAATTTCTTGGCGGGCAGCGGTGCCAATTTGTTTGAGCAACTGACCCCCCTGACCAATAATGATGGCCTTTTGCGTTGGACGTTCTACATAGATTACCGCGTGTACACGAGTGAGGTTACGATCCTGCTGTACCTGTTCAATCGTCACCGCCACTGAATGGGGGACTTCCTCGCGGGTGTGGTGCAAAATCTGCTCCCGAATCAGCTCCGCCATGATAAATCGCTCCGGCTGATCGGTGACCATCTCTGGTGGATAGTAATAGGGACCGTAGGGCAATTGCTGCTCAATGGCCGATTGCAGTAAACTCACCCCCTCTCCAGTCAGAGCTGAGCAGGGATAGGCCGGCCAAGGGCCAAGGCTTTGATAGTCTTGTTGCCGCAGTTCGCGCTCCCCCTCTGGGAGGAGGTCAATTTTATTGATGGCCACAAGAACGGGAGATTGGGTCGTCCTCAGGAGATCTGCAACGTAGCGATCGCCCCGACCGGGCGGACTTGCAGCATCCACCACAAACACAATTGCATCCACCCGATTGAGTATTCCCTTTGCATTCTGCACCAGCACTTCGCCGAGCCGATGGTGGGGCTTGTGGATACCTGGCGTATCCACAAAAATAAACTGCGCCGTGGAGGTGGTTAGGATGCCCCGCAGGCGATTGCGGGTAGTTTGCGCTACAGGGGAGGTAATGGCCACCTTTTGCCCCAACAGATGGTTAAAGAGCGTTGACTTGCCAACATTGGGGCGCCCCACTAGGCAATAAAGCCAGAGCGAAAGCCTGCTGGAGCAGCAGGAATGCTTGGAATCGTTTCCACTGTTACACGCTATTGAGTTGGAGTCGTTTGATTGGGGGTTGTGGCCGGTGGTGAGGGCAGAGGGCTAGGCTGCGTACTGAGAACAGGTTTTTCCACAGGCTGGGTTGCCAGGGCAACACGGCTGCCGCCCACCGAGCGCAGCAGATCCAAGACTTGGATGACTTCGTTGTAGCTCACCACCTGTGACGCCCGCAAAATCACCACCCCCTCCGGATTGGTTTTCAAATACGTGGCGAGGCGTTCATAGAGTTGACTGCGGTTGACGGGGTCTTTGTCCACAAAGAGTTGTCCTGCTGGATCAATGCTCACCACCAGCATCTTTTGTGACTGTGCTTGACTGGTGCTGGCTTGGGGCAAATTCAATGTAATGGCCTGCTGCCGCGTCAGGCTCACCGCCGCCAAAATAAAGAACGTGAGGATACAAAAAACCACATCAATGAGGGGCAGCATCTCAATACGGGCATTTTCACTCTCAGTGGGCAAATGAATCTTCACGGCCATTCCTCAACCACGATGTCTTTAATGATAAAACCCTGAGCAGACAGAGTAGGATGAGAAAGTTTCCCCCCAATGGAACTATGACCAGTGCAACGCCCCAGCCCGGACAACTTATTGTAATTACTGGCCCCAGTGGTGTTGGCAAAGGAACACTTTTACGCCAACTGCGGCAGCGACATCCCGAACTGGCACTTTCGGTTTCAGCAACGACCCGTCCCCCCCGCTCCACGGAGGTGGAAGGGGTAGATTACTATTTTGTCTCTGTGGAAGAATTTAAGGGAATGATTGCTTCGGGCAAGCTCTTGGAATGGGCGGAGTTTGCAGGTCACTACTACGGCACTCCACGGGATCCGTTGCTCCAGCTGATTGAAGAGGGAAAAACGGTCATCCTTGAAATTGAGCTACAGGGGGCGCGCCAAGTTCGCCAATCCTACCCGCAAGCGCGCCACATTTTCATTCTGCCCCCGTCCCTCACTGAACTGGAACACCGCCTGCGCCGTCGCGGTCAAGACAGTGAAGAGGCGATCGCCCGCCGCCTAGCCCAAGCGGAAACGGAAATTGCTGCTGCTTCAGAATTTGACGTGCAAATTGTCAATGATGATTTGGAAAAGAGCTTAATTGCCCTCGAAACTGCCATTTTTAGCCCTGCCGCCTAGGGTTCTGCCCGCACGATGCCGAGGTAAAGTTCCCCCACTTTAGGGTCATTGAGCAATTCAGTGCCCAGTCCCTCATAGCGATCTTTGCCCATTTCTAAAACATACCCGCGATCGCTCATGGCAAGGGCTTTACGCGCATTTTGCTCCACCAGAATAATGGCCGTGCCTGGGCATTAATCTCCTTAATTTTGGCAAACACGTCATTCACCAGCGCCGGCGAAAGTGCAGCGGAGGGTTCATCCAAGACCATAATTTGTGGATCCAGCATCATGGCGCGTCCCATGGCCAGCATTTGCCGTTCTCCTCCCGAAAGCGTCCCTGCCCGTTGCTGTCGGCGCTCAGCCAAGCGGGGAAAGGTGTCATAGACACGTTCTTTGAGAGCCTTGAGGTTGCCGCTTTTGATAAAGGCACCCATTTCTAGATTTTCTTCAATAGTCAAGGAGCGAAAGACATTGGCAATCTGAGGGACGTAACCAATGCCTTTTTTGACGATTTCGTTGGGGCGCAAGTAGGTAATATCCTCCCCTGCAAGGGTGATTGTGCCCAAGCGCGGTGTCAACAAACCGGCGATTGTTTTTGCCAATGTTGATTTTCCTGCTCCATTGGGGCCAATGACCGCTACCAGCTCCCCTGCTTCGAGACGAAAATTGACGCCCCGTAAAATATCCACATCCGGAATATAGCCAGCATAGACATCAGCAACGTGGAGCAAACTCATGGTGCCAAAGACATCGCCAGAGGGTTGACCTCTTACTAGATTAGTATAGGGACTCTGCTGTTTTGGGCAGGGAAGACTCAGGAGACAGGGAAAGACGCCATGAAAGCAATTGCCATCACAGAGTTTGGTGACCCCGATGTTTTAGTTTTGCAGGATGTGCCTGAGCCAGAGATTCAGGCTCCCAATGAGGTCAAAATTCAACTGCGGGCAGCCAGCGTCAACCCCATTGATACTAAGTTGCGACAGCGGGGAACCTTTTTTCCCGATCGCCGGCCAGCAATTCTCGGCTGTGATGGGGCAGGGATAGTTGTGGCGGTGGGTGCAGCAGTACAGCGATTTCGAGTGGGAGACGAAGTGTATTTTTGCTACGGCGGATTGGGCGATCGCGGGGGCTGTTATGCCGAATATACCGTTGTTCCTGAAATCGCCGTTGCCCCCAAACCCAAATCCCTCTCATTTACTGAAGCCGCTGCTTTGCCCCTAGCGGTCATCACCGCTTGGGAGGCCTTGGGCGATCGCGGTGCTGTCCCCCCTTTGAATGTGCTCTCGACAGCGAAAACCGTTCTCATTCACGCCGGGGCGGGCGGGGTGGGGCATCTGGCCATTCAACTGGCACGGCGATCTGGCGCTCGCGTTGCCACGACCATTAGCTCTGCAGCCAAAGCGCGTTTTGTTGAAAGCTTGGGGGCTACCCTTGCCATTAACTACCAACCACTGATTGGGTACAGGCGGTCTTGGATTGGACCGCGGGCAAAGGTGTTGACTTGGCGCTGGACACTGTGGGCGGCACAACCTTTAGTGAAACGTTCAAAGCGGTGCGTCCCTATGGCACCTTGGCCACCCTCCTGGAACCCGCAGCCGATACCCCCTGGAAAATTGCCCGCCAACGCAATCTCTTAATTCAACTCACGCTCATGCTTACCCCCCAACTCATGGAGTTGAGTGATGCCCTTGCCCATCAGGGCAAAATTCTTGAGCAGGTTGCCACCCTAGTGGATCAGGGTGAGCTGCGGGTTGTTGTCGATAAAACCTTTCCCCTTGGTGCAGCGGCGGATGCCCACCGCTATCTCAGCCAGCGCTTGGTGCAGGGTAAGGTGGTTCTCGTCCTATAATTGGGGAGTCTTCTATGGTTGCTCAGATGCTTACTGCCCTGTTTATAGGGATGGAACACCCTCAACCACGGCCAACACTCTTGAGCCAAACACTCCGCAGCGACCTCTAGCGAGTTTGTCGCATTTTTAATGGACGCCTTAGCTATTGTGGCCGCTGGTTTACAGGAGAAACAGTGCTGCTAAAGGCTCGACACTGACTTATTCTGGCTGAGAGGAGGGGTACAACTCTGGCGGCATTGGCTGCGGTTGAAGGCTAACGGTTTGCTGGCGATCGCCCCGCCGAATCTCCAAGGTCACCTTCTCCCCCAACTTGGTTTGCTCGACAACGCTTTGTATCTGTTGGGGGGTGGGTTGATTAACATCGTTAATTTTGACAATCCAATCGCCCGCTTGCAGACCTGCTTTAGCCGCAGGGGAATTGGGGGCAATGCCGATGATGAGCGTGCCTTGGTTTTGTTGTAGTCGCCACTCGGGGCGATCTTGACGGATTTTGGCTGCTAATTCCGGCGTCAATTGCACCATGCGAATTCCCAAATAGAGGTGTTGGGCGCGGCCAGTGGCAATAATCTGCTCAGCAACGCGATAGGCGGTATTGATGGGAATAGCAAAGCCTAGACCCTGCGCTTGGGAAATCACGGCGGTGTTGACGCCCACCACTTGACCGGCGGCATTCAGGAGTGGTCCTCCGGAATTCCCCGGATTAATTGCCGCATCCGTCTGAATAAAGCTCACGCGCTTATCGGCAGCGCCAATTTCATTGCTGGCACGTCCTGTGGCACTAATAATTCCGGCCGTTACGGTGTTACTCAGCCCCAAGGGATTCCCAATGGCGATCGCCCACTCGCCGGGGACAAGGGTATCCGAATTGCCCAATTGCACCGTGGGTAAATTTTCAGCCTCAATTTGCACCACTGCTACATCGGTCAGGGAATCAGCACCCACCACTTTGCCTGCGTACTGGCGACCATCGGGCAGCGTGACTCGCACAGCGCTAGCGCCTTCTACCACGTGAGCATTGGTCATGACCTTGCCATCGGGGGTGAATATAAACCCAGAGCCTTGACCTTGGCGCACCGGCACATCTGGTATCGGAAAAGGATTGAGAAAACTATCCTCTTTACTGGGCTGCACCCGCAGCGTATCAATGCTCACCACCGCTGGCCCTGCCTCAGCAACCACCTTAGCAATAAAATTCTCACCCACATTGGGTTGATCCGTGGCGGCAAGGGGAGGCAGAGATGCCGCAGTATTGGAGGTGGGAGGGGTGCGATTTGGCAAAGAAAATGAACAGCTCGTCAGTGCCCCTAGGGCGATCGCCATCCCGACTTGACTCAACCGCGTAGGAATCATACAGCACTCAACTCGGCAGTAGATCCACTGTAGCTTTATCTTGAAAATAGGGAGTCTGTCTAACCTCTACTGCCATGCTCACCGTGATTAGCCACCTAGAACAGCCCATGACCTTTGATAGCTTTTTTGGGCCAGTGACCCTCCAGCCGGGTCGCAATGAAAATGTCGATGAACGCCGCTGGCGCAACTGCAAAACCCACAATGCTGACCTGCAAGCCCTGATCAAAAAGGGACTCATTGTTGTCGCAGAAGAGGGATCAGTTTAAACTAAGAACGCAAAGCTACTGCTTCCCGCTGGCCCGACAGCACTTCCTTATTTGAACCATGACGGATAGAGCAGTTGCCCTCTTTCAGCAGGGACAAGAGGCCTTTGAACGTGGAAACTACCAACAATCCATTGCCCTTTTAGGACAGGCTGCGGCGCTGGCGGAAGGAAATGCCGACCAATCGGGGGAAATCAGCCTCTGGTTAGTGATTGCCTACAGTGCTGCTGGCAATCAAGGGGCAGCCGTGAACCTCTGTCGTCAACTCCAACGGCATTCCGATCATCACATACAGCAGGAAAGTCGCCGCTTGCTGGCGATTTTGGAAGCCCCTCAATTAAAACGTCGGCCTGAATGGAATAGCGAAATTCCTGATCTGTCCCATGTGGGCGATCGCGCCTACACCTCCCCCTATCGCTATTTCCCCAAAAAGCAATTGGCGCCAAAGTCCCCAGACCCTCCGCCCCCTGCCACCCCTTTGCCGAATGCCTTTGTCTGGATTGCCCTCACAGGTCTGGGTTTAGCGATGCTTATAGCAGCTTGGTTATGAGGACGCCTGCTGTGAACGGGCAAACTAAGGATTAATTCAATTCATCGCCACAGGTGCTCATTGGGTGGGTTTGGTGAAACTTCCAGTTTTGGTTATTGACCCTTGACCAGAACATCTGAAACTGCTTGACAGGCCTGCCCGCCTTTCCTTTGGCGAACGACGATTAGACATTACTCTCTAGGGATTCAAGGGTTACCCTTTGAGACAACTCTTTTCTCAACGATTCTGAAGTGAGCCATCATTTTTTGTAACCGCTTGTGGCAGTATCCAGCACCTTAGATTTGAAGTTTAGGCGTGGACAAAAGGCTGAATGGCCAACATGAAGGGATTAGGCAGCCGGTAATCCCAACACTTCACCTGTTCCCGCAACAACGGTGCCAATCCGCCAGCTCTCAATCCCCCATTCGGCAAAGCAGGCCTGAGCCGCTGCAACTGCTGACGTCGGTAAAACAACGGTGTAACCAATGCCCATATTGAAGGTGTTAAAGAGTTCCCCCAAGCTGACGCTTCCCATCTCCCCCAGCCAGTGAAAGAGTGGTGGAATTGGCCAAGCCTCAGGATCCAGTTGCGCCGATTGCCCCGGCCCCAAGCAGCGGGGCAAATTTTCGGGCAACCCCCCGCCAGTGATGTGGGCCATACCGTGGATGGGAATCCCTTGGCTTAAAGCAGCACGAATGGGTTGGACATAGAGGCGGGTCGGTTCTAAGCACAGGTCAGCAAGGGGAGTGTTGCCAAAGGGGGGGGGCTTGCCAACTGAGCTGGCGATCGCTGACAATTTTGCGCACTAAACTAAAGCCATTACTGTGCAGCCCAGAACTGGCCAATCCCAAAACCACATCCCCCACCTGTACCTGTGTGCCATCTAGCACCCGATCCTGTTCAACCACGCCCACACAAAAACCCGCAAGGTCATAGACCCCTTCGGCATAAAACCCTGGCATTTCTGCCGTTTCTCCCCCCAAGAGGGCACAACCGGCTGCTTCACACCCTTGGGCAATACCGGCTACCACAGCAGTCATCATCTCTGGCGCTAGACGCCCACAGGCAATGTAGTCCAAGAAGAAAAGTGGCTCAGCGCCACAGGTGAGGACATCGTTAACACACATAGCCACCAGATCAATGCCAACCGTATTGTGGCGATTCAGTGCCTGAGCTAGTTTTAACTTCGTGCCCACGCCATCGGTTCCCGACACCAAAAGCGGCTGCCGATAGCCCTTGGGAATTTGACACAGCCCAGCAAAGCCCCCCAGTTGTCCCACAACTTCCGGTCGTTGAGTGCGCTGCACCAAGGGGCGAATCTGCTCAACAAAGGCACGGCCAGCGGCCACATCCACACCTGCACTGCGATAGTCCATCAGTGGTGCTCCTGTAGTTGGGGATAGTTGGCCTTGAGATACTCCAAGAGCCCCTCACAGGCATCGGTGAGCAGATCCAACACCTTCTCAAACCCCTGGCGACCGCCGTAGTAGGGGTCGGGCACTTCCTTCGCGTCGTAGTGGCGGCAAAAATCACACATTAGGCGCACCTTATCGCGATACTTCCCCTCAGGATCAAGGCGCAAAATCTCGTAGTAATTTTCCCGATCCATCGCCAAAATCAGATCAAATTCTTCAAAGTCGGCGGCATGGAATTGGCGTGCCCGATGGGTCAAGTGGAGTCCCCGTTGGCGTGCACTCATCACCATGCGAGCATCGGGCGGATCGCCAACATGAAAGTTACTCGTGCCAGCAGAATCACATTCAATCTGCTGCTCTAAACCGACGTCTTTGATGAGGTGTTGCATGATCCCTTCGGCGGCAGGAGAGCGGCAGATGTTGCCAAGACAGACAAAAAGGAGACGAATGGGCATAGCAAGTTTCCTAGGGGGCGGGAATCAGCGTACGAATGAGGTCAGCAACCTGCTGGGTGCTGTTGGGCATGGCCAGTTGGCGGGCATTCTCTGCCATAGCTTGCAATTTTTTTGGCTGCCGTAGCCATTCTAAAATGATCTGTCCGAGGCGATCGCCCGTCAATGCCGATTGCGGGATCATTTCAGCGGCGCCGGCACTCACGAGCACTTTAGCATTGACTGTTTGGTGATCCTCGGCCGCATAGGGATAGGGAATTAATAACGCCGGGGTTCCTGTGAGTGTCAGTTCCGCCAAGGCACTGGCGCCGGCTCGGCTAATGACGATATCTGCGCGGTGCAGTAGTGGCCCTATGGGTTCAAAGAAGGGAAAAACCAGGTAGTGGGGATGCTGCACACTTTGGGCCTGCGGATCATTGTTGCCCGTAAGATGCACAACCCAAGCCCCAGCCGCCAGCCAACGGTGAACCGTTTCCCGCACCAGGCAATTGATGGCCACTGCCCCTTGACTGCCCCCCATGACCAGAATCAGGGGCACCTCCTTGGGAATCGGTAACTCCAAGTTGCCGGGATGGAGAATATCAGGACGCACCGGTGTGCCAGTGACCCGTAGGTTCAGCCGTTTGGAGTTAAGGTAGGCTAAACTCGCGGAGGTTCCCAAAGCAACCAGCGTACACCAAGGAGCCAGCCAGCGGGTGACTTTGCCCGGTAGGGCGTTGGCTTCATGGAGCAGGGCGACACGCCCTAAACTGCGAGCCGCTAAAATGGCCGGTGCCGCAATGTAGCCACCGGTGGTAAACACCCCTTGAAAGTTTCCCTGTTTTAACAACTGGCGCGTCTGCCAAAAAGCTCCCCACAATTGCCACAGGGGGCGCAGCTTTGCCCAAGGGGTTTTGCCCTGAACACCGCTAAAGTTGACGGTATGCAGGGGATAGTGGGGTGGAATGAATTGCTGTTCAAGGCGATCGCGCACCCCCAACCAATGGATCTCATATTCGGGCAATTCCTCAGCTACTGCCAGCGCCGGAAAGAGATGCCCCCCGGTACCACTCGCTGCAATCAGTAATTTTCTTTGTCTAGGCATTAAGCGTTCCAGCCCAATGTGGTCATGAGCTTATCAACAAAGTTGGTATAGACAATGCCACTGCGGAACTCAGGCGTATCCAGCACTTGTTGATGAAAAGGAATGGTGGTCGGCACCCCCATAATTGCACATTCGCGCAGAGCGCGCTTCATGCGGGCAATGGCAGCAGGGCGATCGCTCCCCCACACCACCAATTTACCGATTAGCGAATCATAGTAGGGGGGGATTTCATAGTCGGTGTAAACATGGGAGTCCATCCGCACCCCAGGGCCGCCGGGAGGCAAGTAACCGCTAATGCGACCGGGATGGGGACGAAAATTGCGCTCGGGGTCTTCGGCATTAATGCGACATTCAATGGCATGTCCCCGCAACTGCACCTGTTCTTGGGTCAAGCTGAGGGGTTCCCCTTGGGCAATGCGAATTTGCTCAGCAATTAGATCAAGTCCCGTAATCATTTCTGTAACGGTGTGCTCCACCTGAATACGGGTATTCATCTCCATAAAGTAGAAGTTGCCATGGCCGTCAAGGAGAAATTCAATCGTGCCGGCACCGACGTAGTTAATGGCCTTGGCGGCAGTGATAGCGGCTGCTCCCATTTGGGCGCGCAACTCTGGGGTCAGCGCAGGGCTGGGAGCTTCCTCAAGGAGCTTTTGGTGACGCCGCTGCACTGAACAATCCCGCTCGCCGAGATGGATGACATTGCCATAACTATCGGCAAGAATCTGAAACTCAATGTGGCGGGGATTTTCAATAAACCGCTCTAGATAGACGCCGGCATTGCCAAAGGCAGCTTCTGCTTCCCCTTGAGCAGCACTCAGGGCACGTCCCAACTCCTCTGGAGAGCGCACCAGGCGCATACCGCGCCCACCTCCGCCAGCGGTGGCCTTGATCATCAGAGGATAGCCAATTTTGCGGGCGATCGCCCGCGCCGTTTCCTCATCCTGCACCAAACCATCACTGCCGGGAATAGTGGGCACCCCTACTTGTTGCATGGTTTTTTTGGCGGTGGATTTATCCCCCATAGCACGCATAGCCGCAGGGCTTGGCCCAATAAAGGTAATCTTGTGATCGGCGCAAATCTCTGCAAAGCGGGCATTTTCTGCTAAAAAGCCATAGCCGGGGTGAATGGCCGAGACATGGCGGGTAAGGGCAGCGGCAATAATGTTGGGAATATTCAGATAGCTGCGGCCACTAGGGGCTTCGCCAATGCACACCGCCTCATCCGCCAGTTGCACGTGCAGGGCATGGCGATCTACGGTGGAATAGACGGCAACCGTTGCAATGCCCAATTCTTCACAGGTACGTAGAATCCGCAGGGCAATTTCGCCACGATTAGCAATCAAAATTTTCGTAAAGGCCATGGCGGTCAGCGGTAGGGGAAGCGATCCCTAATGCTACCATGCCAGTTGAACCCTTCTGAAAAGCCAAACTGCAATTGCATTGGTGCCACTGGCAAAAACAAGTTAGGATCAGCAGGGTTTGGTTTGAGAGCGCACTATGGCTGCTGTGTCACCCACAATGGCATTGACGGTTACGAAAACCAGCAATTGGACGATTGAGGACAGCGAGCAGCTCTACCGTATTCAGGGCTGGGGAGAACCCTATTTTGGCATTAATGCCGCGGGTCATGTCACCGTCTCTCCCAAAGGCGATCGCGGTGGGTCGTTGGATCTCTATGAACTCGTGCAGGCGCTCCAGCAGCGCAACATTGGCCTGCCGTTACTGCTGCGATTTTCCGATATTCTCGAGGATCGGATTGAGCGGCTAAATGCCTGCTTTGCCCGTGCCATTGCCCGCTATGGCTATCAGGGCACATACAAGGGGGTTTTTCCCATCAAGTGCAATCAGCAGCGCCACATCATTGAAGCCCTCGTGCGCTTTGGCCAGTCTCACCAGTTCGGCCTAGAGGCGGGTTCTAAGCCGGAACTGCTCATTGCCTTGGCAATGCTAAATACCCCCGGTGCACTGCTCATCTGCAATGGCTATAAGGATCGCGCCTATATTGAAACGGCAATTCTTGCCCGTCGCCTTGGCCACACTGCCATCATTGTCCTTGAACAGCCAGAAGAGGTGGCGGAAGTCATTGCTGTTAGCCAAACCTTGGGCATTGAACCCATTTTGGGCGTGCGGGCAAAACTCAGTACCCAGGGGGTAGGACGCTGGGGCACCTCCGCCGGCGATCGCGCCAAATTTGGTTTGACGGTACCAGAAATTTTAGCTGCCGTTGAACAACTGCGGGAAGCGGGAATGCTCAATTGCCTGCAACTGTTGCACTTTCACATTGGCTCGCAAATCTCTGCCATTAGCGTCATCAAGGATGCCATTCGCGAGGCGGGGCAAATTTATGGCGAACTGGTGCGCCTCGGTGCCAATATGCAGTACCTGGATGTGGGGGGTGGCTTGGGGGTGGACTACGACGGCTCCAAAACTAACTTCCATGCCTCGAAAAACTACAGTATGCAAAACTACGCCAGTGATGTGGTTGCTGGCATTAAGGACGCCTGTCGGCAGCGGGGCATTCCCGATCCCATTCTTATTAGTGAGAGTGGCCGCGCCATTGCCTCCCATCAATCGGTATTGATTTTCAATGTCTTGGGGGTCAGTGAAGTGCCCAAAGTCACGCCCGAACCGGCGACCGAGGAGGAGCACCTGATTATCCGCAATCTCTATGACACGTACCAAACGATTGATGAGAATAACTACCAAGAGGCCTACAACGATGCCCTGCAATTTAAGGGGGAAGCCATTAGTCTCTTTAACTTTGGCTACTTGAGTTTACCAGGGCGGGCACGGGCAGAGAGCCTCTTTTGGGCCTGCTGTGCCAAGATTTTAGACATTGTGCGCCAGCAGGAATACGTCCCCGACGATCTAGAAGATCTTGAAAAAATCATGGCCTCAATCTACTACATCAATTTATCGGTGTTTCAGTCTGTCCCCGACAGCTGGGCTATTGATCAACTGTTTCCCATCATGCCCATTCACCGCCTTGATGAAGAACCCACAGAGCGGGGCATCCTTGCCGATCTCACCTGCGACAGCGACGGCAAAATTGACCGGTTCATTGATCTGCGGGATGTGAAATCGGTCTTGGAACTCCATCCTTTTCGCCCTAGCGAACCCTACTATCTCGGCCTTTTTCTCAATGGTGCCTACCAAGAGATCATGGGCAATCTCCACAACCTATTTGGGGATACAAACACCGTTCATATTCGTCTAACGCCAAAGGGCTATGAAATTGAGCATTTAGTGCGGGGGGATACCATGCAAGAAGTCCTTGGCTATGTACAGTACCAGGGGGATGCTCTATTGGAAAAAATCCGCCGCCGTGCTGAGGCCGCACTTGCAGAACAGCAAATTACATTGGCGGAAGCGCAGCACCTCTTAGAAAACTACGAGCAGAGCTTGCGCAGTTACACGTACCTCTCTTCTTAGGATGCTTAGGAAAAGCAATGCTAGGAACATTTCAGTCCAGCCATTTGCGCATTGAAGTGGCAGCCAGTGCAGACCAACTGCGGGATTATTTGACGCAGCCAGCCCAGCTACGCCGCTGGTTGTGGCCGCTCCAGCTTCAGACAACGGGCGATCGCCTCCAGGCGGGGGAGACCTTCACCAGTGAATTCCTTTGGTTAAAACTGGAGCATCGGGTGGAATTGCTAACCGCAGAGCGACTCGTCCTGGTGCTGCGGCAGGCCATTGAGGGCTGGCAGGAGTGGTCTTGGGGTGACGGTTGGGTACAGTCCTGTATTGAAGGAGTAACCCCTCTGCCCTTGGAGTTGGGGCAGACATTTCTCCTGTGGCGACTGAAATCAGTGCTCAGCAAAGAGGCAGCCAGTTGAGGGTTAGAGAACATTGAAGCGATCGCGCCCATTGGGATGGAGGTTCCTATTCTTGAGTGCCCTGCTGCTCAGTAGCTGCCAGGGGAGTGGGCTGCAAAATTGGTTTGCCGCTGATCCCAATGCGGAGCAATGGGCCGGAAATCCCCCCCCAACAACACCCCCTTTGGCACCGACGACAACGCTGCCGGAGAATTTGCGATTTCCCGATGCCATCCTTGTGAGTACGCAGCCGCAACTAGGAGCTCCCCAGACAACGGAAACTCGCTGGCAAGTAAGGGCACCGGCGATCGCCCTGCAGCAGTTCTACACGCGGCAATTTCAAGAATCGGGCTGGCAACTGGTAGAGCAGCAGGTGACTGGCAATACCGTCAGCCTCAAGGGGCGCAATTCTGAACTGGAAGTGCATGTTACCATCAACACCGTGCCAGAAAATAACCTCACAACATTCACTGTGGCTTACACCCCCCTCACAGTTGCCCCACCTCCCCCCCAAGCCAACGCCACCTCACCCCCAAACCTTTACCGATTTAGAGGATACTCCTGCTCCTCTTCGGCCTGCTATTGGCGATTTAGCAGAACTGGGAGTCCTCAGCACCACAGGCGATCGCCTGCAACCCAATGCCCCCATTGGTCGGGGTCAGTTTGTCCGCTGGCTAGTGACCACCTACAACCGCTTTTATGCCGATCGCCCCGCGCGGCAAATCCGCCTTGGCAACCGCAACGATACGCCGGTCTTTCAGGATGTCCCCCGCGATCATCCCGACTTTCCCTATATTCAAGGGCTGGCAATGGCGGGATTTTTACCCAGTCCCCTCAGTGGCGATGGGGGTGCCTTCTTCCGTCCAGAGGCTCCCCTGACCCGCGAAACCCTCTTGCAATGGAAAGTGCCCCTCGATCAACAGGGGCGGCTCAGTCCCAGCACGATTGATCGCATTCAGCAAACATGGGGCTTCAAAGACAGTCAACGGATTGCTCCCCCCGCCATCAATGCCGTAGCTGCTGACTACTTGGCAGGAGATCTTTCAAACATTCGCCGCGTTTGGGGAGAAACGCGCTTGCTCCAGCCCCAGAAACCCGTCACCCGTGCCGAAGCAGCGGCAGCCCTGTGGTATATCGGCAATGGCACAGAGGGACTCTCAGCAGCGATGGTAAAGCAGGCCCAGGCTGCAAGCTCTTAGAACCTTGCTAGATTAGAAATCTAAGCCAATTGTTACGATTTACTGAACTGATTGCTGCCTATGCCTTGGCCTTTTTCCCGTGGTTACCATCGTCAAATTGCTCGCCTTGAAATTACAGGGGCGATCGCTGGAGGCACCCGTCGCCGGGTTCTTAAGGCTCTGAAAACCATTGAGGAACGGGGCTACCCGGCACTACTGGTGCGCATTGACAGTCCCGGCGGTACCGTGGGGGACTCCCAAGAAATCTATGCTGCCCTCAAGCGCTTGCAGTCAAAAATGAAAATTGTGGCCAGCTTTGGCAATATCTCCGCCTCTGGGGGGGTCTATATCGGCATGGGGGCACACCATATCATGGCCAACCCCGGCACCATTACGGGCAGTATTGGCGTCATCCTGCGGGGCAACAACCTACAAAGGCTCCTCGACAAGGTGGGGGTTTCATTCAAAGTGATCAAGTCTGGCCCTTACAAGGACATTCTTGCCTTTGATCGCGACCTCACTGCGGAAGAAATCTCTATTCTCCAAGACCTCATTGACACCAGCTATCACCAATTTGTCCAAACTGTAGCCGAGGGGCGCAATTTGGATGTGGAAACCGTGCGTAGTTTTGCCGACGGCCGTGTCTTTACAGGTGAGCAAGCCCTTGCCCTCGGACTGGTGGATCGCCTAGGAACCGAAGAGGATGCCCGTCGCTGGCTGGCGGAACTTGCAGGACTCGACCCGGAAAAAACCAAGGTGCAAACCATTGAAGAACCCAAGTCTCCCTTAGCTCGCCTCTTTCCGCGCCAGCAGGAACGCTTGCCCTTCCCTTGGCAAGGGGGTCTGGACTGGTTGGAATTTGAAATGGCGACCAATGGACTTCCCCTCTGGCTCTATCGCCCCTAAGCTGGATACAGTACCCTTGCGGATGTCTTGATGGAGGAGCAACCTGTGGGCTGGCGCGTCCGAGCAATTCGTGGAGCAACTACCGCCACTGAAAATTCAGTTCCAGCGATCCGTGAGGCAGTTTTGGAACTCCTCGGTGAAATTGAACGGCGTAATGCCCTTGATTTTTCAGAAGTTATCAGTGTTACTTTTTCTGTAACCCGTGACCTCGACCAGATTTTTCCGGCAGCGATCGCCCGTGAATGCCCCCATTGGCGCAACATTCCCCTTCTCGATGTCCAGCAAATGCACGTGGAGGGAGGCTTACCCCGCTGTATCCGCTGCTTGATTTATTTCAATACCCCCAACCCCGATCAACCGATTTACCATGCCTATTTGCGCCATGCTCAGAGTCTCCGACCCGATTTAGCAATACATGGCGACTACCCTTCTTTCGAGCTGTCCTCTCATTCCCTAGGTTAACTATGCCCGCTGTTGTCCGTGACTACATGACCCCCAACCCTTTTACCATTCGTGCCGATGCTCCGATTTCTGAGGCAGTTCGCCTCATGGAAGAAAAACAAGTGCGCGGCCTCCCCGTGGTGGATGAGGGAGGTAAACTGGTGGGATTGGTGTCTGAAGCTGACCTGATCGTACGCGAAGCGCCCCTAGAGCCGCCGTTGTACATCACCTTCCTAGGGAGCATCATTTACTTTGAGTCGCCGGAGTCTTTTCATCAGCACCTTAAGAAAATGCTGGGCCAACAGGTGCAGGATGTGATGACGCCCCATCCCCAAACCATCCACGTGAATGCCCCGATCTCCGAAGCGGCTCGCCTTATGGTTAATCATCACATCAGTCGCCTGCCAGTGTTGGATGATCAAGGGGAGCTGGTGGGCATTATTAGCCGCCATGATCTTTTACGAGCGTTACATACACAGGAAGCCTCAGCATGACGTTTTTTCAATTGGCCCAGCAATCCCGCTCTGGATGAGGGGCTTGTCGTAGAATACCCACAGATCTGCTCGCGATGCCTGAGGATGCTTTGAGATGGCCGCTTCGCTGGATGTGGTTGGGCAGCAGGCACGGCAGGGGCAAGCGGAGGCCATTGCCTACCTCATGAACCGCACACTTCAGACCAAGGGGGTGCGTGCCCTTGTGCGACGGCGGGGCGACTGCTTACAGATTATGTTTGAAGCAGCGCGATCGCTCCCACCCCATGTCTGTGCTGCGTTTGTTTGTCGCGGTCTCAGGCAGTTGGCGCCCCAAGGAATTTTGCGCGTGCGGCTCCATGCTCGGCTGGTTGGCGAAGAATGGCCAGAATGGACACAGACTATTGACTTGCGGGAGACCCTGCCCCCCACCCCCCTTCAACCGAGGGCAGGCACAGATCAGGGAACCCCTGCCACGACTTCCTCCCCTCAAGTAGTGAGTGCCTTTGTCCTCGGTGTGCTGGCGATCGCCGGCAGTGGTACTCTCGCCCTGACGCTGCAAAATCAACCAAGGGTGGATGCGCCGCCCATTGCCGAACCCAGCCCCGCCATTACGCCGCCTCACCCTGCCGTGCCGCCGGTTTTGATCCCCCCTGCTTCTAGCGATCGCCGCCTGCGCATTAAGGCGGTTGGCGACATTGTGTTAGGCACGAACTTTCCCCATAACCGCTTGCCCGAGGATCCCCAACAGCTCTTTGCCCACGTGAAAGCCCACCTCCAAGGCGCGGATCTCCTCTTTGGCAATTACGAAAGTACTCTCACCGACTCTCCCTATCCCCTTAAGAACTCCAGTAACGGCCGCAGTTTTGCCTTTCGCTCGCCACCCAGCTATGCGCAGGTATTGCGTCAGGCGGGCTTCAATGTTCTTAACATTGCCAATAACCACAGCTACGACTTTAACGAGCAGGGCTTTCGCGATACGATTCGCCACATCAATGGGGCAGGCATGACTGCCATCGGCGATTACAATCAAATTGCCTACCTTGACATCAATGGCCTCAAAGTTGCATTTATTGGCTTTGCCACCTACTATGGCCAGAATCGCATTCAAGACCTCAAAAAGGGGGCTGCCCTAGTTCAAAAGGCCAAGCAAAACGCCGAGATTGTAGTTGTCAGTTTTCATGGGGGCGCTGAAGGCAGCGACCAAATTTACACCCGCGATCGCACGGAGTACTTTTACGGCGAACAGCGGGGCAATGTGGTTCAATTTGCCCGCACCATGATAGACAACGGCGCCGATTTAATCTTGGGCCATGCCCCCATGTCCCCCGTGCCTTGGAATTGTACAAAGGCCGCCTCATTGCCTACTCCCTGGGGAACTTTGTTGGCTATCAAACCCTAAGCAGTGTTGGTGTGCTGGGTAAATCCCTCATTCTCGATGTGGAACTAGACGGTTCTGGCCGCTTCATTCAAGGAAAAGTCATTCCCGTGCGCCTCGATGCCAAAGGGATTCCTCACATTGACCAAAACTTTGCCAGTGTGCAGTTGATCCGCCGGTTAATCCAAACAGATTTTCCCAACACTCCCCTGAAAATTGAACACCTTGGCGAGATTCTCCCCACCACTTCCCCATCTTAAAATCCCCACTGAAATTTGGCTGACCCGTCAGTGGCTTAGGCGCAGCAGAAGCCTTACATCTGTGTTCAGGGAATAATCGCTTTATCAAATAATTTGCGTAGATAATTTTTTGCTAAGGGAACCGTGCCCCGGATGAAAAGTCAATAGCCCTCTCATCGAGAGTCAAGCTACAGCTTATGCTCTGGCTAGCTTGCCAATTGGATCAGTATGCCACACTAAAGATATAGCGGTTCGAGCGTTTCAACCAGTGAAAAAGCGGGTTACATTGACGTTCCCCCGACGGGCAATTCAAATGCCCGTCACCTATCGTCTAGCCAAGGACTTTAATATTGCAGCCAATATCATCCGTGCCCAAGTAGCACCCAACCAAGTGGGCAAACTGGTTCTAGAGTTGGCCGGAGATATTGATCAAATGGAGGCTGCCCTAGAATGGTTGCGGCAGCAGAATATTGAAGTTTCCCTTGCCAGCCGCGAAATTGTCATTGATGAGCAAGCCTGTGTCCACTGTGGCCTTTGTACAGGGGTATGCCCCACGCAGGCGCTGACCCTGCATCCAGAAACGTTTCAACTGCAATTTACCCGCTCCCGCTGCATTGTCTGTGAGCAATGTGTTGCCGCATGTCCCATGGACGCAATTCACACCAACTTCTGATGAGGATTAGGGTTTGCAGATAGGCAGCCTTGCCCGCCAATGTGCTTAAATTCAACTGAATCTTCTGACCCATCCCATAACCCTAAGGAGAGTGACCCAGTTCAAGGGGAAGGTGACGTGGGCATCCCTTGCGCCGGCCGTTGCATGTCCTTGGTTGTTGGTATATTCGTCCTTAACCCCACTTTGGGCTTCCCATTGCAGACGGTTCTCTGGAGTCGGTTGCGATGAAAAAGGTGGTCTGCCCATTGGCAGTTTGGAAGAGGCAGCGGTCATCTCGCTAGTATTGATCCTAGGGTAGAAGAAAATCATGACCCAACAACACAGACACTGGGCACTGGCAACACTGGTGGGGCTGGTGTTCTTGATTGCCCCGGCCAAAGAAGCGCCGTCAGTGGCACTGCCAGACAGTTTTTATCGAGCGATCGCCAATCAAGACTGGGCAACAGCCGTGAAAATTCTCGAGCAGCTAATTCGCGCCCATCCCCAGGAAGCACCAGCCCTTGCTCGCTATCGTCAAGAATTGCTACAACTGCAACAACAACCCCGAACTCCTGCTCCATCAACGGCAACCGCAGTTCCTCAGCCTGGGGGCATTGTCCCTATCCGGCGGCGAGAAGGAGGCATTCCTGTCATTCAAGTGATATTAAATCAACGTCTGCCCGTTGAGATGCTCGTGGATTCGGGCGCCAGTATGACCGTGATTACGCAACGCATGGCACGGGCTCTAGGCATTACCCCTGCTCAGGTGGTGGACAATCGGCTATTCGATACAGCCAATGGTCCAGTGATCTTGCCGGTCGTGTATGTCCAATCCATCAGCGTTGGGGGATTTCATCGTAAGCAATTGCCTGTTGCTGTGGCCGGGCCTGAAATGACTCTTGGACTTTTGGGGCAGGATTTTCTCCAGCACTTTGATGTCAGTTTGCGGCAAGATCATATCCAGTTGCAGCGTCGTCCGCTTCCAACAAAATACTGAACATTGCTGTTCAGCACTGGAACTTGCTGACGCAAGCCCACTGAATTGAGCCGACAACAAAGACAACAAATTATCAGTACTAGTTTTCTGCTTCCTCTGCCCCTGACTCGTAGGCCATCGTTTTGACGTTCCGCCGCCAGAGCAGCCTTCATGCGGGCAAGGACGGTCGGGCTGA
>DVDZ01000068.1 GCA_015296025.1 Thermosynechococcus sp. M46_R2017_013
AACCAATTTTTATTTTTCCAAGATAAGATTACACTATTTCTTCCCTTTTTTCTAGTCTCTCAATCTATCGTTCAACACTTCTGAGCCCTAGGGTAATCAACTTGGCAAGAAAAAACTATGCCGTAGCCAATACCCGTGCAATTTTTCTTTTAGCAAAATTTGTTGTTTAGCCAATGATTAGCGTATTCTTATTTCATTGGGCATAGAGACTACAGCTGTACCATGCTAAACTAAACAGAAAGAAGCGTTAAAGAGCAGCTTAAACAGTTAGCAAACTAAGCAAATTAAATTTGCTGCAAAGATAAGTTTCTCTCAGGGGAATTTCCGTGCGGCATTCCTCCCCGAAGGTTGGGCGATTTGTGAGGCGGCCAATTCTTGAGCTAGGAGTTGCTGATAGATTTTCTCGAGGTGAGGACTCATGAAATTGCTTTCAATGCCATAGCCAAGGCTGGTCCAAGTCTCCGACAGGAGAGCAAAGACTTCCTGCACCCGACCTTCTCGGAGGAGTTGGGGAATATCGGCATTCCAAGCAGTAGGATCTGTGAGCCAGCGATAGACTACTTGATCCTGATACTCAGGGGCAAAGCTGTAGTTTTGCCAAAACCAGCTTGGCGGTTGGGGATGATAGCGAGCGGCTTTCTCCTGCCAAGTGGTGGTGAGAAATTGATAGCGTCCGGCGGCGGTGGTGCATAGATGCTGATTGGGGCCTCGGCGAATGGGAATGCAGCGATCGGGATGCTGACTGAGGTCTTGGATGTGCTCACCACCATAGAGCAGCGTGTAGGGATTGGCGTCATTGGCCTCACTGGCAGAAATGGTGCGCATCAGTGCCCGCACATAGGGGTCACCCCCCTGCATCACCAAGGGGGTAATTTGACCGGGTTGCCAGCGGTACCAGTACCGCCAGAGGGCACTCGAACGTGACTCCAAAAAGGAATAGCCCATACCCACCAGCAGGGCGATCGCTAGCAACCAACGGGAAAAGCGCACCAAAAGTCTCCTCACACTGTCGCAACTGAACGGAATAACTCTGGATAGGCCACGGGCGTCTGATTGGGGCGGCTCACCACTTCAAAAATTTTGTTGTAGGCACTCGGCTCGCCCAAAGCGGCGACGCAAATTTCTGCCACCCGCGATCGCGCGATACTTCCTTCAAATAGGGTATCTGCTGGGGCAATGATTGGAAAGCCACCGTCATCGGTTTCCTTCAGACCCCCCGGCCGCACAATCGTGTAAGTTAGACCGCTCTGTTGAAGATAACGTTCTGCCTGCTGCTTCCAATGCAAAATGAGCCAAAAAAGATTTAGGGGATGGAAAAATCGGGAGACACACAGTGAGGAGACAAGAATAAACTGCTCCACAGGAACGGCTTTGGCAGCGTCCACCAGATTCTTGGTACCCAGATAATCCACGCTCAAAGGTTCCAAGGGGTTGAGGCTAGGACTAGCTCCTGTGGCACAAATCACGGCATCACAATCTTTCAGCACCGGGGGCAACGTCTGCGGTTGGGTAACATCAGCGATGCGAATTTCTACCATGGACCAAAGTCCTTGAGCCTTGGCGGGGTTGCGTACAACGGCGATTGCCTGATGCTCAGACTCTTGTAAGGCATTTACAATTCGATGACCTGTGCGACCTGTGGCACCCACCACTGCAACCTTCACAGTAGGTTCCTCCAATGGCAACGCCTTTGATCATAGGGGAATGTCCCAGTCTTCTTCGTCTTCAGGGGGAGTGTCTTTGGGGGGCGGCGGCGTCAAAATGCGGTATTCGGCATCCACCACCTGATCGGGGGGCGGTGGGGCTTGGGCGGTGGCTTTGCGGGAAGGGCGATATTGGTACGAGTAGGTGGTGCGGGGGCGATCTTGAATCTCTGGCTCGCGGAGGGTTGGCTCTGGCTCACTAAACCAATCCTCAATATCGCTGGTATCAATCTCTGGTTCATCCTCCGGCGGACGCATCGCGGGGTCTGCTTCAAGGGGTTCTGATCGCGCACTTGCCGGAACCACTGGAGCTTCTGCGCTGAGCCAGAGTAAACACTGGCCGGCAACGATCCCAGAGAGGGCTGCCACCACAATCCAAGTGGCAAGGGGGAGCGGCGGTGTTTGCTGTCCTAGAAAGCGGAGAGAAATGACCGGTTCCCAATTTTGAACAACGAGTATCGTGAGTAGGGCGATCGCCGCCAAATAAATCCAAGTGCGCATTAGGAAAAGGGTCCTTGCCAGCGTTGCAAAGGCACACAATCCAACCCTAACTGATCAAAGGCACGGGCGATTACAAAATCCACTAAGTCCTCAATCGTTTGGGGACGGTGATACCACGCAGGGATGGCTGGCACAATGCGCGCCCCCGCCATCGCCAATTGGGTGAGGTTTTGCAGGTGAATGAGACTAAAAGGTGTTTCGCGAGGCACTAGCACCAAGGGACGGTGTTCCTTGAGGTGGACATCGGCCACCCGCTCTAGGAGATCTGAACTCAAGCCAGCAGCCAACTTAGCAACGGTGCTCATACTACAGGGGAGAATCACCATGCCCAAGGTGCGAAAAGAGCCGCTGGCGATCGCGGCCGACACATCTGTGGGCCGGTGACAGGTGAGGGAACCCTTCCAGACTTGCGCCTGTTCGCGCCAAAACAGTGCCTGCTTGTCGGGCTGGATCGGCAGGGTAAGGCCATATTCTGCCTGCCATACTTGATGTACGGCTTTCGATGCCACTAATTGAATTGGATAGTCCGCTTGTAATAGAAATTTAATGGCGCGCACGGCGTAAATGAGACCAGATGCACCTGTTATACCCAAAACAATCGGTAGAGAAGAGGAGGTCACAACCACAATCACCAAACAAAACCGTTATAAGGTTAACAAAGTTAGAGTGACAGACCCTTTTTCATGTTCTGTAATCCCACCCAATGCGACTTGGTAAATGTCCATGACTCCCCCTGATCCTGCATTTTTTTCCCCCAGTGAGTGGGTAGCTGTGTCTCCCGAAGTGCTCGGGGAACTATTTGACACGGCCTTGTTGGAGGGACTCGTGAGTAATGAAACACTAGATATAGAAGCACTTTTTCGGGATTTGACTCCCCTTGATCTGCAACCAGTAGCGATCGCCCCCGAACAGTGGCAACAACTACAGACCCAGCACCAGCAAATTGCCCACCACCTAGAGGAAACCCTAATCTGTCTTGCCAAGGTCAAGGCAGTGGCCTACCAGCTTCAGGCTGTGGCCAGTGAGTTTGTGCCGACTCCCAAATATCGCCGCCGCCAGCCGCCCCCTCCCCATCCCTTGGAGTATCTCACGGCTGAACTGCTGCGGGCGATCGCCCACACCCAAGCCAGTTTGGAACCCGTCTATGAACCTCTCCATCAGTTGGGGGCAACCCTCAACGGGACTTCGACGCCACAGATTAGCGAATTTCCCCTAGAGCCTTAGTGAGGCGGCATACGCGGTGAGCTTAAATTGCGGTTCACTAAGGGGTAGGCACTGACTCAGGACTGGGCAAACTTTCTGGAGTGGGTAGGGGAACTGGGCTTAAACTGGGTTGCGGGGTGGGTGCTTTGACCGCTAGGTGCAGCAGTTCTGGCACAGTGACAAAGCGATAACCCTTTTGCCGCAGGCGACGAATCAGGGTGGGGAGGGCTTTGCGGGTAGTGGTGCGATCGCCACCGCCATCGTGGAGCAAAATAATACTGCCCGCTTTGACTTCCCTGAGGGTGCGCTCAACAATATCCGCTGCTGTGGTGTTGGGTCGAGTGTCATGGGTATCCACTGACCACATGATAATGGCATAGTTTTTGGACTTGGCATAATCCACCAGCCCTGTGGTCAAATTGCCCCCCGGTGGGCGGAAGAGGCGCGTTTGCGCTTGGCTTTGCTTGGCAATCAGCGCAGAGGTGTTTTCAATTTCCTGTTTGGCTACCTCCGCAGCAACGGCTTTGTAGGGATGACTCCAACTGTGGTTGCCAACGGCATGACCTGCCTTGACAATGTCAACAATGACATCGGGGTACATGAGGGCGTGCTTGCCAAGAGCAAAAAATGTGGCCTTGACATCCTCTTCCTTGAGAATTTGCAGAACTTGGCGGGTTGAGCTGCCCCACGGCCCATCATCAAAGGTTAGGGCCACCACTTTTTCGGGCTTCAGTGGTTTGACCTGATAGACTAACTGCCCCCAAAACTTTCTGGGACTAACAAAGCGTGGCACATCTGCTGCCGTCGCTGCTGTCGCTAGCAACAAAACAGTAACTCCCCACAGGTGCCACTGCCGTCCCATTTATTTTCCTCTGTTGATCTTGATTAATCGTGACTTAAGGAGCGATCGGTGTTGGCTCCTTTAGCAGTGGAAATCCCAGAGCTTCCCGCTGCTGGACATAGGCTTGGGCGACTCGCCGTGCTAATCCGCGAATGCGACTAATGTAGCGGGTGCGCTCTGCCACCGAAATCACACCACGGGCATCCAGCAGGTTAAACGTGTGGGAACACTTGAGCACGTAGTCTAAGCTGGGCAAAACCAACTGCTTTTCTAGAAGTTGCTCCGCCTCCTGCTGGTAGAGACTAAAAAGGGTAAACAATCGTTCCGGGTCAGAGGCCTCAAAATTGTACGTGGATTGCTCAATTTCCCCTTGGAGATGGACATCGCCATAGGTAAGGGTGGAGTTCCAGCGGATATTGGCGATCGCATCCACCTCTTGCAGGTACATTGTCAACCGCTCCAAGCCGTAGGTAATTTCAATGGACACTGGCCGACAGTCAAGACCCCCGCACTGCTGGAAATAGGTAAACTGCGTTACCTCCATACCATCGAGCCAGACCTCCCAGCCCACCCCCCCACGCACCAACGGCGGCATCCTCCCAGTTGTCTTCGACAAAGCGAATATCGTGCTCTTGGGGACGAATGCCAAGGGCGCGCAGCGACTCTAAATAGATCTCTTGGATATTGTCGGGAGAAGGCTTAATCAGCACTTGGTACTGGTAGTAGTACTGGTAGCGGTTGGGATTCTCACCATAGCGGCCATCCCCCGGTCGCCGACAGGGTTCGACATAGGCCACTGCCCAAGGTTCAGGGCCAAGAGCACGCAAAAAGGTATGGGGGCTTTTAGTGCCGGCGCCTTTTTCCACGTCGTAGGGCTGGGCAATCAGGCATCCCTGAGCCGACCAAAATTGGTGCAGCGTTGCAATAACATCCTGAAAGTACATGAGCTTAGATGTGAATGCCGCACTCAGTTTTGCCCATGCCGCGCCAGCGACCCGCCCGTTCATCTTCCCCTTCAGCCACAGGGGTAGTGAGGGGTTCATCACCAATGCTGGCATAGCCCCGATCGTAGAGGGGATTGTAAATTACCCCGTGCTCCATCACGTAGGCCCAAGTTTGTTTGCGTGTCCAAGCAGCGAGAGGATTAATTTTCAGACGCCCCTCTTTGTCCAATTCCACATAGGGCATATTGGCGCGGGTGACGGCTTGATCGCGACGCCGTCCCGTAATCCAAGCTACGGTATTCAGCTCTGCTAAGCCTCGTTGCAGTGGTTCAATTTTGGTGAGATGGTGAAACTGCTCAACATTCGTTTTCCAAAGCTTGTCGCCATAGCGCTCAGCAAAGGCCTCGCGGCTGTCCACATCGGGGGTTTTGTAGGTGCGCAAATCAAGACCGTATTTTCCCTTGGCCTGCTGAACAAATTCAAGGGTCTCTGGAAAGTGGTGCAGTGTATCCAAAAAGAGAATGGGCACAGGAGGATGGGGGCGCAGATCGCGGTAGAGCAGATCCGTAATCACCATATCATCAACATTGAAGGCACTGGTCTGCACTAGCCCTTGGGGAATTTCAGCCACTGCCCACGCCAAGATTTCGCGGGGATGTGCCCCTTCAAAGCGCTGGTTGAGGGCATCGAGGTCAAAACTTAGGGATGGAGCCATAGGTGGTGTTTGCACAGTTTTAGAGAGTATTCTTTAGCTTACCAAATCGCGATCGCCCCCTTACTTAAGTGACATACTCCCGACTCTCACGCTGCGCGTAGAGGGCGAGCTTCTCCAGTCTTTCCACCTTCGCGTTTTATAGTGAGCCGATGCCCCAGACCCCCTGTTTGATAAGCCCTCCAGAGTTCACATCTCGACGGTTGGATCACGCTTGCGGCTCTTGGTTCAGGCAAATTCCCTATGACGTACCAGCAGGGCTGACCTTCACGACCAACCGCCCAGCTTTTGCAGCTTTGTACGGAAGGATTTCGTTAAGGAACCCAGCTATCCCAGCGTCGGCAAAACCTGCTGAAGTCTGTCTTTAGTTGCAGGCTGCGGGTGAACAAGTTCTATGGGCAGTCGCTGCTTTGGGATGAGTCCTACTTCATCGCCAGTGGCGGAGCGGTCCAAGCCGTACATTGAGCAGCAAGATTCCCCGCGCGGGGCTTGCCGCCGATTCGCTAAAATGACATCCACCTTACGCTCATCCAAAAAGTGGCTGATTTGACCCGCAAGGCCGGCAGTCAGTAGGACAGGTAAAAGGGAGAGCGACATGGCCTTCCCGTCACTCGCTACAGACAAACAAAAAGGCAAACTTTGGCTCATCCCCCCAATGGAGAGTGACTTCTTCAGCTGTTAAGTGTCTGCGATCGCCTGCTTACTGCTCAGGATTGTTGGAGTTATTAGGAAGTTGAGACTTCCCTTCAGACTTTTGGCACCCGATCTAGGGTACTCCCTTGCCCGAATCATGAGTGGGAGTTGGCAGGACTGCAAGTGTTATTACAG
>DVDZ01000076.1 GCA_015296025.1 Thermosynechococcus sp. M46_R2017_013
CCAAAGCATTTGGATCGCAACGACGTGAAGATGGCAACTATTCCCTAGGATTGCCCTTTGCGATCGCCCCAAAGGTCGTGCTAATGTAGTATTCCTTGGGAGTGCGGGCATGGTTTAATGGTAAAACCCTAGCCTTCCAAGCTAGAGACGCGGGTTCGATTCCCGCTGCCCGCTTCAATTCAAATCCCCTCAGAACCTGCACTGTTGGGTGAGAGGATGCTCTTTAATGTCTGAAATTGGATTTATAACTCTAATGGATGATTCTCACTGAAAATCTAAATGTCCTCTGGGCAAGTGTCCTCTTTGAAACCCTCTACCGTCTGGGCTTGCGGACAGTTGTTCTCTCGCCGGGATCACGTTCTGGTCCACTGGCGATCGCGGCGGCGGCCCATTGCCATCTTGAAGCTCTGCCGATTCTTGATGAGCGCTCGGCGGCTTTTTTTGCCCTTGGCCTTGTCCAACAGCAGGGACGACCGGTTGCTCTTGTTTGTACTTCAGGTACTGCTGCTGCCAATTTCTATCCCGCAATTATTGAAGCCAGCCTCAGTCATTTACCGTTAATTGTGCTGACCGCCGATCGCCCCCCCGAATTGCGCTTTTGCCAAGCGGGGCAAGCCATTGATCAGGTGCATCTGTATGGTCATGCGGTACGTCACTATCGCGAACTGAGTCTGCCGGAACTCCCCTTGCTGCCCTACCTGCGGCAAACCCTCTGCCATAGCTGGCAAACTGCTCTCTGGCCAGATCCAGGACCGGTGCATTTGAATATTCCCCTGCGAGACCCCCTTGACCTGCGCCCGGAGGCCAACTTTCAGGGAACGCTGCCGGAGCACTTCTTTGACCAAGTGCAACCCTTTGTTTACCCTCGCACCGCTACACCTTTACCTTGGCCAATATGGCAACAAATCCAGCGGGGGGTGATTATTGCAGGACCTAGTCATACGGTGAATCCTGTGGCCGAAGCTGCTGCAATTGATCGCTTGAGTCAGTTTCTCCAGTGGCCTGTGCTGGCGGATGCCCTCTCCGCGGCGCGACACCTTCCCCACAGCATTGCCCACTACGATCTGCTGCTGCGAGACCCTCACCTGCGGGAACATCTGCGCCCTGAGGGGATAATTCAACTGGGACCTTTGCCCACCAGTAAGGTTCTGCGGGAGTGGCTGAGTGCCTGCGATCCCCCGATCTGGTGCCTGGAGCCTACGGGGGATAACAACAATCCTGTCCATGGCCGCTGTCAGATGTTGGCGATCGCTCCCCAAGATGTGGACTGCCCCCCCGACCCCCCTGCCGGCCAACCCCTACCTCAAGGACTGGCAAGACTGCGATCAACGGCTACATGAACAACTGCAGCGGACATTTGAGACCATTGACTGGTTTTGTGAAGCCAAATTAATTTATCACCTGCCCCAGTGGTTGCCAGCGCAAACGGCGATTTTTGTTGCCAGTAGTATGCCCGTGCGCGATGTCGAGAGTGTTTGGCGTGCTGGCGATCGCCCCCATCGCTTTTACTTTAATCGGGGAGCCAACGGTATTGATGGCACATTATCTAGTGCCCTTGGGGTGGCCCATCGCGGTCAACCCACCCTCTTGATCACCGGAGATCTGGCCTGCTTGCACGATACCAATGGCTGGCTAATCACCCCTCAATTTCAAGGGTGTCTCACAGTGCTGCTGATCAATAATCAGGGGGGCGGCATTTTTGAGCATTTGCCCATTCGCCAGTTTGATCCCCCCTTTGAGACTTTTTTTGCCACGCCCCAGCAGGTGGATTTTCGTTGTCTTGCCGCCGCCTACGGCGTTCCCTATCACTATCTTCAGGACTGGGCAGATGTGGAGGCACAACTTCGCCACACCCCTTGGCCAAAGATACGGCTGTTGGAATTTAGGAGCGATCGCCACCGCAATGCCCAATGGCGACAGCAGGTACTTGCAGACCTCAGGGGCTGAGTTTTCATCCTTCAGTGGCTATGGCTGTGGTGGGAAAGCAACTGCTCCTCAAGGGCAGCAATCTGGTTATAGGCGGCGGTGAGCTGTGCCGTGAGCCGTTGAATTTGAATCTCTGGACTCAGGGGGCGATCGCTGCTGAGATGGCGTACCTGAGTGTAGTCATCATCCACTAAAATATCCTTGTGCTCTGGGGTACTCATCAAAGGGCGACGTTTTGCTAGGGGAGGCTCCTCAGCAGAGGTTGCGGGCAACGGCTTGAGCCGTCCTTCCTCTAAGGCCTTAGAAACCTTTTGGTTAAGTTGTTCAACAATCTGGTACAGGGCATCAATTTTGTTACTTAAAACCAGAATCTGCTTATGTAATAAATCCACAGGTCAAATCCTCTCGCGGTGGAATGCTGTAGTTGTCAACTCAACTGCCTTTGGGGAAGATAGTAGTGTGAAACATCATCAACCCTCGGCACTCAAGGTATGCCTGAAAAAGTGCGCACTTGCCCCAACCTTAGGTGACCCAGTTTCAAGAGCCTAAAGTGCTGAATTCAGCACCACCAATCAGTTGACATTGACTCTGGAAACAGGGAAAACAGGGATATGACTATAACTCCAGCCTAGAAAAAGTCATTGGTCAACGGCTACTTTTTCAAAAAGACTTAAGCCCGAGTAAATTTTTGTAAAAGCATCAAACGTTCTTGGGGAGATGCAGTGGAAATTCAGCGACTGACTCTAAAAAACTTTAAAACCCATCAGGATCGCACGTTTGAGTTTCTACCGGGGGTGAACGTCATTTGCGGGGAAAATGGGGCGGGCAAAACCAGTCTTTTTGAAGCCATTGCTTGGGTACTCTTCGATGCGACCTCTGGGTATGGCAGTGGCTTTAATAAGGCCATTATTCGCAAGGGAGCCAAGCGTGCCGAGGCGACGGTGCAGTTTATCTCAGCAGTGGATGGTCGCTCCTATGTGGTGCGGCGCAATACGCAAACTGGGTACTCAATTTACGATCCCCAAGTGGGAGACCTAGGCCTCTCCTTGCGTGAAGATGTTCAAGTATGGTTGCAAGAACACCTCGGCATCCGTAGTGCTTTTCCCCTTAGGGATCTCTTTGAGCAGATCATTGGCATTCCCCAAGGAATGATAACGGCGGATTTTCTTAAGCCACCCGCCCAGCGGCGCCAAGTCTTTGAACCCATTTTACAGGTGAGTGATTATCGCCAAGCCTTTGACAACGCCTTAGCACTTGTAAATTTCTCCCAAGAGCAGGTGGCGTCGCTGAAGCGCCAGTTGGCTTTACAGGAACAAGAATTGGCGACTCGCCCCCAGTATGAACAACAGGCAATGGCTTTGGCGGCGGAGCTAGAGCGCGATCGCCAGCAGTGCGAGGAATTACAACAAGACTGTCAGGCCTTGGCCGCCCAAAAACAGGCATACGAAGCTGCTGTTGAAACGTTGCACCGGCTGAGGCAAACCTGCGAACGCCTCGAAGCGCAACTCCGCCAGCAGGAGGAACTATGTCGGGATCGCCAGCGCCAGTTGACCGCTGCCCGCGAGAGTCAAGCCCGGTGCCGGCAACTGCAATTCGACTACGATCGCTATCGGCAGCAGGAGGCTCGCTACCAGGAACTCGACCAGCAACTGCGGGGACGAACCACCCTGGAACAAAACCTTCGCAAGCTAGAGCAGCAGTACCAAAAGCTTGCTACCCAATTAGCCACTCTTGAAAGCCAGCGCCAAGCGATCGCCACCATTGCCAGCCAACTGGCTGCCCTTGAACCCCAAATTGCCGCTGCCGATACCCTCGACGCCGAAATTGCCCCCCTTGAGGCGCGCTACCAGCAAGCCCAACAGGCAGATCAAGCACTGCGCCATCTCAAACAACAAGCAGCAACACTACAAACCCGCCTTGAGGAAATGACTCAACAGGTGCAAGCCCTAGAGCAACAGCGTCCCTTAGCCGCCACCTTGAGGGCCAAACAAGTAGAACGAGAGCGACTCCAAGCCCAACTCAGCCATGCCACCGCTGCCCATGCCTTTGCTGCCACTCTCGATCCCATTCTCAATACGGCTCAAGGCCAAGCTACGGAAACCGATGCCCTTGTTACGGCAGCCATTACAGGCCTTACGGCTGCTCAGCAATTTTCCTTGGTTGCCGCCGCTGTTCAACAGGGTCTAGGGGCACTGGAGCAGCTTCAGCAGAATTATCACTGGCTCTTGGATCAACTTGTGGCGCTGCGCCAAACCCTCACCGATCCCGAAGCCATTCCTGCCCTCACTCGCACATTGGAACAGTTAGAAACCGATATTACCCTAGCTGCCGCCGCAGAGCGATCGCTCTTGCAAGCCCAAGCCCTGGAGGAGGAACGCAGCCGTTTGGCAGCAGAGTTGAGGCAATTGGGCGATCGCCAGCAACTCCTCGAACCCCTGAGCCAAGAACTTGCCGATCTTGAACGCTCCTTGAACCAATTACGTAAAAAACGCGCCAGCCTTGGTCAACCCCATGTCCAGCGGCAACTGTTACTAGAACAGCAGGCAGCAGCCCCCCAGCTAGAGGCGGACTATGAGCGTTTGTGCAACGAACGGGCCACCCTCGAGGCTCGCCTCACCCCCCTCTATGAAGAACGCCAACACTATGCCTCCCTTGAGGAACAGCGGCAACAGCTTAGCGATGAACTCGCTCGCCTGCGCCCCAGCTATGATACCTATCTCCAACATCAACAGCAGGCCGCCCAAGTCGAGAGTTATGAAGCTGCTCTGAGAACAGCCACCGAAGCGGCCAATGAGTTGAAAGCCGCCCTTGCCAAAGCCCAAGCAGAGTACAAAGCCCAAGAGCAAGGCGTTGATTTAGCTGCTCTGGAAGCCGTTCGCGATCGCTATGAGAACTTACACCGCCACTATCAACGGCTCTTAGGTGCCCTTCCCGAAAAAGAAAAGCAGTATCAAAACTGCCTAGCAACCCTCAAGTATCTTGAGGAAGTTGCTGTTCAAAAGGAAAAGACCCTAGAGCAGCTTGTGGCTGCCCAAAAGCGCCACCACCTGATTGAGACTGCCCGCAACATTTTCAACAAAAGTGGCCCTCGCGTCAGTGAAGCCTATCTGCACACGGTTTCCGCTGAAGCCGATCGCCTATTGCGCGAACTTCTTAACCGTCCCGATGTAGCGCTTCAGTGGACATCGGACTACGAGATTCAGATGAATGAAGGGGGCTACTGGCGACCCTTCAAAAGCCTCTCTGGCGGTGAGCAAATGTGTGCTGCCCTAGCGGTGCGCCTCGCCCTGCTGCGGGTACTTGTCAACACTGACATTGCTTTTTTTGATGAGCCGACCACCAATATGGATCAGATGCGCCGCCAGCAACTGGCCGAGAGCCTCAGCAATCTCAAAAGTTTTCATCAGCTTTTTGTTATCAGTCACGATGAAACCTTTGAAGCCCTCACAGAGCACACGATCCATTTGGAGCGATCGCTCTCCTAGGCGTAAGCGGTCTGAAGGGCCCACCAAATCAGTGCCGCAATGAAGCCAAGAATCAAAACGGCAGAAATCGCGATCATCGCTGGGCTGTCGGCACCATCAAACTTCATAATGCCGCGATTAAAGTCTGTGGCCATAGGAATAAACTCCAAGCACCGTTGAATCCACAGTAACCAAATTAATTTTAGGTCGCTTTTCTTGCCGCGGGGGTAAGGATAACGACTTGTTACGATTTGTGGCACTCTCTAAAAACTTTCTTAAATGTGATCAGTATCACAGCAACCCTAGGTAAAACAGGCAAAGGTAGAAGTAAGTCCACAGCCTAGACCACTTGTGGAAGTGTCATGTTTTGTAACGCTCCTGTCTTCAGTAAAGAGAAAGGCGAGAGGTATTCAGATTTGCAAAGGAGATGATTTCTTGAGGGCTGTTGAAACACGGGGGATACATCGCATGAATAGCCTGCAACAGGAACGTCACGTCTTAATTTTGAATACCGCTGATGGACGGCGGGCGATCGCCCTGGAGGCAGCGGCCTACTCCCTTGGCCGTGATGAGAGTAACGCCATTGTTATTGATTTTGAAACAGTTTCCCGTCAGCACGCCATTCTCCTGCGGGTACCTGTCCCTGGCACCACCAGCTATCGCTATCGCCTTGTGGATGGCAATGCCAATGGCAAACCCAGCACCAATGGTACCTTTGTCAATGGCAAGCGCATCAGTAGCTACGAGTTGCAACACGGCGATGTTATTCTCTTTGGTCGTAAAGCCAAGGCGTCCTATCTCATGCTCTCGATGGCGGACACCGAGTTTAACCAATATCTGCAATCCATTGCCTTTCAAAGCATTAAATCTGATCTGCGGGGAGCCAAGGAAACCCTTGTGGGTATGGAACTCAGTGGCGAACTGCGGCGAACCCCTAACCGTGAATTGGCGGCAGCCGTAGCTACCCAATTGCACCCTGAATCCGAACCGGCAAAAGATACCCTAGGCAGTGAGAGCGACAGCGAGCCGAAGGGAAACAACAAAGAAACCATCCATGAAAAAGAAAACCAAGGCTTAAAAACCAGCCTCTTGGGTCTAGGGGCGATCGCCATTGTGGTTGTTGCCGTCATTGTTGGAGCAGTTTGGCGATCGGGGGTTTCCCCCAGTCAACCGCAGGGTGCACCACCTGCTCCTCAAACCCGCAACTAGCTCAACCCAGATCCTTGATTGTTCTAATAAATAGTTTCAAAGTATAAACAATCCCGTATAACAGTGGCTTTCCTGAGTCCCTTTGCTAAAATAAAATCAATCATGAATGCGTCCTACAACTGCTTGT
>DVDZ01000119.1 GCA_015296025.1 Thermosynechococcus sp. M46_R2017_013
CCTGACTGCTTACTCGTCAAGTTCTCTGTGATACTGAACCCATTCAGTAGCTTTACTTGATGATATCCCTCTTGCCACAGCAGCTTACTGGTTAACGTTATCACTGTAGAATCTACAGGAAAAACAACTCTCTCTGAGCTGCTATGCTTCCGTTTTACTTTTGAGATTAAGTCTTTGTCAATTTTGGCAAAGCACTCTGTCCTTCGTGTTTTGTTAGCTTTGAAAAAGATGGACATGCCACCTGTATTCCTGAGCGATTTAGCCGATAAAACAAGGGTCTCATGCTGTTCAAGCCGGGGTCTTAAACATAGGTCAGCCAGATTTTAGATTTTGAACAGCAGTTGTGAGTTCAACACAGTAGAGTCGCAAGGCCTGAGGTGTTTGAGGATAGACTTGACACTTTTTTCAGAGGATGTCATGATAAGTTGGTTATTTTTCTATTTTCCAAGGGAAGAATACACTACTTCTTCCCTTTTTTCTAGTCTCTCAATCTATCGTTCAACACTTCTGGTTCAGCACTTCTGATTTGAAGCCTATTTAGAAAAAATTAAGCCTGTGACTGTTAATTGACAATTCCATGGAGTTTTCCTAAAAATAAGGGTGTGGTGAGTAAAAAAGAGAAAACGTCATGGACGGGAGAAAGTTTTGGTTAACTTGGTTGCTGGGTTTGACCATTGCCCTGAGTGGGAGCGTAGCTAAAGGGAATCCAATTGTCTCAGCCAATGACGGCGTAGGCAGCGTAGTTCATCGACTAGGCAATCAGTTTGATATTACCGGTGGTACTCGTGCCGGCAACAATTTATTTCATAGTTTATCGAAGTTTGGATTGAGTACAGACCAGATTGCCAACTTTTTAAGTCAGCCGAGCATTCGCAACATTTTGACGCGGGTGACGGGTGGAGAGACATCCGTAATTAACGGCTTGATTCGGGTAACGGGTGGAAACAGTAATTTGTATCTAATGAATCCGGCGGGGATAGTATTTGGTGCGGGGGCGCGGCTGGATATTCCGGGGTCGTTTCATGCGACGACGGCAAATGCGATTAAGGTGGGAAGCGGCTGGTTTGGCATGAATACATCGCCGTCAGAATTAATGCGGTTGACGGGAGAGCCCGGGGGTTTTGCGTTTAGCAGTCTGAACTGGAGTTTGAACGGGGAATTGGCGGGTCTAATTCGGAATGAGGGGCAGTTGGTGGCAAATGCAGGTCAGCGGGTGGTATTGGCTGGCGGAGTTGTGGTGAATACGGGAGTGATTGAGACGCCGCATGGGCAGGTGGTGGTGACGGCAAGTCCTGGGGGGCGGTATGTGGAAATTACGCCGAAAGGGGGTGCGCTGAGTTTTCAGTTGCCGGTGGCAGAGGATGCGAGTTTAGCGGTGGAGAACCTGCGGCCGCTGCGGTGGGAGGATGTGTTACCGCTAGCCAGTGGCAGTACGGTGGTGGGCGGCCGCTTGTCGGTGGCTTCCGGGGTGATGAATCGGGAGTCACGGATTGAATTGGTGGGGGAACAGGTGCGGCTGTTGCCGGGGGTGGATTTGGATAACCGGGGGACAGATGGATTGATTCAGATGCAGGTGCAACCGTTGGTGCCAGTGGAGGGGTGGGTGTTTTTAGACCGGGTGCGGAATTACGAGGAGATAGCAAATAGGCTGGCGGGTGGCCATCGGTTGGTGTTGCTGAACCGGACGGATAGCGGTGTAGCGAAGGTGAATCAGGCGTTAGAGGGGCAGAGTGGGGTGAAGTCGCTGCACCTAGTGGGGGATGGAAATGCCGGACAAATTTGGTTGGGACGGGATTTTATTACGTTGGAGCGGCTGGGGGATTATGCGCCTGGGATAGGGCAATGGGGACAGTATTTAGACCAAGAGGGCGGGATATTTCTGTATGCGTGCAATTTAGCGCGGACGGCGGCGGGACAGGAATTGGTGGACCGTATAGGGGAATTGACGGGAGTGAAGGTGGCGGCCTCGACGGATGTAACGGGTCATAGCCGCTACGGGGGCAACTGGGTGTTGGAGTATGGGACACCCGGGACATTGCCGTTTGCCCTCACCCAGATTGAACAGGCAGATGTGAAGTTAGCTGTTTTTACGGTTACTAAGGCTACAGATACGAGTACATCAGGTGAGTTGCGCTTTGAACTGAACAATGCGAATACTAATTTTGGTGCGGATACGGTGCGGTTTAATTTTGGGGCAGCAACGACGATTACTTTGGCTTTAGGTGAATTGTTAGTAACAGATGATACGACTTTTGATATTGCGCCGGGTAGTGCAGCGGTGACCATTAATGGGAATAATGCTGGGCGGGTGTTTGACATTGCGCCCATTGCGATACCCATGACGGTTACTTTTGATGGGACGGGTGCGAGTATTACGATTACGAAAGGATATGCGGAAGACGGTGGGGGTATTTATGTTAGTCCTGGCGCCAATCTGACTTTGCAAAATAATGTGTTTGTCACCGGTAACACCGCTGTTATTGATGGCGGTGGTATTTTTGCTGATACGAATTCCACTGTCACGATTACCAATTCCCAAGTAAATAAAAATGAAGCTGGTTCGAGTGGCGGTGGTATTTATGCTGCTGATACGAATTCCACTGTCACGATTACCAATTCCCAAGTAAATGAAAATGAAGCGAGTGTAGCTGGGGCAGGGATTTTCAATAGTGGGACGCTGACACTGAAGAATGTGACGGTGGCGGATAATGGTCAATTATTTGGAGTCAATGATGGGGGTGGTTTGGCGAATGGTAGTGGTGCGACTGCGACGATTGAGGGGAGTACGTTCAGCGGTAATCAAGCCAACAATGGGGCTGGGATTGATAACCAGGGAACCTTGACGGTTATCAACAGCACGATTGGGAATAATGAGGCTAATTTGCAGGGAGGCGGTCTGCGGAATCTGGGGGGTACGGCCATATTAAAGAATGTGACGATAGTGGGGAATGACGTTCGTTTTGTCTTTGGCAACGGCGGTGGCGGGATCAGTAACATCTCAAGCGGTAGCCTTGAGATTGGCAATTCGATAGTGGCAGGGAATAGGTCTACGCGGTCTACGATTGTGGGAACTGAGGCGGGAACTGAGCAAGTGTTGGATGATGGGACTGGAACATTCACCATCACGGGGCCGAACTTGGTAGGAGAGAACGGCAGCTTAGGCGGTTTTCCTGACGACCCGAGCAATTTGGTGGTGCCGGGTACAGTGATTGGGGTGCAGGTGGCGCCGTTGGCAAATAACGGTGGGCCGACTCAGACGTTTGCGTTGCGGCCGGGGAGTTTGGCGATTAACGCCAGCGGTGCGGGGGCGACGACGGTTGACCAGCGCGGGGTGGCAGCAGTGGGCGTGCGGGATATTGGCGCGTTTGAGTATGTGCCGCCGGTGGTGGTTTCTGCGGGTGGTGTGCCGCTGCCGCCTTTTGTTGCGCCTGGATTTTTAGCGCCGTTTTTGACGCCAGAGCAGAAACGGGCGTTGCCACAGCCGTATTTGTGTGTAGCGGAAGTGGCGTTAGAAGGAGCAGAGAAGCCCTCCTTGCCTGATTGTGTGCAGGCGATAAATGTGCGTCCTCAAGAGGTGTGGTGGGATTTTCTGCGCAACTAGTTGATAGTTAACTTGAAGAGGTGTGGGGATGAAGACCATAGGGCTAAGTATGGTAATGGTGCTATTTACGGCGGCGGTAGTGGCGCAAGAGGCACCGATCCTAGAAGCAATAGAGGTGGAGGGGTTGCGGGGAACACGCAAGAGTTACGTGACGTCGCGGCTGGAGTTGGCCAGTCCGGTGGGTCAACCACTGGATGTGGTGAAGTTAGAGGATGCGCTGCGGCTGCTGGAGACAGATCCCGTGTTTGAGGAGGTGAAGGGGAGCTTGACGCCGGGGAGCAGGCCGAACCACAGCGTCTTGCGGGTGGTGGTGAAAGAAGCGCGCCGGGTGGGCGGGAGTGTGAGTTTTGATAATTATTCGCCGCCGGCGGTGGGTGCCGAACGCTACAGTGCCAGTTTGTTGGGGCGGAGCGTGACGGGGAATGGGGATTTAGTGGCGTTTAGTGCCACAGGGACGTTTCGCGGTGGTAGTCAGACCTATGAGTTCAGCTATCAGCTGCCGGTGAATCCGCGGCAGGGCACAGTGGGGGTGCGCTATGCCCACAGTGAGTACCGAATTATCCAAAAGCCGTTTGATGTGTTTGATTTCCGGGGAGTAGCAGACTTGGTGGAGGCGAATTACCGACAGCCCCTGTGGCGAAGTACACGGGAAGAGTTGGCGTTGTCGGTGACCTACACTTTCCAGCAGGGGCAGACATTTATTTTTAATGATTTGGGAGCGCCGTTTGGCATTGGGCCAGATGATAGGGGGTCAACAACGACACATGTGCTGCGTTTAGGACAGGATTATTTGCGGCGGGATAAACAGGGGGCATGGTTGGCAAAGTCGGTATTCAATCTAGGTTTGGGGGGTACGCAAATAACGGAGCCGGATGCGACCTTTTTCAGCTGGACAGGACAACTGCAAAGAGTGCAATTACTAACACCAAATGTGTTTGTATTGGGGGCATTAGAGTGGCAGTTGGCAGCAGACCCGTTACTGCCGTCGCAACAATTTACAGTTGGGGCGGGCAGTCGGTACGGGGTTATCGTCAGAATATGCGCTCTGGAGATAATGGGGTGCGGGCTTCAGTGGAAACACGGTTTACGGCAGTGCGGGAGAGGAGGAGCGGTCGGCCAATCCTGCAGTTAGCACCGTTTGTGGACTTGGGGGGAGTATGGAATCATCCAACAAACCCGAATTTACTGCCGAGCCAAAACTTTTTAGCAGGCATCGGTGCAGGTGTGATATGGGAGCCAGTGCGGGATTTGGTGATTCGATTGGACGGTGGGAGGTCATTGGTGACGCTGCCAGACAAGGGCAATAACCTTCAGGAACAGTCATTTTACTTTTCGATGGGATATCGGTTCTAACGGATCCCTTCGAGAGATTCAATTTGACGAGTAAAGAGGTCAGTGACAAGGGAAATAACAGGGCGTTGCCGAATTTGAATATGGGCGATGACGGCCATTCCTGCCTGGAGAGGGAGTTGCTTATTTTCGACGATGAGGGACTGCTGGTGAAGGGTAATTTTGGCGGGGAAACGGAAGAAAGGATAGATTTGATCAGGAGGTAAAGCATCAGATCCAATTTCAGTAAGGGTGCCAGGCACTTTACCAAATTCACTGGCAGGGAAGGCATTTACTTCTACTTGGACAGGCATACCAACTCGGACAAAACCAATATCTTGGTTACTGATAAAAACCTGGGCAACCAGTTGCGCTCGCGGTACCACTTGCATGACTGGCTCGACAGAATTGATTACAAAGCCGGGGGTTTTGGCTTTGAGATTAAAGATAGTGCCAGCGACAGGAGCTTTTAGATGTTGATAGCAGAGGGTTTGGGCAAGTGCAACCAATTGGCTGTTAATCTGGGCGATTTGTTTTTCGGTTTCAGCTATCACTTTGCGCAGTTGAGTATCAATTTCGGCAATGCGTTTTTCGTTTTCGGCAATGCGGGTGTAGAAATCACCCTGCAAGTTGGCCTGGGTGGCTTGGCGTTTCTTCTGGGCTTGATAGCGAGCTTGGTAAAGGCGTTGCAGTTCCTGCTCTAGGCGGAGGACATCAGCGCGGGCGGTACTGGTCTTTTGCTGCTGCTGCAGTTGTTGGACGCGAGGGATGCCGCCTTCGGCCGCTAGGCTAGTGTAGCTGCGCAGGATTTCCTCATCCAAATCCCGCACCTCGCGGGCACTGGCCAGTTGTGCTTGGGTTTGGGCAATTTGTTTGTTGAGTTGAGCAATCTCGCTCTGGTCAATCTGAATACGGCTAGTTATTTCTTGGGCTGCGAGGCGCAAACGGGCTTGTTGTTCAGGAGAGAAATCGGTGGGTTGGCCACCAGCCAAGAGAGTGCGGAAAAGACGGTTTTCTTCCACCAGTGCCTGCCGGTTTTGAGTCAGCAGAGCGAGGGACGTAGGCAGAGGGCGCCGCGGCTGAGGGGGACTGCTGCCGGCCAAAAGGGCGGTGTAATAGGCATTTTCTGCTTTCAAGGCTAGGCGCACTTGCTCCAAAGCAGTGCGTTTGGCTAGGGAGGCATCCTTGTCCAAGGTGAGGAGAAGCTGCCCTGCCTGTACCATTTGTCCCTCTTGCACATGCACCTGAGCAACCACGCCGCCGAGGGGGGCTTTGATGTCCTTGACACTTTCGGGGGGCTCTAGCTTGCCGCTAACCGGCACGGTTTCGTCAATTTTGGCGATACAGGCCCAAAGAATAGTGACCGTGGTCACTCCTATCAGGCTCCAGAGAATAGCACGGGACCAAAACAGGGACTGTTTTAGGATGACTGGGCGAGCCACCGCATCGATAATTGGTGGAGGTGGGTTCACTTGGGGGCGGTGCACCAAAGTAGTGTCAGTTTTGAACTGGGGCGTCATCCGTCTAAAACCTCCGCATCTTGTTGTTGGTAGAGACAGTAGTAGCGACCGCGGTGCGCCATCAGTTCTGCGTGGGTGCCTTCCTCCTCCACCATCCCTTGGTGCATGACCACAATTTTGTCTGCTCCCTGCAGAACTTTAAGTCGGTGGGAGATAAACAAGACCGTGCGGCCGCGGCTATACTGAATCAGATTGTGGCAAACCTTGCGCTCGGTATCGTAATCAAGGGCACTAGTGGCTTCATCAAGCAGCAGCAGAGCTGGTTTTTGCAATAGGGCACGGGCAATGGCGATGCGTTGGCGCTGGCCACCTGAAAGCCCTGCTCCCCGTTCCCCCACCGGCGTGTCGTACCCTTGGGGCAAATTCATGATAAAGTCATGCGCCATAGCTAGATGAGCCGCCTCTATAATTTCAGCTTCACTGCTTTCTGGACGGGTGAGGGCAATATTATCGCGAACCGTGCCCTCAAATAACAGGGGTTCTTGTGGCACCAAGCCAATTTGACTGCGCAGGGAATGTAGATCCACTTTCGCAATGTCGTAGCCGTCAATAAGGATACGGCCAGTCAGGGGTTCGTAGAGACGACTGACCAGCTTAAGTAGGGTACTTTTACCGGAACCACTTTGCCCGACAATGCCCACGAAAGACCCCGCTGGGATGTGCAGATTTACATTCACTAGTTGCAACGGGCCGGTGGTAGCAAAGCGAAACGAGAGCTCTTCAAAACGTAATTCGCCTCGAATAGGGGGTAAACCAAGGCGGCTGGGGGAAATCTCCCACTCAGTGGGAGTATCCACAATATCACTAAGCCGCTCCAGGGAGATGGCCGTTTCTTGAAAGTTCTGCCAAAGCTGAATTAGGCGTAATAGAGGGGAAATTACATAACCGGCAATGATACGAAAGGCAATCAATTGGCCGAGGGTAAACTGGCCTTGGCTGGAGAGCACCATGCGTGCCCCCACCCACAACACTACTAGACCCGATAATTGTTCTAAAAAGTGACTAATCGAGCCGGCAGTGGCGGAAGTGACCACCGTTTGAAAGCCGGCGGCCACATACCGACTGTAGAGGTTTTGCCACTTCCAACGGGAAGGCAGTTCAATACTTTGACCTTTGACTGTCTGGATACCGGTCAGGGTTTCCACTAGGTAGGACTGACTGGCGGCGTGGCGTTCCGCCTTTGTGCGTAACTGGCTGCGCAAGATAGGGGTGACCAAGAAGGTCAAAAGGGCAAACAAGGGAATCACCGCCAAGGCCACCAAGGCCAGCATCCAGTTGTAGATGAACATAATGAGGATGTAGATGACTGAGAACGAGGCATCTAAGACAACAGTCAAGGCAGTACTGGTGAGAAACTGGCGGATATTTTCCAATTCGTTGACCCGGCTGGCCACCTCCCCTACCGGACGCTTTTCAAAGTAGCGCAAGGGTAAGCGAAAGAGGCGGTCAATGATTTCGGTGCCGAGGGCAAAATCAATGCGGTTGGTGGTATCAGCAAACAGATAGGTTCGCAGCGCACTGAGAATCCCCTCAAACAAAGCAATAATCAACAGGAATAAGCCGATGACATTGAGAGTGGCCAGCCCCCCCTGTACCAGCACTTTATCAATCAACACCTGAATCACCAGAGGATTGGCTAAACCGAATAACTGGACAAAAAAAGAGGCCACCAGCACTTCGGTGAGCGCCCGCCGGTACTTGATGACAAAGGGGTAGACTATATACTTCAAAATGGTAAGTTAGCCGCTATATATCGACCGCTGTATCCAATGGCATCCATTGCTAAGTTTGCTGGCCGTTTTGGTCTAAAAGATGGTCAGACTAAAAATTTAAGCTGGGGAGCTTCCGTGGAAATGGGTGTTACGCGAGTAGCGAAATATAAACCTGAACCGAAGATTAGTCATCACCCCTATGGGGCTATTGCAGGAGGTATGGAGTACGTTTTTATAGAGCGTAAAGAGAGGCCATACTACAAACTGTCGGCAGAGTTGATGCCCACCTTCACACTTAGGGGCACAGGAGAAGGGTTAGCTCCATTGCTTGAAGTTAAAGAAGCTCTGAAAGCTAAGTTTGAATTTCATTTTCTATCCAAGGAAGCAGCAGAAAAACTAGGTGACTTGACTAAGTTCAACGCTTCTAAAGCTGTTAAGCAAAGCTTGGTTAGTTATCCTTTCCTCTTCAAGGGAGCATTTGAAATTGGCTCTATGGCCCTGAACTATAACCCGAACACTGGGAAGGGACAAGTTAAATGGAGTATTCTAGGTTTTAGTGGAGAAGCCTCAAATTAAGCAAAATTGTTGGCTTACTACCACTCGGTCATAAAGCACTTTTCCCAGTTTTTTGTCTGTCAAAAGGGGGTTACCCCGCTAGGGGTTGCGAAAAGTGCTGTAAGATAAAAAGATGCACAACTATGGAAAGTTTCAAGCTAAAAGTGTTGAATCCTGTAATATTACTTAACACTTTAAGCCAAACTTCTAGAGTTTACCCTCAGAGGCGCAAAGCAGTTGATCGTGCCCTTGTGCGTAACTATTGGTTAATTACCCGTCCTACCAACCCTTAGCTGCGTACCCTTCAGGTAGAGCTGTTCTACAACGAACAACTGACTGCTGGCGATCGCTACCTCAACGAGGAACAGCAAAACATGCGACTAATTAGTTGACGGAGAACTTCGCTAAAATTTTGGTGTCCATTGACCATCAATTAGGGCGTGGAGCACATTCTCCTGCTAGAAGATGAAACAGAACTAGCTGATCCCTTGGGTCGTCTCCTGCGCCAAGAGGGGTATCACGTTGATATTGCCTATGATGGTGAAACGGCTCAAACCTACTGGCAAATGCAGCGCCCCTACCACCTGTTGATTTTGGATTGGATGGTGCCGCCGCCCACGGGACTAGAACTCTGTCAACGATTGCGCCAAACGGGTGATGAGACCCCCGTTCTCTTTCTCACTGCTCGGGATACGGTGGACGATCGGGTGTGCGGTTTAGATGCCGGTGCCGATGATTACTTGGTCAAGCCTTTTGAACTGCGGGAATTGCTGGCACGGGTACGGGCACTGCTGCGGCGGCGGCAGACAACAGGATGTACAGCAGCCATTCTCTGCTGGCAGGATTTGCGCCTAGATGTTGAAAGTCGCCTGCTCTACCGCGGACAACAGTGCATCTGCCTCTCAGAAAAAGAAACAGCACTTTTGGCACTGTTCCTCAAGCACCCAACAGAACTCCTCAGCCATGAGTTGATTGCCAGCCAACTGTGCCCAATCAACCCTGTGTGAATCGCAATCTACTGGCAGCACAAATTCGACTTCTGCGCCGCAAAATTGAGCATACGGATGAACCCTCCCTGATTCAAACGGTCTATGGTCAAGGGTATCGGCTACGACCAGTTGCTCCACTTGAACGCTAAGGATACTGCTGCCGCCTCTTGGATGGCTAGGCTCCAGATACAATAGATAAACTGTTTTTTCGGGAAAACTGTTGTGGACGATCGCTACGACCCCCAAGTGATTGAGGCCAAGTGGCAACAGGAATGGGCTGCACGCCGGATTGATCGCACCGACACCGATCCGAAAAAGCCCAAATTTTATGCCCTCTCGATGTTTCCCTATCCCTCTGGAAACCTGCACATGGGGCACGTTCGCAACTACACAATTACCGATGTCATTGCCCGCTGTCGGCGAATGCAAGGCTATCGTGTCCTCCACCCCATGGGCTGGGATGCCTTTGGCCTGCCGGCAGAAAATGCCGCCATTGAACGGGGGATTCATCCCCGCGTCTGGACACAGCAAAACATTGGCCAGATGCGCCAAGAATTGCAACGTCTTGGTCTCTCCTACGACTGGGAGCGGGAGGTCACCACTTGCTCTCCCGACTATTACCGCTGGACCCAATGGCTATTTTTAGAATTCTTTGAGGCGGGGTTGGCCTACCAGAAGGAAGCGGCCGTAAATTGGGATCCGGTTGATCAAACCGTTTTGGCCAACGAACAGGTAGATAGCGAAGGGCGGTCTTGGCGATCGGGTGCCTTAGTGGAACGGCGCCTTCTCAAGCAGTGGTTCCTCAAAATTACCGCCTACGCTGAGGAACTGTTGAACGATTTAGAACAGTTGACGGGCTGGCCAGAGCGGGTGAAATTAATGCAGGCCAACTGGATTGGCAAGTCCACCGGTGCCTATCTGGAGTTTCCCGTTGTCGGCAGTGGGGAGAAAATTCCTGTCTTTACCACCCGTCCCGATACCGTCTATGGGGTCACCTACGTGGTACTGGCACCAGAACATCCCCTCACCCTGAAAGTGACCACAAGTCGCCGCCGCAAAGTGGTGGAGGCTTTTATTGCCAGTGTGCAGCAGGAAAGTGAACTCGAACGCACAGCGGGCGATCGCCCCAAACGCGGTGTGGCCACCGGCGGCAAAGCCTGAATCCTTTTACCGGTGAAGAAATTCCCATCTGGATTGCCGACTATGTGCTTTACGAGTATGGCACCGGTGCGTCATGGGCGTTCCGGCTCACGATGAGCGCGATTTCCAGTTTGCCAAAGCCCATCGGCTTCCTGTGCGCCAAGTCATTATTCCCCCCGATGGCAAAGCCAGTGTCCGCCTCAAGGCTGCCTATACGGAGCCGGGGAAACTAATCAACAGCGGCCAATTTGACGGCATGGACTCCGCCACAGCTAAAGTAGCTATTACCGAATATGCAACCAGCCAAGGTTGGGGACGTGAGCAAGTGCAGTATCGGCTGCGGGATTGGCTCATTTCTCGTCAGCGCTATTGGGGTGTCCCCATTCCCATCATTCACTGTCCGCACTGTGGGGCGGTGCCTGTGCCGCGCTCCGAACTACCCGTCCTGCTGCCGGAAGAGGTCGAGTTTAGCGGCCGTGGGCCTTCTCCCTTAGCGAAACTGGCTGCATGGCGGGATGTCCCCTGCCCGAAGTGTGGTGCCCCTGCCCAGCGGGAAACCGATACCATGGATACCTTTATTGATTCCTCGTGGTACTACTTCCGCTATGCCGATGCTCGCAATAGTGAAGCCCCCTTTGACCCAGCAGCCATTCAAGACTGGCTACCGGTGGATCAGTATGTGGGGGGGATTGAGCACGCCATTCTTCACTTGCTCTACTCCCGCTTTTTCACCAAAGTGCTGCGCGATCGCCAGCTAGTCCATGTGAGTGAACCTTTTCAACGGCTGCTGACCCAAGGCATGGTACAGGGACGCACCTACAAAAACCCCCGCACTGGCAAATACGTGATTCCCAGCCAAATTGCTGATCTCAACTCTCCAACGGATCCAGAAACGGGCGAACCGTTGGAGGTTGTCTATGAAAAAATGTCGAAATCCAAGTACAACGGCGTTGCCCCCGGCGATGTCATCCAGCAGTACGGTGCCGACACCGCCCGAATGTTTATCCTTTTCAAAGCGCCACCGGAAAAAGATCTAGAGTGGGACGATGCCGACGTGGAGGGGCAGTTTCGCTTTCTCAACCGCGTCTGGCGCCTGGTGCAAACCTTCAAAGCCAACGGCGGTCAGCTTCACCAGCCCTTGCCCACCACCCTCAGCAAAGCTGAGAAAGACCTGCGCCGTGCCATTCACACTGCCATTAAAGAAATCAGCGACGACCTTGAAGGTGACTATCAACTCAACACCGCCGTTGCTGAACTGATGAAACTCAGCAATGCCCTCAGTAGTGCCGACTGCTACACCTCCGGGGTTTATAGCGAAGGCATCCAAACCTTGCTCACCCTCCTAGCCCCTTTTGCCCCCCACATCAGCGAAGAACTCTGGCAACAATTGGGGGGCAGCGACTCCATCCACCGCCAACCTTGGCCAAAAGCAGATCCGGCGGCACTGGTGGCCGAGGAGATCACGGTGGTCATTCAAGTGATGGGCAAAACTCGCGGCGCGATCCAAGTGCCCGCTACGGCTAGCCAACAAGAGGTAGAACAGGTAGTTCAGGCCTCCGAGCTAGGTCAACGCTATCTGGCAGGCAAGCAAATCAAGAGGGTCATCTACGTGCCCAGTAAGCTCATTAACTTTGTTCTGGAGGCGTGAACGATTTTAACTAAAATTACTGGCAAAATTACCAACAACCCCTCTGCCCTCTTGCTAAGGTTTGGGGAATTTTGAGAGGATAAAGGCATACCCAATTGTACAGCAGCATCTAGAATTGGGAGCATCGGCTGTTGGGAGCAGTAAGTGATGGGTGAGGCAAAGCGGCGTCAGCAGACCTTGGGGGATACCTATGGTCAAAAGAAGGGGAGCTGGCTCAAGAAGGAGCAACTGCTGCTGATTCAAAAGTGGGTGACCCGCGGCACCTGGGTGGGGATTGGCCTGCTGGTGGTTATTTGGCTTACGGTTCGCTTTATTGGCCCAAGTCTGGGGTGGTGGCAATTGGCGGCAAATTAGAACGGAGATGTTAGAGCTTTTGGCAATGCTGGTATGGTACTGGGGGCAACCGCCCCTAGAGACACTCCAGTTACTGCTTTTTCCTCCGCAAGTGGCATTACATCAGTACCGCGATCGCTACCTAGAAGCCCTAGCTCAAGCAGGCTTTTCCCCCCATCAACAGGGCATTTGGGTTCAAACTACCCAACAACTCCTCGTGAACCACCAAGGCGATCGCCCCCTTTCTGCTGCCTCGGTCACTAAAATTGCCACCAGCCTTGCCGTTCTCGACAAATATCCCTTTGACTATCGGTTCCTCACCCGCATTGGCACCACTGGCTCAATACAAAAGGGGGTTCTCAAGGGAGATTTGGTCTTAATTGGGGGCAATGATCCCCTCTTTGTCTGGGAAGAGGCGATCGCCATCGGCAATGCCCTCAATCGCCTTGGGATTCGTCAAGTGCAAGGGGACTTAGTGATCGTCCCTCCCTTGCAGATGAATTTTTACCCTGAACCACAGACTGTAGCAGAACTCTTCAAATTGGCTTTGGATTGGCGCCGCTGGACACCGGAAATTCAAGCCGCTTATGCGCAGCACCTCCAGGGACAGCCACGCCCACAAGTAAGTATTGCAGGGGCAACACGCTTCCAAGGGACGCTCCCGGCCAATGTGAGGATTCGCCTCGAGCATCGCTCTTTGCCTTTGGGGGAAATTGTGCGGCAAATGAATATCTACAGCAACAATGAAATCGCAGAAACCCTAGCGGCAATGGCCGGGGGAGCTGCCAGGGTAGCTCAAGTGGCTGCCCGCAAAGCCAATGTGCCTCCCAGTGAGATTCAACTCATCAACGGCTCAGGTCTAGGGGAAGAGAATCGAATTTCTCCCCGTGCCGCCTGCGGAATGCTTTTGGCTCTTCAGGAGATGCTCGCCCAGAAAAACCATAGCCTAGCAGATGTCTTACCCATGGCTGGGCGCGATCGCGGGACGTTAGCGAATCGTCAACTGCCCGTAGCGACCCTAGTGAAAACCGGCTCTCTTTGGAATGTAAGCGCCCTCGTGGGAGTCTTGCCTACAGCTAAACACGGCACCGTCTGTTTTGCTCTCCTCAATCGCGGAGATAACCTAGAGGGGTTTCGGCGGCAGCAGGATCGCTATGTGCAACACCTGAGTCAGACCCTTCAGCCCAGTCCACAACCGGGTGCTGAATTCCAAAGCACAGCAACTGCATCCCGCTTAGGGGAACCACAGCGCATCAAAGTTCTGGCGGCTGAATAGGCAATGAATGCTAAACAGATAGGAATTGTTGTTCAAGGCTCTCTCACTCAGGGCTTGGAAGTGCGCCTTAGCGGCAATGTTTCCGTCGAGGAACTGCGGGTGGGCCAATTTTTGGTAATTCAGGGTCAGCGATCGCGCTTCTTTTGCCTGCTGACGGATGTTGTGCTTGGCAGTGCTAATCCCCGTATTCTCTTGAATCCTCCTGCCCTTGAGGATACGTTTTTGCAGGAGGTACTAGCGGGTACGGGCACGTTTGCCACGCTGAGTGTGGCTCCCATGTTGATGATCCTCAACGATGGACAGGACTTACTGCCTGTAAAAACCATCCCTGCCCATTTCAGTCCCGTCTATGAAGCCAGTGAGCGAGACTTTCGCGCCGTCTTTGGCTGGGAAGACGATCCGCAGCGGCGCAATTTTGCCATTGGCACCCCCTTGGATATGCAGGTACCCATTTGCTTAGATTTGGATCGCTTTGTGGAGCGCAGTAATGGCGTATTTGGCAAGTCGGGTACAGGAAAATCCTTTTTGACGCGGCTGTTGCTGTCGGGGATTATCCGCAAACAGGCGGCGGTGAACTTGATTTTTGACATGCACTCGGAGTATGGCTGGGAGGCAACCCGCGAAAGTAAGCACCTCAGCACCGTTAAAGGATTGCGGCAACTGTTTCCGCAGCAGGTCAAGATCTATACCCTTGACCCGGAATCTACACAACGGCGAGGGGTGCGGGATGCTCAAGAACTCTACATTGGCTTTGATCAAATTGAGGTAGAAGACTTGGCGCTGGTGCAATCGGAGCTGAACCTCTCGGAGGCCAGCCTTGAAAATGCCATCATTTTGCGCAATGAGTTTGGCAAAAGCTGGATTAGTCGTCTGCTGGTGATGACCAATCAGGAAATTCAAGAATTTTGCGAAACCAAGATGGGCAGCAAGGCCTCAATCATGGCCCTGCAACGGAAACTGACGCGGCTGGAACAGCTCAAGTACCTGCGCAACACCTGTACCAAGAACTACATTGGCCAGATTTTGGAGACCCTTGCGGCCGGTCAACACGTGGTGATTGAGTTTGGCTCCCAAGCCAATCTGCTCTCCTATATGCTGGCTACAAATATTATTGCCCGCCGTATTCACCAAGCCTATGTGCAGCAGTCGGAGGTGTTTTTACAAACCAAAAATCCCAGCGATCGCCCGCGGCAACTGGTCATTACCATTGAAGAGGCTCACCGCTTTTTGGATCCCGCCACAGTTAAGCAGACAATTTTTGGCACGATTGCCCGCGAAATGCGCAAGTATTTTGTTACCCTCCTTGTTGTGGATCAGCGACCTTCGGGCATTGACAGCGAGATCATGTCGCAAATTGGCACCCGCATCACTGCTCTGCTCAACGATGAAAAGGACATTGAGGCAATCTTTACTGGAGTTGCAGGCGCACAGCAGTTGCGCTCGGTTTTGGCCAAGCTCGATTCTAAACAACAAGCGCTGGTGCTGGGTCATGCCGTGCCAATGCCAGTGGTCATCCAAACCCGCAGCTATGACGAAACCTTTTATGCCGAGATTGGCGATCGCGATTGGGAGGCATTACCCACCCCAATGTTACTGGAGGCCGCTCAAGCAGCCAAGTCAGATTTAGGGATCTAGCCTTGGGCTTTAGAATTGAGATCTAAATCCACTCTCATTGAGGAGAACACTGTGGCTCACACCATTGTCACGAACATTTGTGAAGGGGTTGCCGATTGTGTTGAAGCCTGTCCAGTGGCCTGCATTCATCCAGGGCCGGGCAAAAATACCAAGGGCACCGATTGGTACTGGATTGATTTTGCCACTTGTATTGACTGCGGCATTTGCCTGCAGGTGTGTCCCGTGGAGGGGGCAATTGTCCCTGAAGAACGACCCGATTTGCAAGCAACACCGGCATGATGGCGGTGCAATGGCTGGATCGCGTGCAACTGGCGGGGCGCGATCGCTGGCAACAGGTACAACTCACAAATGGCACAGTGACGGCGATCGGCACTAACCTAATTCCCCGCGAGTGTCTTGACGTACTGGACTTTAACGGCGACTATCTCTCCCTTGGAGGCGTAGATCTGCAAATCAACGGTGCCTTGGGCATTCCCTTTCCTAGGTTAACAACCGCAGAGCCGCTGCAAAAAATTGGCCGCTATCTTTGGCAGGCGGGGATTGATGCCTACGCACCGACAATTGTTACAGCTCCCCTGCAGGAAATTCAAGCTGCTTTGGCCGTCATTCACCAGTACCAGCCAAATTCCCAGCACCCTGAGGCTGAGATTGTGGGGGTGCATTTGGAGGGGCCTTTTCTCAATCCCCAGAAACGGGGCGCCCATCCCCAAGCCCATCTCCAGCCCTTGACCCTAGAAAGGGTACAGGCTGTCTTAGGGGCGTTTACCACCGCCGTGAAAATCCTGACGCTTGCCCCTGAATTGGATGCCAGGGGTGAAGTGTTGCCCTACGTGAGGCAGTTGGGAATTACCGTCAGTTTAGGTCACTCCCTAGCCACGCTGGCGGAAGCCCAAGCGGCGTTTGCTGCCGGTGCAACCATGATTACCCATGCCTTTAATGCCATGCCTCCCCTGCATCACCGCGAGCCGGGGTTGTTGGCGGCGGCCTTGACAGATCGGCGGGTTTGGTGCGGCGTCATTGGCGATGGCGTTCATGTCCATCCCCAAATGCTGAAGGTACTCTGGCAGTGCGCGGGCGATCGCCTGTTTTTGGTCAGTGATGCCTTGGCGCCCCTAGGCTTGGGGGATGGCACCTACCCGTGGGATCAGCGACACATTGAAGTAAAAAATGGCACTGCTCGTCTTGAGGATGGTACCCTCTGTGGCACAACGGTGCCTCTTTTGGCCATGGTAGGACGCCTCGTGGATTGGGGGGTGTGCGACTTTGAAGCGGCGCTTGCCTTGGCGACGCTGCACCCCCGCCGTGCCATTGGTTTGACAACGGAGTTCATCGGACAGCCCGTGAGTCATTTGTTGCGCTGGCGATCGCCCCACCACTACGAGCGCTTACTACCAGCATTGGCAAAATAACATCGGCAGTTAAAGTACCTAACCCCCCATCTCGGGAAATTGCTTTACTTTCGGCTTTTCTACTCTGGCTAGCCCCCCTCAGGGGCGTCAAATACCGGTGGCGTATGGCAAACTAAAGAAGAATTCCCTTAGCTTGCAACTTGGAAACTGCATCGTGCCTAAAACGCTTGCCCGCTTAACCCTGAGTCTGGGTCTTGTCCTCCTAAGTGGCAGTTTGGCAGCGGCACAAGTGGTGTTACCGCGCACCCTTGAACTCAATGCCAAGGAGATGGAGCAAAATGGCTTTATCGTAGCCCAAGAAGCCCTGCAATTGGCACAGTTTCAGCAATTTCAAGAGGCTCTAGCGCGGGCAAAACTGGCAGTGCAGTTAGCTCCTCAGGCCCACGAAATTTGGGCATTACTGGGGGGGGCTTTACCTTGCTGTCAATCAACCACAGGAGGCGGTGCCAGCTCTAGAGCAGTCTTTGAAACTCAATGACCAAAATCCCGGTGCTTACTTCAATTTAGGGTCTGCCCATTTTCGCCTAGGACAGTATGGCGCATCGGTGCGGGCAATTGAACAGGGATTGGCGCTTAAACCCGAAGCTAAAGAGGAATGGTTTAACCTTGGCAATGCCTATCTCAAACTGGGACAAAAGGATCGGGCGATCGAGCAATATCGCCGCTCCCTGCGCTTGGATCGACAGTTTTGGCCAGCCTATACCAACATTGGCCTTGTGCTCTATGAACAGGGGAATATCCGCCAAGCGGCGAAAAACTGGGAGCAGGCGGCAGACATTGATCCTAAGGCCAGTGAACCCAAACTCGCCCTTGCAACAGCCCTCCTGAAATTGGGGAATGAAGTGAAAGCCCTGCAACTGGCAGAGGAAGCCCTGCGCCTCGATAGCCGCTATGGCACGGTGGAGTTTCAGCGGGAAAACCTTTGGGGCGATCGCCTCGTGGCAGATACGCAAAGCCTATTGGCCAAGCCCCCCTTGCGGGCACTGCTGACTCAGCTCCAACGGGATCAATCTGTTCTCCCTCAACCCTAGGATGATTGAGATTCGTGCGGCAAAGATCACCGATCTTCCCAGTGTCGCTCAACTGGTGGCGCTGAGTTTTCACCCCGGCGGCGGTTGGCAAGCCCTTTGGCGGAGTTTTGTCCGGTGGGGAATTGAACAGGACTTACGCGATCGCTGGCATAAAGAGCGTCCCCACTACCATTGCTGGTTAGCTGTCATGCCCAAGGAAGCCTCTTTTTTCTGTGTGGGCAGTGTTGAAGTGCAGCTCCGTGAGATTCAGGGTCAGCCACACCCCTATCTTTCCAATTTAGCTGTGCATCCACACTACCGGCGGCGCGGGATTGGCCGGCAGCTCTTACACACTGTTGAAGTCAGCCTTTGCCCCACTTACTCTCGGCTTTATCTTCACGTCCTTGCCCAAAATCAAGCAGCACAACAGTTATATGCCCGCTGTGGCTTTGTAATGGTCGAGGAAAGCTTCACGTTTTGGGGAGAGCGCAAATTACTCCTAGGCAAGTCCCTTGTGGGCGATCGCTCCTATTCCCCTTCGGCAATTTCATCGTGGGTATAAGTCACCGTATTGGCGGAAACAACTGCCCCTTGGTCTAGCTTTTGCCGCACCTGCTGCTCCACCTCCTGAGCAAAGGCAGGATTCTCCTCCATGTACTTAATGGTGTTGTCGCGCCCTTGGGCAAGATTTTCACCGTTGTAGGAATACCAAGCCCCTTTACGGGTAATGACACCGGTTTCCTCGGCCATATCGAGAATGCAGCCGAGATTAGAAATACCCTTACCAAAAATGATGTCAAACTCGGCAATACGGAAGGGAGGCGCCACCTTATTTTTCGCCACCTTGACTTTGACTCGAATACCGAATTCTTCGGTTCCTCTTTTGAGAGTTTGCACACGCCGAATATCCAGCCGCACCGAGGCATAGAACTTAAGCGCCGTTCCCCCCGTCGTTGTTTCCGGGTTGCCGTAGGTGATGCCAATTTTTTGCCGTAATTGGTTTAGAAAAATCACGGTAGAGCCTGTTTTACCGATATTGCCAGTAATTTTGCGCAGGGCTTGGCTCATCAGGCGAGCCTGCAGACCCACATGGCTGTCTCCCATGTCCCCCTCAATTTCCGCACGGGGTACCAGAGCCGCAACGGAGTCCACCACTACAATATCCACTGCTGTGGAGCGCACCAGTTGATCCACAATTTCTAAGGCTGCTTCCCCAGTATCTGGCTGGGCAACCAACAGATTTTCAATGTCTACGCCGAGGGCAGCAGCGTAGGTGGGATCAAGCGCATGTTCGGCATCCACAAAGGCTGCCACCCCACCCGCTTTCTGGACTTCGGCTGCCGCATGGAGCGCCAAGGTGGTTTTCCCCGAGCTTTCAGGGCCATAAATTTCAATGATTCGTCCCTTTGGCAGGCCACCGCCTAGAGCAAGGTCAAGAGTCAGTGCCCCGCTAGAAATGGTTTCCACCTTCATCCGGGTGGCATCCCCGAGACGCATGATGCTGCCCTTACCAAAAGTGCGCTCAATTTGGGAAACGGCAAGCTCAAGGGCTTTGCGCTTCTCAGGGGAAAGGGTGGTGTCGCTCATAGGCAGCTGAACAAGTTGGCACTTTTCTAGATTAGCGGATTGTGAAATTGATGACTGACCTGACATGGCAGGTCAGACCAGCTTGCGGCGCACAACAATGGCATTGTTCCCTACCACAGGATCGCGAACAAGTAAACGACCTTCGGTATCCACAACAATTACGGTCTGATAGCCCAAGTCATGGGCAGTTTGCCAAAGGTTCTGCGCCAGTTGATCCTGTTTTTGGGGACTTAAATCATACCAACCATTGGCCAGCATCAATTCTAAGCGCTGTTCGCTGGGGGTAAGAGTCAGGGTGGGATCAAGGGCATTGCTGTAGCGATCGCAAATGGCGAGCAATTGCTGTCGAACGGTCAGGGTGTCACCCATGACGGGGGAAGAATTGGCGATCGCCACCGTGGCAGGGGTGGGTATGGGATTGGCAGGGGGTGGAGTGGTTGCCGCCATCGGTGTGGGAGTCAGGCGGGGTTGTACAAGGACACTGGGTTGAGGACGCTTCATCTCGTTTACCGTTGGCCGGGTGGGAGCTTGAAACCAACTCAGGGGCTTGAGCCAAAGTAGAATGAGGAATAGAGTGATGGCGATCCCAGTCAATGTCGCGCGATTGTAACGCGCCTGTAAATGGTTCGGCAGCCGTTGCTGCACCCAGCCCATGCCCTGCCACCATAGAAGTGCCCCTCGACTCATCCATGACTGTTCGGGATTTAATTCCTCTGGGGCGATCGCCCGTTGCGTAGCCACTCCCTTCAGGTGTTCCGCGGCCTTTTTGAACAGGTGACTCATCCCCTCAAGGGTGGCGATCGCTTCGCGCAATAGGAGGGGGAAAAGTTTTTGCCAAAGGGTGGGCTGGGGGGTCATGGGGGAGCGGGCATCATTGTCTAAGCTATTTTTGATCCTACGGCATTCTATCGCCGCAAATCCCTACTGCAAAACTGCCGCTGGCTGTTACCATGATCCCAAGACAAAACGAGATAACAAACGTGAAGGGCATTCAGAAACTTAGTCTTGAAGGATTTCAGCGGCAAATTCGCAGTGCTCCTGGGCCTGTGATTGTACATTTCTGGGCCCCTTGGTGTGGCCTGTGCCGCCTCATTGATCCCCTGCTGGATCAACTGGAGCAATCACTGCCGCAGCGGTTGCAAATTCTCAGAATCAATGCTGATGAAAACTTTGCCTTGAGTCGTCACTTTCAATTGCAAAGCTACCAACCCTTCTTTTTTTTGATCGCGGGGAATTGGTGCAGCGGTTTGATCCTGTCCTTGTCAAGGGGGACTTGCGTCAAGCCTTTCAACAACTGCTTGCCCACTCCTTTCCCAGCCTATTGCCTGTTGAGTCGCATCGCTTTTAAGACCAACATTCCGATGACGAAACTGCGTCGTCTCAATCAGTTTTTAGAGGAACGCTGGGTAACCCCTGCCTACGCGGGACTGCTGTTGCTGGGCATGAATTTATTTCTCTTTGCAGCAGCCATTAACTCGATGGCGGGTTGGCTCTATGTCATTACAGGGATCATTGTTGGTCTGCTCTTGGTGGCCGCGATCCTGCCGCCTCGGTACTTGCGGGGATTGGTGTTGGAGCGAGCTAAGGCGGATCCAGTGCATGCGGGCGATCGCCTGCGCCTCACGGTCTTTCTCACAAATGTTACCCAAAGACCCCGCCATGACCTGCAAGTGATTGACCCTGTTCCCCGGGGCCTCTGGTCAGCCACCCAGCGAGAATTTCCCCAGCAAGCAATTGAGGAGTTGTTGCCGCAACAAACTGTTCCTTGGCAGTACGATCTCATTCCACCGCGGCGGGGGATTTATGAGTGGCAGCAACTTTGCCTCCGCACCGCTGCCCCTCTGGGACTCTTTTGGTGCCAGCGCTCATTTCCGGTGCCGCAACAGGTGGTGGTTTATCCACCGGTTTTGCAACTGCAACAGTGTCCTTTACTGGATCAACTGGGGCAAGAGATTTCCCAAGAGTGGCGCGATCGCCAGCATCATCTGCACGTGGCTCAAGAGGGGATTACCCGCTCATTACGTCCCTACCGCTGGGGAGACCCTTTGCGTTTGGTGCATTGGCGCACCAGTGCCCGTTATGGCGAGCTGCGGGTACGCGAGTTTGACACCTTTAGCGGCGGCAATGCGGTGACCGTTGCCCTTGATACCCGTCCCCACTGGAGCGGAGAAGACTTTGAGCAGGCGGTGATTGCGGCGGCCAGTCTTTATCTTTACAGTTTGCAACAGCAAATTCCTGTGCAGTTTTGGAGTCCCGCCACGGGGATGCTCCACGGTCAATCAACGGTACTGCGGGCACTGGCGGCGATCGCCCCCTGCGAAACCTATGCTGAGTATCCCATTGATTCCCTTGTCTGGCTCACCGGTCAATGGCCGAGCCCTGAGCCTTTGCCCCCTGGCAGTGTCACTGTACTCTGGGGAGAGCCGCCACTGCGTCAGCAGGGGGCAATTCTCTGGATTGATCGCGATCGCCCCCTAGGGATACAGCTACAAACCGCGATCAATTACCCCCTGGCTTAGGGTCTAGGGAAGTGGGCGCCACTCACCACTGCTGACAAACGCCGCCCAAAAATAGGGAATTTGCTTACGGGGGTCATTGATTAACTGCAACTGCGCTTGCCGTAGGGCTTCACTGCGTCCCTTGCCTGCCGCTAAGTTTTGATAAAAGGCAACCATGAGTTGTTGGGTGGTGGTGTCATCCACCTTCCAGAGAGAACTCACTTGAGTACGTGCCCCTGCCAAGGTAAAGGCTCGCCGTAGTCCATAGACCCCATCGCCATTGAGAATATCGCCGCGTCCGGTGTCACAGGCAGACATCACCACTAACTCCGTACCATCGAGGTTCATGCCGGTGACTTCAAAGGCGGTTAGCACGCCATCATCCACCCCACTCTGCCGTTGATTGAAGCCCGCCAGCGCAAGGCCAGAGCGCAGGAGGGGGTTTTCACCACCAAAGGGGACATAGGCATTGAGACCACGGGTATTTTGCAGCACTTGGGAAGACAGGGGTGGACTTTCTAAGAAAAATCCATGGGTAGCCAAGTGGAGAATACGCGGGCGCTGGGTTTCTTTGAGCGCCGTTTCCGTAGCATCGCTGCCTGTGAGCACTTGGGCTTGCGGCAAAAGCGTACTCAGGGCTTTTACCTCGGTGGCCGTCCCCGGCAATTCGGTGAATGTGAGGCTGCGCAAATCCAGCGATCGCGGGTTTATCCCCCGCTGACTACCTGCTCCAGCACGACGACTCCCCTGACTAAACGTGGGATTCCCTACTACCAAGGGGGGATTTGCGGGTTTACCCCGCTGTTGTAGCCGCAGTAAGTCGCGGCCTGAAGTCAGCAGCGTGATTGTATAGGACTGCACCAGATAGCGCTCCTGCCGATCCACCAAGGCCTCAAAGGATAGGGTATTCAACTGGCCATCGGGAGCCACCAGCAGATGGGTACTGCCTGCGAGAAAGGATTCCAGAGGAGCCAAGAGGCGCTCATAGGCTGCCTTCAAAGAGGGCTTAGTTACCGTAGCCGGCAATCTTGGATCCGCCATTCCCTGTCGTGCTGCCTTGATTAGGGGATTCACCTCCGCCACAGTGCCCAAGTCGCGCCATTGGGGAGCGCCACTATTCTTCAGGGCATAGAGGGCGTAGCGGGGGGCTTGCCAACGGTTGGTTTTCGGGTTGTAGGGGACATATTCAATAAATTCCAGCAACACGGCATGGGCGGGAATTGCTTGCTGTACCGCACCTAGGGTAACGGGGGTAACTTCTAAACGGAAATTAGCATTTTGGCTCACCAGTTGTGCCTCCAGTTGGTTGGCACGCTGTGCCAGTTGGCTAATTTGGCTGGCTAGGGGTGGGCGATCGCGGACAAATGTAAGGCTGGCAATCTGGGTTCGCAGCCGAATGAGTTCATCCAGTTGCGGCTGGCTGGATGCATCCAGTTGACTGCGCAGACGACTGGCCGTTGCTGCCAAAACATCCAACAACCGACCTTTGCGGCGCAAAATGGTTGTCAACGCTAGGTTGGCCACTGCTGGATTTTGGGGATTCCCTTGCAAATGGAAGGCAATGGCTGTATTGGTTGAGTCCTGAAACGTCGCCAGATAGTTGCGTTTATATTCCTCAGAGCCAACCACTAGGTTACGGCTGAGGTTGACCTCTTCGATGTCAAGAGCATGGTTGAGAGCGGTTAAAGCCTCATTGATGGTTCCTTGGGTCCAGTAGCTTTTGCTAAGTTAGCAAGACTCAGCGCCAAGTAGGGATGCTCGCCTCCAAGGGTGCGCTGCCGCAGGGCGATACTGCGTTGATAGAGAGGAAGCGCTGCCCCATAATTGCCCTGTACCCGATACAGTTCAGCGAGATTGTTGAGGCTCGTAGCTACATCGGGGTGATCTGTGCCGAGAACCTTTTCGCGGATTGCTAAACTGCGTTGATAGAGAGGAAGCGCCGCCCCATAATTGCCCTGAGCGCGATAGAGTTCAGCAAGGTTATTCAACACCGTTGCCACTAGGGGATGTTCTTGCCCCAAGGCAGGTTCAAGTAGCCCCAGACTGCGCTGATACAAGGGCAATGCCGTGGCTAAGCTGCCCTGCAAATGGTACATCACTGCTAAGTTGTGCACACTCAAGCCCACATCGGGATGGTTCTTGCCAAGGGTTTGTTCACGAATTGCTAGGGCGCGTTGATAAAGAGGTAAGGCCTCGCCGTAGTTACCCTGATCGGTGTAAAGATTGGCGAGGTTATTGAGGCTGGTGGCCACCTCAGGGTGAGTTGCGCCTCTGGCTTTTTCACGGATAGCTAAGCTGCGCTGATAAAGGGGAATTGCTTCACTAAAGTTGCCCAATTCTTTGTAGGTAACAGCAAGATTATTCAAGGTAGCGGCAACCGTGGGGTGATTGGCTCCTAAGACCCGCTCGGCGATCGCCACTAATTCCCGCGACGGTGCCACTGCTGCGCCATAATTCCCCTGTTTTTGCAACTGCTCAATCTGGTTGGTTAGGGCAATAACATGACGACTGTCGCCGCCAAAGGGCGTTTTGCGAATTACCTCTAGCTCACTAACGGCTGCCTGATAGCGCTGTTGCAGGGTATCCAATCGCTGCATAATATCGCGCAGTTGCTGGGCTTCATTTTGCGCCAATCCCCACCGCTCAAATCCTGTGGCTGTGGCGATCGCCAATAGCATTGCAAACCAACACCGCTGGCTGAACAACTGTTTCATAGGGCACCTGCCGCTGCTACTACCTTCATCCTAGATAATGACGTTTGGAATGCATTCTGATGTAACAACAAATTACAGCTGTTCTCCAGTTGCTGGCGGTTGTTTATAATAGAGATGTTACGGTTGTTAATAATTTCAAAATCTCTCATTTTCAAGACCTCTCAGCCACAGCAATGGTAGCCTGAATAACCTAAGAGCAACAGTTTTAGCCACTCTTGAAAACACTGGCAAAAATCAAAATAGAAGCCACAGCAAGCTTAACTGGACATCCATCTAGCCACCATAAGTATGTAAATAAAGATGATTAATTTTTTGATGAATTTTTTCAGTGTTTTCAATGACTATAAGGTATTAACCATGACGAGAGATGACACCTGTGTGCTGAACAGGTCATCACTATCAATTAACGTCTCTTCAGTCCATGTTCTGCATCAACCTAGCCGAGAACCATTTTATGGATAGCGATGGTTATTCGTCAGAGATTTTTACCCTGTTGCGGCAGTTTTTCCCCTTGCTAATCAGTCTTTTGGATGATGTCTTGGCGGTTGCCCTCGCTCGCTTTGGCTGCCATGTTCCTTGGTTGGAGAAGATCATGCCTTTTGTCTTCAGTGGAGTGACACTTTATGTTGTCATTCACGCTGGCAAGGTAATCTACGAGTTTTGGCAGCGGAAACGCCACTTCCCCTCCCCGCCAAATGTGTCGTCTTTGCAATAGTGTTCGCAAATTCCCACAAATCCCACGGCATTTTCGTCGTCACTTTTGCAATTGCGAGCGATCGCCTTATGATTGAGGTGAGGCCTATCATCTGTTTGATGGGGGAAGCGCACGGAAGCCTGTGTACCGTGAACAACGGTCAATGGGAGGCAGTCTATGAAACCACAACGTTCAGATTTCCCAGCCAGTGAGCAGGAATTTATTCGACGCCAAGTGGTGAGTCAACTGCTGCAAGCGCGTCTGCGGGCAACCTGTGGACTGGCACAGACCGCGACACCCCTCCTTCTAGCAACACCAACGGGCGATCGCCCACCCCTACAGCCATTGCCAGAAACGGGGGATAGGAGCGTCATCGAGCCTAGCCAAACCTAGAGTCGGCCACGGGCTTTTAGCAACAGATAGCGATCCACCAGTTGCTCACTCACCTGATCTGCTGGCGCATCGAGCACAAGAACCCCCTGTTGTTCAAGGTGGGCAAGAGCACGCTGTCGCTGATGCAGCAGATCGAGGGCTACAGCCTGCTCATAGAGGCTGGCAACTTGATCCACGGGAGCCAATGACTGTGGCCTCAAAGGGCGGTGGGCAAGGGTTTCAATGTGGCGATCGCGCAAAGCAACACAGAGGGATAAAAAACGGGGGGTGAGGCGAGCCATGGCCGCGAGTAGTTCTTGGGAGGCGACTTCATCAATCACTTCCGTAAGAACTACCACAAGGGCACGACGGGGATAGTGTCCTAAAATTGCACTGACTGTTCCCCCATAGTCGGATTCTGCAAGCACCGGTTCACAGCGATAGACCTGATTG
>DVDZ01000070.1 GCA_015296025.1 Thermosynechococcus sp. M46_R2017_013
TTTCATGGCAGCACTCCGTTAATGAATGTATAACATGATCCAGTGGGGTCATTTATGATTCAAGATAAAATGTCAATTCACGGGAGAGAAAAGACCACCCTCCTCTGGATGGGGTAAACAGCGAGCAGCACTCATGCCCACAATGTTGAATAGATGACGGTGACGCTCTTGGGGAACAAAGCTGTACACGGCTCCCTGCCACGCGATAAACGTGGTCTTGCCCGTCAAATCCGCCCGCACCCGCACCCAATCGCGGGCACTCAAGTATTTTTGCACAAATTCAACGGCAGGCATGGCTACTCCACAGGAATATTGGCAGCTTGCAATTGCACATCCTGATTCGGATAGCTAGCAAGGCGCAGTGTCAAGGTTTTTGTATTACCAAGGAGGCTTTTGGGGATAAGAATCGTGCCTTTGACCAGATCACTGCCAGCGGGCAATTCCGTCGGTAGGCCTTCAGTAAAGGCGCTCAAAAGGGCGCCTTTGTCATTTTTGATTTCGAGGAAGGTGTAGATAAACTGCACCCCTTGGCTACTGTCGTTCTTCAAGCGAACGTGCAGGGCTAAATCTTGGTCAATAGTGTCCACACGGCTAATTTCTAAGCGCACTCCCTTGTCTTCAGCCACAATAGGTAATGTCCGACTTGCCTCTGATTTTGTTGCTGACGGTTCATTAGAGCTGGTGGGGGCAGGCACAATCTCGCGATCGCCAGAACTTTGGGTCATTTCGTCAATGCGAGCCTTGGTTTGGGCAATGATCTGTGCTTCGTCAAGAATGGGCGATCGCTCCCCTTGGCTTTGATCATTAGCATTCACAGCACTGCCAAGGATGGGATTCACCACTGGCTGGGACACACTGCGCAATGACTCTCGCCCCAAATGGTAGCCAATCAAAGCCATAACTAGGGTAATGGCGGTTGTTGTACTGATTAAAACAAGGGAGGTAAGAATTCCGGGAGGAAGGGCACGCAGCATTTTTCTACTCCACTGAGGATGGCTTCATTGAGGAAGAAACAGGGGGTAAAGGGGGTGGATTATCGGGTAGGGCAACGGCGGTATCCACGTCCTCAGCATTGAGGCGCGATCGCACACTCACAAGGAAAGTTTTGATCACCACAGCAATCGGAACCGCAATCAGAACCCCCACCAAGCCCGAGGCCCGCGCCCCCGTAAGAATCGCTAAAAAGACCCACACCGGATTCAGACCCGTAAAGCTGCCAATAATGCGGGGAGCCACCACATTTTCAAGAAACTGCTGAAAGAGAAACGAAAATCCTGCCACTTTGAGGGAAAGCCAAACGTCCTGAAGTGCCACCAGTAAACTAATGGAAATAATTCCCACCGTCCCGCCAAAGGGCACCAAGGCCATCACGCCAATGATTACCCCAAAGAGTAAGCCATAGGGCACCTTCAAAAAGATAAAAATTGTGGTCAGGCCAATGCCCATACACAGTCCCAGCACCAATTGACCAATAAAATAGCTCTCAAAACTACGGCGAATGGTTTCTGAGACTGTGGGGCGCAGCGTATCGGGCAGCCAACTGAGCAACCCCTCCCAGAGTTCGTCACCGTGCTGAAGTAAATAGAAAGTGAGAACAACAGTCAAAATGAAATTAATCAGCACATCCACTACACTGCTCACCGTGCCCAAAATTAAATTTAGAGCCTCTCGCGCTAAGCTTTGTAGTTGATCCTTGAGCTTTTCCAGTAGTTGGTTGGCAAGGGCATCCACATCCACGGTGACCGGCAAATTGAGCGAATCCACCCACAGCCCAAATTCCAAGAGTCGGCGTTGGCTAGAGTTAAACCACTCTGGCAGGCGAGCAATGAGCTGCTGCGCCTGATTAAAGAGGTTGGGCACCACAACCAAACCAATGATAGCCATCAGTACCAGTGCCAACAGAAAGACTAAAATGGCTGACGGCCCACGCGGATTGCCCTGCTCCTCCATCCAGCGCACTGGATAGTTCAGCAAAAAGGCAAATAGAGACGCAAGAACAAGCACCGCAACCAAAGGCCCAAAGAACTTGAGAACAGTGGCAAATGCCCAAAAATTGAGCGTCAGGATAGGTCCTGCCAAGCCAATAATGAGAAACCGACTGGCAATAGAAAGGCGATTCCACCAGTGACCCGAGGCCGCAGATTGGCTCATAGCTCTAAGCACAGTTGACGAAAGTGATCACCGCGTTCTTCAAAATTCTGATATTGGTCAAAGCTGGCACAGGCAGGGGAAAAGAGTACAGTTTTGATTGGGTACTGGGTCACCAGTTTGGCGGCCGCTGCCACTGCCCGATCCAGTGTCTCCATGATCTCATAATTTGTAAAGCCGATGGCCTCTAGGCGCTGAGCAAACTGCGGTGCCGCTTCACCAATTAAGAGTACCCAAGCAGCTTTTTCCTGAATTAGGTTGAGCCAAGCGCGATCGTCCCCTTTTTTGGCCTGCCCACCGGCAATGAGAATCACAGGCCCGGTTACAGAACGCAGCCCAATTTCTGCGGCGTCATAATTGGTGGCCTTACTATCGTTGATCCACGCCACCTGTCGCCATTGGCAAATGCGCTCTAAGCGATGGGGCACACCGGCAAACCCCGCCACCGCCTTGGCAATGGTGTCCGCAGGGATACCCGCCAGATGGGCGGCTGCCACAGCTAAAAGAAAGTTTTGCTGATTGTGTTGACCCGGCATTTGCAAGACATGGGTGGGCAGCAGGGGTTGATCCTGAACCCACACTTGATCCTTAGCAATATAGAGACCCTGAGCCATCCCCTTGGGGAGGGCTGCCGCCCCTTGGGTAGTGATCCACCAAGCTGCGGGCCAGCGATTGACCATGTGCTGACGCAGGTAGGGATCGTCCCCATTAAGGATCACCTGTTTAGCACCGTTCATTAGGTGGGCTTTGGTTGCCACATAGGCCTCAAGGGTGCCGTGGCGTTCCAAGTGATCTGGAGTGAGGGTTGTCCAAAGGGCAAATTGGGGTTGTAAGGGGGGGGCTGGACTCCAATTGATAGCTACTAATCTCAGCAATCACCCAATCAAGGGCGCTGGCGGTCAAAGCCACTTCGCAAATGCTATTGCCAATATTGCCACAGGCGGGAGCATTGTACCCTGCTGCTTGAAAAATGGCGGCAGTGAGTGCGGTGGTTGTTGTTTTGCCATTGGTGCCCGTAATACATACCCACGGCAGATGGGCGAGGGTCTGCCACGCAATTTCCACTTCTCCCCGAACAGGAATCCCCGCTTGGCGAGCGGCAACGAGGGCTGGTGAGGACCAAGGGACACCGGGACTAATGACAATTTCATTCGGTACACACAGCCCGACACTGGCAAGGGTTTGCAGATCAAAGTCGTAGTTGAGTTGAACAGAAATGCCTTCGGCTTCTAGGAGTTGCTGCTGGGATTGTAAAGCAGGAGTTTGGCGACTATCACTCACCTCCACTTGCCAGCCTTGACGTTTTAGTAAACGGGCGGCGGCGATGCCTGAGCGACCAAGACCAATCACATGAACAGTTGGCATAGTTAAGTGGGGTGAATCCAATCCAGCAGGTACAGACTCGGGGCAGCAGTCGCTAGAGTGGTCTTCTCAAGGTCAATAGAACCTAAGCGGCGATCGCTCCTGCTGCATATTACGTCTTAGACTCTATTATTGTCACATTGGGTAAAGAATAATGCTTAGTTTGCGCACAATTTGGCTCTGCGGTCTGCTGTTGACAGCCGGTGTCGGGGTCTTGTTTTTTAATGGTAGACCCGCGATCGCCCGCCGCCGTGAAGTGCCTAAAGTGGTGCGAGTCACCGATGTTCAATTGCAGAGCGAGAATATTGCGGGTGTCTGGTACCACCGCCTAACGGGGCGGGTGCGCAATGAGACGGCCACACCAGCACACAATGTCCAAATCTACTACGAAATCTATGACTCGACGAGCAAACGACTCCTCGAAGCAGGACTCACCCAGTTGCGCAATCGAGTAATTAATAGCGAGGGAGAGGCAGAGTTTCTAGCAACTCCGAATGCGGGCGGACGGGTGAAAATTACGTTGGTGGAATGGCTGAGTGGCGATCGCCAGTACCATTCGTTTCAGCAGATGCAGGAATTTTCCCAATAGCGGAGTGGCCTAGCGGGGTGTCTCACTCGATGGGGGGGATTCCGCCGTTGTTTCCTGCACACCAAAGGCCAGTACCCAGCCTTCAAGATTATTTTTAGTGCGAATCTTGAGCCATTCGCCATCCTCACTGCGCTCTAGGATTGTCACTACTTCATCAAAAGCCACACCCCCTAGGGTATTAGCCTCGCGACTGGGGCGATCGCGCAACCGCAAACCATCTCCATAAATAACCCGCCCTTCGGGCTGCATTGGCGGCGAGGGAGTAGGGCTGGGTTCGGGGGGAGGGCTAGTGGAATTTGGCACTGGTTCTACTGGGTCTGGGGAACTTTGTGCCTCAACATTAGGACGCGGCGGCAACCAGAGCAAGTTAAAGACAAACGGGGTAATGATGGCTGCGGCCACAAGGGCAATCAAGCTGAAACCCAAAAAGGTTCCCAAAAGCCATTGTAGTACGCGCACAACTGGTTTCATAATCTAACGCCCTGGGGGGGGAGACAGGATGCGTGAGGCAAACCGCGCTCGTCCAGAGGTCGCCCATTCCTGTAACTGCTGCACCTGTTCGCGAGCTGTCCGTGCCAGGGGGACAATTTCACTGGCTGCTTGGAGAAGATCTTCGGTGGTAAAGTCGCGATCTTGGCTAAAGGCAAGGTGCATTGCTTCAATGATACATTGCTCAATTTCAGCCCCAGAAAAGTCAATAGTTTCGTAGGCTAGGCGCTCTAGATCGTAGTTGTGCAGGCGATCGCGTCGCACCCGACTGAGGTGCACTTCAAAAATTGCTCGCCGCTCATCCACATTGGGCAGCCCCACAAAAAAGATTTCATCAAAGCGCCCCTTACGCAGCAATTCTGGAGGCAACACTTGAACGTTATTCGCCGTCGCCACCACAAAAACGGCGGAGGTTTTCTCAGCCAGCCAAGTGATAATTGTGCCAAAAACGCGGCTACTGGTACCGCCGTCCCCCCGACCATCAATGCCCGCAAAGGCTTTATCCATCTCATCAATCCAGAGAACGCAGGGGGCTAGGGCTTCGGCAATTTGAATCATCTCACGAGTACGTGCTTCGGATTCACCCACAAGGCCGCCAAAGAGCCGCCCCACATCCAATCGCAGCAGGGGCAAGTGCCATTGATGGGCGATCGCCTTCGCCGTTAAAGACTTCCCTGTTCCTTGAATCCCCACCAGCAGCACCCCACGGGGATAGGGTAGCCCATAGCGCCGTGCCCGCTCCGAAAAGGCACCGCCGCGCCGCAGCAACCATTCCTTGAGGTTATCCAGACCGCCAATGTCAGCAATTGTTTCCTGAGTGGGATAAAACTCGAGAATCTGGGTTTGCCGCAGGATCTGCCGTTTTTCCTCCAAGATCAGATCCACATGGCTGTTGTCTAGCCTACTGTGAAGCGCCACAATGCGGCCAATCACGCGGCGAATTCGCTCAAGGGTCAAGCCCTGACAGGCTCGAACTAGTTCATCGAGAATGGGTTCTGAGGGAACACTGCCAAGGCTTTGGCAGAGCTTCACGAGTTCAAAACGAATTTCCTCCCGTTGCGGCAAGGGGAACTCGACAACAGTAATCACATCCCGCAGTTCTGGGGGCAACTGCACTGTCGGTGCAAGTAGGATTAGGTTTTTGGGTTGGGACTTGAGCTGCCGTGCTAGGTTGCGCAGTTTGCGGGAGACGGCCACATCCTCAATAAAGCGATGAAAATCCCGCAGCAGAATCATTGCCGCTGCCGCTGGCGGTAGTTTTTCAACAAATTCAAGGGCACTGAGGGGATTGCGCTTGGCCGCCCCCACATCATTGGGATTGCCTTGATAGCCCTCGACGAAGTCCCAAATGTAGATGGGGCGCTGATTCAGGCGATCGCTAATCGTGTGCAGTGTCGCCTCAAGGCGTTCTTCCTCCGTTGTGGCCACATACAACAGGGGATAGCGTGCCCGCAACAACAGTTCAAGGTCAGACTGAGCATTCACGGCGATGGTTCCGAACGCTCCAGAGCCGCTTGGAGTTGCACCAACATTGCCCAGCGGCGATCAATGGGAGTTTCCGCAGGAGGAGGGGGGTGAATACCGCCACAATTGGGATCGCAGTACTTGGGGTAGGGCAGGGCAAGGCACAGTTGCTGGTAGAGCCAGTCTGCCAGATCAAGGCGCCCTGTGGCGGGTAAGGTTTCCACCAGATCATCGTCGGGCTGACTGGCTGGGGTTTCCGCTAGCCAAATCAGTTCAGTGGTCGTACACTCAAGACGGTGGTTATAGTACTGCAAACAGCGATCGCAACAAAGAGTAACGATTGTCTGCACATCGGCATGCAGTTCTAAGTAGGTATGGCGGTGACTAGCGGTTACAATTCCCTGAATGGGAGTGAGTGTTGGCAACTCAGAAAAGTGGATATCTACCCGCCACTCATAGGTCTGGGCGGGTAGCCGCAGCAATTCTGGAATAGCTAGCCAGTGGGCAGGAGTCACGCTAGGTTCCTTGAGTCATTTGATAGATCTCTTTCAGGAAATGGAAACACTGTTCAGCCGTCATGGAGGTGGGCTGAA
>DVDZ01000031.1 GCA_015296025.1 Thermosynechococcus sp. M46_R2017_013
GCTCCGCCAGCCAATTCCTTTAGGGGAGGTGACATTTGATTCCCCCTGTCTCACCGGGGTCGTCCCTGCGGGTTGAGGTTGCGCCTGTAGGCAATCCCTACTGGGAGGGGATGTATCTTTTTGCCGTGACCGCCTTTCCGCGGGGGGGCGATCGCGCCCTAGGTCAAAATATCGGCATGGGTCGGCTGCAGTTCTACCGCAATTCTCATTTTTTCTAGTGTGAGGGCACCAGCAACCTTACCGCCCCCCCTCCAGCCGGGCGATCGCCTGGCCGTTGCGTTTCCCAGTGGTGCCCTCAGGGAGCCAGAGCGCTTTTGGCAGGGAGTGGCCTGTTGGCGCGCCCAGGGCTATGAGGTGGTTGTGGACGAAGCTGCCTTTGCGGCTTGGGGCTACCTAGCTGGTTCCGATCAACAGCGGCGCGATCGCCTGTGGCGCTTATTGCAAGATGATTCTATTAAAGGCATTCTCTGCGGGCGGGGCGGGTTTGGTGCCACCCGGCTTTTGGAACGGTGGCAGTGGCCTAGAGGCTCACCGAAATGGTTGATTGGCTTTTCGGATATTACGGCTCTCCTGTGGAGCTACGCTGCTCAGGGGGTGGCCGGGGTTCATGGCCCTGTACTGACGACGCTTGCCGAGGAACCCCTTTGGAGTCAGCAGCGCCTTTTTGATCTTGTGCAGGGTAAACCCTTAGAGCCGCTATTGGGAACTGGCTGGGGAGGCGGTGCTGTTCAAGGTCACCTGTTAGTGGGGAACTTAACGGTCGCCACTCATCTACTGGCCACACCCGATTGTCCACCGTTTGAGAATGTCATCTTGGCCTTAGAGGATGTGGGTGAAGCCCCCTATCGCATTGACCGCATGCTGACGCAGTGGCGTCGTAGTGGTGTGTTGAATCAGGTTAAGGGAATTGCCCTTGGCCGTTTTAGTGGCTGTGAAGACCCAACTACCCAACCCCAATTTTCGCGTGGTTGAGGTTTTGGGGCGATCGCTTGGGGGGATTTT
>DVDZ01000200.1 GCA_015296025.1 Thermosynechococcus sp. M46_R2017_013
GAAGCAGCATGGGTTCAAACTATCAAAACCAGCAAAACAGTAATGAGCAGCCTTGGGAGGACGAAGATTTCGAAGAACAGATAGAGCAGCTCCGCCTCTACGATGATCAAGGGCGCTCCCTTGACTGCTACATCGAGTTCCGCCTGAATGTTCAAGGGGAAACTTATGCGCTGTTGCGTCCGGTAGACTATCCCGTCGAAATTTTTGCGGTTGTGGCGGAAAATGATGAAGAAGAAACCTTAGTGCCCCTAGAGGAGCACGAAATTGATGCGGTCTTTGATACAGCCCGTGCCATCCTTGAAGAACAAAACCTCACCCTCAAGCGCACAGCGTTGACCCTAACCGTAGCGGGCGAATTACCGGATCTGGATGAAGATGACATTCTCACCGTGGAGGTGGAAACTGATGAAGACATCGAGGAGTATCAACCCCTTGGCAGTAGCTTCTTTTGCAGCACACGGGAATATAGCGTTTATACGCCCCTGAGTCCCACCCTTTACGTTGCTCGGCTGGTGCCTGGCCAAGAACCAGAACTCCTCTCTCCTCAAGACTTTCAGCACCTGCAACCCCTCTTGGAGCAGCACCTAGTGAGCCATTTGCTGGAAGAGGAGGACTGGGAAGATTAGACCTTGCAGACCCGCAGGGTTTGCAGTGTGGGATCGGCAGCCCCTACCATCTCTGCACCCAGTTCCTTAAGGTATTGCAAGTTTTCAATGACTGACTCAGTGATTCGCTCACCAGCAATCACAGTGGGAATTCCTGGCGGGTAGGGAGAGATGGTTTCGGCGCTGATCTGATTCAAGGCCGACTTGAGGGGAACCGAGACCTGGGGACAAAAGTAGGCGTCCCGTGGTGAACAGGGGCTTTCTTGAAGGTTGGAACTCGGCGGCAGAGACAGGGGCGCTAGAGGCGCATGGTGGCGGTATTCTGTGTAAATGGTATTCAGGCGATCGGCCAAAGTTTCAAGCATGGCCTGGGTGGTGCCAAGCCCCAGACAAAAGGTGAGCGATCGCCCGCTGGGGAACTCGGCCATAATCTGCGGTTGCAACAACTCATCTAGTTCAAAGCCCGTAAGACCAATTGGCCAAGTCCCTAGGGTTAATCGCAGCGGATCCTGAGGGATACCTGGGGCTTGCCAACGGGGCAGCGGCCATTCATAGCGGTTGACCCACCGGAGAAGCCTTTCATAAATTTCCTGTCCCTGCTGAGCCATCTGATAGCCCGCCCGCTCAAGCGCCGCCAGAAACCAATAGCTGGGGCTAGTGGTTTGTACCAAGTTGAGGGCTTGACTCAGGCGCTCAGGGGCAATCCGCTCCCCCTGCAGATGGAGGACAGCCGTTTGGGTTAGAGTTCCTAGGGTTTTGTGCCACGACTGCACAACCACATCGGCTCCCGCAGCCAACGCAGTAACGGGAAATGCCGGATGATAACGAAAATGGCTGCCGTGGGCTTCATCCACAATCAGAGGCAGGCCGTGCTCATGGACGCACTGGGCAATTTCTACCAAGGGAGAGCACAGCCCCTCATAGGTGGGACTCACCAGTACCACTGCCTTGGCATCGCCATAGGCGGCCAAACCGGCGGCAACCACCTCCTTTGTAACCGGCAATGGCAGCCCCCACTGCGGATCAACCCTTACCCCCAAATAGACGGGCTTGGCTCCCGTCAAGACTAGCCCTGCAGTCACGGAGCGGTGGACATTGCGACCCACAAGAACGCGATCGCCGGGATTTAGTGTCGCCAGAAGTGCTGCCAAAAGACCCCCCGTGGCACCATTCACCAGAAACCAAGCGCGATCGCTGCCAGCTACAGCGGCCACCGCCGCCTGTGCCTCCCTCAGCACGCCCGTGGGCTGAGCCAAGTTGTCGAGAGCAGGCAATTCACTCAAGTCTTGGGCTAAGGCCGTTCCCCAAAGGGCACGCAACAGCGGCTCCATACCTCGACCCCGTTGATGGCCGGGCACATGGAGAGGAACAGCGTGGTTCTGCCTCAAAAGAGCAGCTAGGAGGGAAATCGTCAACTACAATCAAAATAACAGTCTAAGTAATTATACGGATTTAGGGATGTCTATACCGCAAGACGATCGGCTGGAGTATTCGCTGCTGTCGGAGCGTGAGCTACAGGTTCTAGAACTGGTGGCAGCAGGGCTAACCAACCAGGATATTGCCGCCAAACTAGACATCAGTAAGCGCACAGTAGATAACCACATCAGTAATATTCTGATGAAAACAAAATCAGAGAATCGCGTGGCACTCGTGCGTTGGGCTTTAGCATGGGGTAAAGTTTGCTTGAATGATGTCAATTGTTGTGCGTTGCCCACCCCCCCTAACCAACCCCATGAGTGAACATGTGTACTATAACCCGCGCATGCCGTTGGCCGTCTATCGCGAATTGGCGGCTCACTTACAGCTCCTGGAGGGGGTGTCTGTGCGGTTGCTCCCCCAAAGCCGTTCCCAGTTTGACTATGACCTAAGCAAATTGAAGGGATTGCCGTGACTGTACCCTCCACTTCTTCGCCAAATACGCAAACACGACTTGAGGAAATTTTGCAACATTACGCTCTCCAGCATGGGGGCTGGCAATGTCAACAATAGGCATTTGGGAGATAGCAGCGTTGCTCCCTACTTTAGATTGACATGGACGCTGAAGAGTTGCTCGCCCAGTATGCCAAGGGCGAAACCAATTTTCAAACGGTGAATCTGGCCGGCGTCAGTCTCGTGGGTGCCGATTTGATTGGCATTGATTTACAAGGCGCTAGTTTGCAGGGGGTGCATTTCCAATTTTGTCACTTTGGCCGGGCGGACTTTAGCTATGCCCTGTTGACCGGTGCACGGTTGGAGGGGTGTAACTTTACCCAAGCGACTTTTAATGACAGTCATTTTCATGATGCCCAATGTCATGGCTGCGTGTTCGATCGCGCCGATTTACAGGGAGCGGATCTCACATTGGCAGTTTTTCGGGATTGCAACTTCCTCAGTAGTGATTTGCGGCAGGCGAATTTAAGTCATACCGTTTTGGCCGGCTCCTGTCTGCGCGGTGCCAACTTTCGCAAAGAGCACTATCAGGAAGCAGCAAATCTGGTGGGTGCAGATCTGCGCCAAGTAGATCTGCAAGGAACGAACTTGGCGGGAGCCAATTTATCGCGGGCAAACCTCAAGGGGGCTAATCTCAAGGAAGCCAACCTCAACAGCGTTAGCCTTGCCCAAGCGAATTTAGAAAATGCCAATCTTCAGGGAGCAATTCTCACGCGCGCCATTCTCTATCAAGCGAATCTGGTGGGCAGCAATTTACGGCAGTCACGGCTGGCTCAAGCGGATTTGCGGGGAGCGATTCTTAATCAAGCGGATTTAAGTCAGGCAATTCTTGCGGAAGCACGACTTGATGATGCTCAGGCGCAAGGAGTGAATTTGCGGGCATCAGTTCTGAACAAGGCGGACTTGCGGCGCACAAATTTAATGGGAGCCGATTTGCAGGAGGCGCGTCTGATTGATGCCTACCTCGCCCGCACTAATCTCAAAGGAGCCAACTTGCGCCAAGCGAATCTGATGCGTGCCGATCTCAGTAGTGCGCTGTTGCTGGGCGCTTGCCTAGAGGAGGCTCTCATGCCCGATGGCAGTATCTTTATGTAACATACTCTCGACCCTCATGCTTCGCCTAGAGGGGGGCTTCTTCAGTCTTTCGACCTTCGCGTTTTATAGTGAACCGATGCCCCAGACCCACTTTTTTGACCCTAAAATATCGCCGCAAAGTGTTCATTTTCTGGATTAAGCGTGTACGCTCAAGCCTGAAAGCTGCTGCGATGTTGCCACGGCTGACAGGGGTGGTTGGCCATTTGTGTGAGAACTTCGACTGTAAGGTGATAGAGGTCAACGGTGAGTACTTCATTGCCAGTTGGGGAGCGGTCACCGTATCCCTCTTGAAGCGGTACATTGAGCAGCAAGATTCCCTTTCGGGAGAGCGCGCCACTTCCCGCTGATTAGCTAAAGCGCTTGCTATAGTACAACAGAGGCGCGGTTTGTCTGAAAACCATGGCAGAATTTGCAGCAACACTGGCACCAGAGCTAACGATTCAGTGGGTAAATGCGATCGCCAGCGTTCCCCAACAGCAGTGGGATGCCTTGGCCTTACCTCTAGAAACCCCCTTTTTTGAATGGGAATGGCTGCATCAAATTGAAGCCTCTGGCAGCGCTACTCCGCAAACTGGTTGGCTCCCCCATCATCTATTGGTTTGGCGCGATCGCCAGGGACAGCGGGAACTGGTTGCCGCCGCTCCCCTTTATCTTAAAGGACACAGTCAAGGGGAATTTGTCTATGATCACCAGTGGGCAGATCTGGCTTTGCGGTTAGGTATTCGCTACTACCCCAAACTCCTAGGGATGGCGCCCTTTACGCCGGCGGTCGGCTATCGCTTTCTCATGGCAGAGGATGTGGATGCCGACTTGATCACAAGGGTCATGCTGCATGAAATTGATCGTCTTTGCCAGCGTCATCGCCTTTCCGGTTGTCACTTTCTCTACGTTGATCCCCAATGGCAACCGGCGGTCGAAGCCTATGGCTATCGGGCGTGGCTACACCACAGCTACATTTGGCGCAATCGTAACTATCAGACCTTTGACGATTATCTCGCGGATTTCAATGCTAACCAACGCCGCAACATCAAGCGCGAACGCAAGGCCGTAGCTCAAGCAGAGCTGACGTTTCGCGTCCATCAGGGAGAGGAGGTCAACCGCAGCCTCCTGCAACAAATGTACGATTTCTATACCGATACCTGCGACAAATTTGGCTGGTGGGGGAGCAAGTATTTGACACGGCAGTTTTTTGAGGCTCTCGCCGATCGCTATCGCCATCGAGTGGTGCTCTTTGCTGCCTATCCCAACAGTGGTGCTCAGCGCCCCATTGCCATGTCCTTTTGTATCACCAAGGGCACCAATCTCTATGGTCGCTATTGGGGCAGTGCCCGCGAGATTGACTGTCTTCACTTTAGCGCCTGCTACTATGAACCCATTGAATGGGCGATCGCCCACGGGATTCAGTGCTTTGACCCCGGCGCAGGAGGACGACATAAAAAACGGCGGGGTTTTCCTGCGACCCCCAACTACAGCCTGCACCGCTTTTATGAACCACGCTTAGCCCAAATTTTTGATCGTTACATTGGCAATATCAATGAGGAAGAACAACGCCTCATTGAGGCCATCAATGCCGACTTACCCATGAAGTCTCTCTAGGAGCGGGAGACCGTCATCAATTCTGGAGAGGCCGGTGTCTCCTGGAGATGAGCCAATTCGGCAACAAAATCACTAATCCCTTGAAACTGACGATACACAGAAGCAAAACGGACATAGGCCACCTCACTCAGGTGCCGCAGCCGTTGCAATGCCGCTTCCCCCAATTCAGTACTCGTGACCTCGCGGCGCGATCGCAACTGTAAATCTGCTTCGATATCATCCACGAGGGCTTCAATTTTTTGCTGGGGAATGTTTGTTTTGCCACAGGCAGTCATGATACCCCGCAACAATTTTGAGCGATCAAAAGACTCGCGATCGCCATTGCGTTTGATGACGGTAATGGGAACAAACTCAATCCGTTCATAGGTGGTAAAGCGACGGCCACAGTTAAGGCATTCCCGACGCCGTCGAATACTTTGACCCGCTTCTGCTGATCGAGACTCAAGAACACGACTATCCGTATGGCAACAATAGGGACACTGCATAGGGATCCCCACTCATTTAGGTACCTGACAGTATCATAGCGGATTCTTGCGAGTGATTGACATTTGCAAGGGCTGCTTAACATTTGCAAAGACTGCGACAGCGTTTGTTAGGGTAGGGGTATCCCTCGGGTATCCTGCTATGACTGATCCTGACTCCCCAAAAAAGAGCAATCAACCCACGATGATCAATGTCGAGCCAGAAAACTTACTGCTGATTGTTGCACTGAGTCTTTTTATTCCGCTACTGATTGTGGGCTTTTTTGTACACTAGTATGCCCTGCTGAAATTGAACACAAATGGTTATGGATACAGCAGAAAGAGCCAGAAAGCTTTTCTCTTCTGGCCATCAATTGAAAGTTAAAGTGAACTAAATTGCTCAGCAGACTTTGCCGTTGAGTCTTAGCTAAATTTAAGGCCTCTCTTTGGCGGTAGAATATTTGGGGAAGAAAAATGGTTAAAAATTCTAAGAAGCTTAAATAATTCAAAATTATTTAACTGTTCAGTTATTAAAAAGCAAGAATGACTGTGCAGCGTTAAAGAATGAGTAGTCAAAGTTCCAGGATAATTTAGAAACAATCCCAAAGTTAAAGTGCTCTTTTAGCTAGCTTTGGATTGATAAATTTTATGTCAATAGCAAATTTATGCTTTAGCGAGGAGAGTAATCAATGATCATCAATCTCAACGTAAGACTCAAATATCTCAAAATTAATTATTTGAATTATTCAATGGATATTTATTATTCAATAGATATTTTTCAAGTCAATTAATGAATATCAATTCAGCTATCTATAAAATATTAATTAAATCTATCTTAAATTCTTCAAAAGTAGGGTGGCTTAGTATTCACTAATACAAAAATTAATTGACAGAGCCATGGGAAATTCCTAGACTATTTGCGTTGATAAAT
>DVDZ01000168.1 GCA_015296025.1 Thermosynechococcus sp. M46_R2017_013
AAATCATTGAGATCGCCATTAGCGACACCGCAACTCCCAAACCCAAACGTCCACCTCGGGTGGCGCAAATGGGGCGCAAGCGGGGGCGGGAGATCAATTCAATCCGTCGCAGCCAAGGCAAAGCTGTGCGCACAATCTTTTGAATCTGGGATCGCGGCATCGTGCGCTTGAGCAGCCGGGGGGGCAACCAAGGGGTTGAGGCACCTACAAGCAATTGCCAGCCCAACAGTAGCAGCACAATGCCAAAGGGGGTGGAGTAACCGGGAGCTGGAATGGGCAGCGCCGACGGCAACGAAAGAACGGCCAACAAAAAGCCGAAGGTTCGCTCTGCAGCCAACTGAAGAATATCCCCTAAGGACACCAGTTGCTGCGTTAAAACCTCTCCATCGCTGGGGGTGGCACAGGACTCAAAAAGGCACGTTCGAGGTCAGTGGACAGTTTTGCCATAAAAATTAATTAAAAATTAAGAAAGCGTGGAAATGTTGCCACTGCTAGGATACGCTAGAGTGATTGTAAGTTATGCCGAATACAGTTGACAGGCGCTCCTCAGGCCGCGAGCAAACTGAAGAAATGGCAACCCCATCTGACTTACCGACAGAGTTGCACTTGATCACCCCCCGGCGAGCGCTGGGAAAGATTTATCTCGACTGGACACCCCAACCCGGCTGCCATGTGGATCATGAAGGGGAAACCTACACGGTGTTAGAACGCCGTCATCGCTACTGCTTTCGTGGTGGACGCTATCAACTGGAAAAAATCGCCCTCTATGTGCAGCCCAGTGACACCACTAGCGATCGCCGGCTGGTCAATGGCCGGTGGGTAATTGGAGACCCTTCCTGTCGCTGGAATGCCCTTTCACCTTTGTTGCGCTGTGCTGTGAACCCCCAAGGCTCCTGCCCAGACTGTTTAGATTACCAGTCGCGAGAGCCTTAAAAAGCCCCTCCCTAGGAGGAGCATCGGGGGGTAGAGCGAGCCAAAAACAGTTCGCCTACTGCACAGGAGGCGTCATATAGGATGTTTCCGGTAGGACAACTTTCACAGGTTCAACGTGCCAGATGTCTTGGCAGTACTCGCGAATGGCGCGATCGCTAGAAAATTTGCCCATCCGTGCCACATTGAGAATAGACATTTTTGTCCATTGGGCTTGATCTTGATAGACCTGAAGCGCGTGTTGATGGCAGTCCACGTAGCTTTGGTAGTCTGCCAAGAGGCAATAGCGATCGTTTTGCCAGAGGTGTTCAACAAGCGGACGAAAGAGTTCTGTATCCCCATGGGAAAAATAGCCAGAACCAATTAGGTCAAGGACTCGCTTCAGCATTGGGTTACCATTGGCAAACTCCCACGGACGGTAGCCGTTGCGCCACAATTCCTGTAATTGCTCCACCGTGTGGCCGAAGAGGAAGAAATTTTCTGCCCCCACCTCTTCGCGAATCTCCACGTTGGCACCATCGAGGGTACCAATTGTCAACGCCCCATTGAGAGCAAACTTCATATTCCCTGTGCCTGAGGCCTCATAGCCCGCTGTGGAAATTTGCTGCGAGAGATCCGCTGCTGGATAGACCCGCTGTCCTAAAGTCACATTGTAATCGGGTAAAAATACCACCTTCAGGCGATCGCGCACCGCTGGATCACGGTTAATCACATCGGCCACTGAGTTAATGAGCTTGATGATCAGCTTGGCCATGTAGTAGCCCGGTGCCGCCTTACCGCCAAAAATAAATGTTTGGGGCACCATGTCCAGCTGGGGATTGTCCTTCAGCATCTGGTAAAGCGTAATCACGTTGAGGACGCAGAGGTGCTGCCGCTTGTATTCGTGGATGCGCTTCACCAAAATCGAGAAGAGAGAATGGGGGTTGACCGTTACCCCGACGCGATTGCTGATATATTCCGCAAGGCGTTCTTTGTTTTTATATTTTACCGCTCGCCACTGCGCAGTAAATTCAGCATCCTCTGCCCAGGGTTCCAATTGTCGCAATTGCTCCAAATGCTTGACCCAATCTTCACCAATGCGCTCGGTAATTATACGGGTTAATCCCGGATTGCTGAGCACTATCCAGCGGCGGGGGGTAACGCCATTGGTTTTATTGGAAAATTTCTCCGGCGTTAGCTCGTAGAAATCCTTGAGCACCGTTTGTTTCAAGAGTTCTGAGTGCAGTGCCGCCACCCCATTGATGGCATGACTCCCCACTGCTGCCAAGTGTGCCATGCGCACATAGCGACAGCCACTTTCATCAATAATTGACAGCCGCCGCAGGCGATCGTTATCCCCCGGATATTGTAGGCGCACTTGATCGAGGAAGCGTTGGTTAATTTCGTAGATGATTTGCAAGTGGCGGGGCAGCAGTGAGCCAAAAAGATCTAACGGCCATTTTTCCAATGCCTCCGGCAAGAGGGTGTGGTTTGTGTAGGCAAAGGTCTTGCAGGTAATGTCCCACGCCTGATCCCAAGGCATGAGATGCTCATCCACCAATAGGCGCATCAGTTCAGCCACGGAAATGGCTGGATGGGTATCGTTCAACTGGACAGTGAACTTCTCATGGAAGCGACTGAGATCGTTATTTCCCAATTGCTTGTAAAGGCGAATCATGTCCTGCAGGGCACAGGAGCAGAAGAAATATTGCTGCATCAGCCGTAGTTCTTTGCCCTGCAATTGCTCATCGTTGGGGTAGAGCACCTTGGTGATGTTTTCTGAGGCAATTTTTTGATTGACGGCACCGTAGTAATCGCCGGTGTTAAAGGCCTGAAAGTCAAAGGACTCTACTGCCTCTGCCCGCCATAGACGCAGCAGATTGGCGGTATTGACCTTGTAGCCCAAGATGGGTGTGTCATAGGCCATGCCCTGAATTACTTGGTGGGGTTCCCAGACCACGCGATAGCGTCCCTGATCGTCAGTGTAGCTGTAGGTATGCCCGCCAAATTTCACTTGCAGGATTAACTCTGGACGGGGAATTTCCCAAGGGTTGCCGTAGCGTAGCCACTTATCCGTAATCTCAACTTGCCAACCATCGCGAATTTCTTGGTCAAAGATGCCATATTCGTAGCGAATGCCGTAGCCAATGGCGGGAATTTCCAACGTGCAAGGGAATCCATATAACAGGCAGCCAAGCGCCCTAGCCCCCCATTCCCCAGGCCAGGCTCCTCTTCCTGATTCAGGAGTTCCTCGAGATTCAACCCTGTTTGGCGTACAGCTTCCTCCACCGCCTCATAGAGTCCGAGGTTAACTAGGTTATTGCCAAGGTGCGGCCCTAGCAAAAATTCGGCTGAGAGATAGCAAACGGTGCGACTTTCTTGATCGCGATAAGTTTTCGCGGAATTCAGCCAGCGCAACAGCAGGCGATCGCGTACGGTGTAGGCCAATGCCAAATAGTAATCATTTTTCGTCGCCACTTCGGGAAATCGGCCCTGGATAAAGAAGAGATTATCCATAAAGGCGCGGCGCAGGGTTTCAATACTCGTACCGGTGCGGTCGTCTTCCGTCAGCACCGCGGGACAACCGGGCGGAATGAGACTGGTCATTGGAGAAATCCTCGCAAAGAATTAACGCGATATAATCAGCCCTTCCCTTCTGTTTTACCGCGATTGCTAAAGATTCCCTGCGAAGTACAGAATCTTTTTACTAGCAAAGGGGGCAAGCCTTTCCCTATGTTATTGACCTTGGGGAAACACTTGACAAGTGAGTTCTTCCTCAGCTTCTAAGGGGTCAGGTGGAGGGGGACTGTCAAGGGTAGCGTCTGGGGCTTGGCTTTGTTGATAGCGTTGATAGAGTGTACTCAGAAGTTTGATCAGGCGATCGCCCCCACTGGCATAGAGGGGATCATCCGGCAAACGCGCCAAAGCACTAGTCATCTGCATCTGTAGGAGCTCTAGATCACCATAGCGGCGAGTCAGACGTTGCAGTAAATCAATGAGGGTAAACCGCTCTAGACTTTGGGGATGAACCGGCTTAGGGGTCAACAGGGCAGCCACGAGGAGTTTCATGTGCAAGGGGGTACAGTAACGAGTCACTTCTAAGCGCAACTCGTAGAGTTCTGCAGTGCTGAGGGTTGGTGCCTCAATGGTCAGTGTTGTTGTAGGGGATTGAGTGTAGAGGGGCACTAAAATTTGCAGCAGTGCTGCTGAGAGAACCTGATAGGCATGTGCTTTATTGAGACTATTGACAATGGCAGTTAGGCGCTGTCCTAAGAGGGTGGGGGTTTTCAGTTGTTCAAGGATTTGGATGAGTGCCTGTTCCACATCGCTGAGGGTCCACGACGGCGCCTGGGTCGGCCACTGATTCTGCTGAAGAGCATACAGTAGCTTAAAAAGGCGGCTGTGCTGGGGGTGCTGGAGGATTTGTTGGGCAGCGGTGGCAGTCGTAGAAGTGGTTGGGGTCACAGGTTTGCTAAAGATCCCTCAGCGGGTATTTTAGCAATTTCCCTCGGCTGCAATCAATTAATTGCAATTTAAGGGAGATTGTCAAGGCCTCTGCTAGCATTGGGGGAGTCTAGGAGTGACAGAATTGGTGTGAAAGAGCTTTTTCGTAGCCTTCAGCAGCATCTCAATGAGATAGTTGTCGGTCAAGGGGCGATCGCCCAAGGGTTAATTGTGGCGCTCCTCGCCGAAGGCCATGTCATCCTTGAGGGGGTGCCGGGAACCGCCAAAACCCTTCTTGTGAAGCTGCTCGCTCGTCTTATTGCAGCGGAATTTCGCCGTATCCAACTCACACCCGATGTCCTCCCCGCTGATATTCTCGGTACCAGTATCTTTGACTTTAATAGTCGCACATTTCGCCTGCGCAAGGGGCCAATTTTTACTCAAGTGCTGCTGGCGGATGAAATTAACCGCACCCCCCCCCAAAACCCAAGCAGCTCTCCTAGAAGCTATGGAAGAACGGCAGGTGACCCTAGACGGCACCACCCTTCCCCTCTCCGGTTTATTTTGGACAGTGGCCACCCAAAACCCCCTAGAGTTTGAAGGCACTTATCCGCTGCCGGAAGCCCAACTCGATCGCTTCCTATTCAAATTAGTAGTGCCCTACCCGGAGGCGGCCTCCGAACGGCAAATGCTCGAGAATGTCCTTGCGGGGTTTGAAGCTCGGGATCTCGATCAACTGAATGTGAAGCCATTGATTACGGTTGAGCAAGTTTTGGCGGCACGGCAACAAGTGCGGCAAGTCCATGTGGAGCCTGCAGTGCTCGATTACCTGTTGGCCTTGGTGCAGGCCAGTCGTCAACATCCAGAACTGCTGTTGGGGGCTTCCCCACGAGCGGCGATCGGCTGGTTACGTGCCACTCAAGCACAGGCCTGGTTAGAGGATCGCACCTACGTTACCCCTGAAGATGTAAAGGCGATCGCCACCCCACTGCTGCAACACCGTTTGATTCTCAAGCCCGAAGCTCAGTTAGACGGCATCACAATTTCCCAAGTCATCCAAGGTATTCTCGCTAAAGTTGCTGTCCCTCGATGAAAGCACCTGCTAGTTACCAGTTTGGTCGCCATCGCCCCCGCTGGGTTCCCACCGTGCGTTTCTATGGCCTGTTGCTCCTAGGGATACTCTTTGCTTTCCTGCCAGCAGAACTGTGGCCAATCGCCGACGTGGTTCCCCCAGGAGTACTGCAGGAACGGTTGCGCTATTGGTCTTTGGGGCTAGGACTGGTGCTGATGGTGCTGTACGATCTGGTGCTTTTCGGCGTGTCTGTGTGGGACTACATCCGTATGGGTCGCTGGCAGATTACCCTAGAGCGCACCTGTGAGTCACGGCTCTCCATTGGTCGGCAAAACCCGATTCGCCTCAAGCTACACACCTGTGGTGAGGTTTCCTTGAGGGAGCAGATCTGGGTTGAACTCTACGACGATGTGCCTGCTGAGTTTACAGGCGATACTCCCTACTTTGCCTTTATGGCACTTCCCCAGAGGACGCTGGAACTCCTGTACCATGTGTTTCCCCCACGACGCGGTGCCTTTCAATGGTCAGGCTGTGATGTGCGTCTGCGCAGTTCTTGGGGTTTGGCGTGGCGACGCTGGTTTGCCCCGCTTGTCACTGAAGTGGAGGTCTATCCTGATTTAATCGGGTTGCGATCGCTTTCGATTCGCCTCAGTTTAGAGTCCAGTGGCAGCTTACGGCGACGACGCTATGCCTTAGGGGGAACCGAGTTTGCGGAATTGCAGGAGTACCATTTGGGGGATGATCTGCGCCTCATGGATTGGAAGGCCAGTGCCCGCCGAGGACGACCGCTGGTGCGTGCCATGGAGCCAGAACGGGATCAAACCCTCATCATTCTCTTGGATCGGGGACGCATGATGACTGCTACTGTAGCGGGTTTGAAACGCTTTGACTGGGGCTTAAACGCGGCATTAGCACTGGCTTTGACGGGCTTGCGACGGGGAGATAAGGTGGGCTTGGGGATTTTTGATCAGCAACTGCATACCTGGATTGCTCCCCAAAGTGGGAATTCCCATCTCGGCAGATCCTCAATCAGGTCTATCGCTGTGAACCGGTGTTTGCAGAATCCGACTATGGGGGGAACAGTCAGTGCAATTTTAGGACACTATCCCCGTCGTGCCCTTGTGGTGGTTCTTACGGAAGTGATTGATGAAGTCGCCTCCCAAGAACTACTC
>DVDZ01000185.1 GCA_015296025.1 Thermosynechococcus sp. M46_R2017_013
ACTGGGAGAATCCATGGGCTTTTTACAGGTGGTGTCCTCTCCGCTGACGCGCAGTTCTTACCACGCCGAGCAGGTGCGCACCCTAATGCAGCAATATCCGCGCCAGCTCCTGCAACGAAAAATCTTGGGTAAAGTTATTGCAATTAAATTGCAATTAGACTAGGCTAAGTAGTAGGAAAAATCTGCATTAAAAAACCCCCTTGAGCGGGGGGTACGTTATGAATAAATCTCGTCTTGTGTTAAGGCTCGTTAGTCAAAATTGCGAAAGACTACACCTTGAGACTGTCGTTGGCCAGAAAGTGGGCAATATGGTAGGCGCGCTCCTCTGTTTTCAGGAGTATTTGATCGTACAGATAGGCCGTGGCGCGATCGCCCAAACTTTCTGCCTGGGTAGCCTGTTGCCGCAGAATTCCGATAATGGCCTGCTCCGCCTGCAAATCATTGCTGAGCATTTGCCGACAGCTAAAAGCTCCCTCGGGCTCAGGGGTAAAACCACAGAGAGCTGCCAACTGCTGGAAACCGGCCACGGGCACACCGCCCAAGCCATTGAGCCGTTCTCCCAAGTCGTGGATGTGACCCTGCACCTGTTCGTAGCAGTCTTGGAAAAACTGATGCAGCATGTAAAACTCTGCACCCTCAACAACAAAATGATGCTTTTGGTACTGCAGATAAAGGGCTTGAAAACTGGCCAAGAGGCGATTCATCCCTTCGCACACCGGTGTTGTCGTGGATTTGTCCAACAACACTACAGTGTCAGCCATCTCGCCAAAGGCTTGGCGTGGCAAAGTACTGGTCGTCATAGCACGATACTCCTTTGGGGCACTAGTGAGCTACTGCCATTCGCTCTGACAGACGGATCCTAAGCTACCTTGCCGTATTTTTCAACAATGGAGTGCTTATTGAATGTCTATAAACCCCCAGCTTATTGCAGTTCCATGGCAACTGCGTTGGCCAATCTACCAACGGCTCACCGATTTGGGTGTGCCCTGTAAGTATGCTCCCTATCAACCCCTGACGGCGGAGGTCAACTCCCCCCTAGCGGCACTGCAAGTGTGGTCAGTGGTACGCCAAGTTTCTGCCCCGCGCCACATTTTGATAGGTTGGTTAGAGCAGTGCTGGAATTACAATTGGATTGATTCTTTTCAAGACCCAAGTGCTTTTGAATATTAAGGGAATGTACAACCCGAAGGCGGCGCAGCATTGAATGTGGCAATCGTAATGTTAATAACTCCTAAAGAAGCAGTAATAGGAACCCCACCATTATTGGAGCTAAGATTGGGAAAATCAACAATTCGGAGAGTAGCAACATTAGAACGTAGTAAATTGAAACCGCTACCATTCGTTTGCACATTCCTCAAGACATTAGCGCACAGTGTTGAATTATTATTAGCCTGTAGTTCTAAGCTGGGGGTAGCAGGGTTTCCTTGAGTGAGAGTGTTGTTGCTGACTATGGTATTGAGACGAGAATTATTCCGAGCGCGCAGGCGCACTGCTTCACCACCAGCCGTTGTTTGGATAGTGTTGTTGCTAACTTCAAGTTGTAACTGAGCATTTTTCTCTGTGTCAATTTCTATACCGCGATCGCTAACATTCGAGAGTTGATTGCCGACAATTCTGACTCTTGCAGGGGTTGAACTTGCAGCAGTCGTTGTGAACTCCAGATCAATGCCGTCATGAGCACTTGGAGTACCACCAATATTCTGTATGTTGTTGTTTTCGATATTGAGCACTACTTGTCCTGCACTGTTGGACTCAAGCTTGATGGCATCATCATTGAAAATGTTGCGGATTTGGTTACCGCGGATTGTAATATCCGCTGTGGGATTGGCAACTGGCGCAGCACTGCTCACAATATCAACCGTAATGCCGGCATCGGAAATGTTCTCAATCACGTTATTTTCTAGAACAGCTGTGAGGTTAGCGCCATCGCCAATACTGAAGTCAATGCCGTCACTACCGTCAGTGCCTGTACCAATGTTGCGAATCTGATTATTCCGAACTGTTACTGTTGCACTGGCAGGGGCAGCGCAATTGGCAAACTGGTTGTCGGTGAAACGATCAGGGGCAGCAAAGCTATCCCCACGGCAGAGGTTGAATTCAATGCCATCAACGCGATTGCCTGCCGTTTGGTTGTTTTCAGTCACGTTGTCTTCGATAGTGATATTGGCATTGCTTGATTGTTACGGATGAAGATACTGGCTTCCAGGTTAGTGTCTGTTGTTTGACCCACATTACGGACAGTATTGCCGCGAATGGTTACATTTCCAAGGGCATTATCTAGACCGATTCCCTCACCAATACCACCATCAACAGTGTTGTTTTCAACTGTTGCATTGGTGCTTTCAGTAATACTGATGCCACGGCGGTTAAAGGCAGGATTAGTTGTACTCGTAATGGTAACACTGTTATTGCGGACGACAGGGGATTCAGCACTAACTAAAATGATACCACTGCCATTGGTACTCGTAATTTGGTTATTCGTAATCTGTACACCAGTACTATTCGTTATGCTAATACCAGCTGCATTAATGGTTGTAATTTGATTATTGAGAATACGAGGCAGATTGACGTTATCACCAGTAATCGCAGGCTGACTAAGAAGTGGCGTAATATTAAAGCCATCAATAGTATTATTCCTAGCTAAAATAATCGTGCCAGCAATAGTCGGTCTCTGGTTACTTGGCGTAAGCGCAGGAATAGTAATCGTTCCTACTGTAGTTGGTAGTTGCCGATCCACAGTTGTCGAAAGAAGTTGGACACCATCTGGGAGATTAATTGTGCCTTGTCCTCCAGTATTGCCATCTGTGTCAGCAACGCCAACTAAAATAATATCAATATCGTTTTGAGCAAGGAGTAAATCATTAATACGGGCAGCACTGCCTGCTCCAGTATCAACTGTGAAAACTCGGTAAGGTTGACCTGTGGCAGGATTAACTGCTGGAACTCGATCCCTAACAAGCTCATTATCAACGGTAATGAAGTTGAGACGCTCTAGGGATTCACCTAAGCGAGCTGCTACATTTTGACCTCGCTCCGGAGCACGGCGCCGACTCCCTGCTACACTAGGAAAAGAAACCCCGATTCCGAACCAAGCTTTCGTGCCAAAACGATCATCACTTTGCACTGTTGCACTGAGGCTGAGGTACTCGATAGGTCGAGCGGCTAAACGGGCACGCACGCCAACAAAATCAGCAATACTCTCACCACTGTAGTAGTACAAACCAGCGTAACCCCGCAGATAGTCTTTACCTAATGGAACCAATCGAGTTCCTACTTCAAAGTCAAAACCTGTAAGCGCCTCTTGGAAAAGGCGATTGCGATCAAGGAGAATCTGGTTATTTTGAATGGTGCCGATTGAACCCACGGCTTGATTGAGAAGAACTTGCCGAGTTCCTAGGGGGATATAGCCATTTATGCGGACATCAACATCTCCCAAGAGTTCTAGACCAAGCCCAAGCTGGTTAAAACCCGCGTCTCCCGTGTTGCGAAAATCGTAGGATAAATAGCCACCGAGGGCAAATCTCTGATTGCCTGTCAAGGCACGGTAGCCAAGTGTTAAGTTATACCCCAAGGCTGTATTGGGCGTAGCCATCAGGAGTTTGCCTTCAAAGAAACCGATGCCAGCACTCTGCTGTTGAAAGAATGGAATAAATGTTTCTGCACTAAGATAGTGACTGAAACCAGCGCCTTCACTGTTGAAGCGAATCGTTCCACGGGGTTGGATGCGAGAGCTTAAAATTTCTTCTGGTGAGGATTGGCCAACGGCTGCATTGTGCAATCCCAAAATAATACCTAGGCCTACTAGAGAACTCCCTAGAAGCTTCCCCCAAGAACGCATATACACTCCTCACCCTTCAATGTGGCAGTCACATTGCTTTTGCAACTGCTTTTTATTCTCTGATAAGCGTATTCGCTTACATTTAAGAAGCAATAAAGAGTTATTTAGCTCAATATTAAGGAATGACATGCAACAGGCGACCATTAGTAGCATTCTCGGTGAGAATGTACAAGTAACCATCAAAGCCTTGGCGTATATCTCATACCTGCTGCCCCCTAGGAATGTCTTCTCAACTCTCAACGCTGTTATTGGCACTGACTCGAAGTTTGCGCACATCTTAAGAGACGAGACCACCGGCAAAGAGGGCACCGTGCCACTGGGGCGCACGATCGCCCTAATCAACTGCGAGTCCTGAAGAAGTAATGGCTGGCGTCCACGCCAACAGAGGATCGACCATCCCCAGACGACGCCGCTCTGTGGCAATTTCTGCGCCCCAATATTCACGGCTATAGGTCACTATTGGTGAACCGTAGGTTGTACCGCGCTCGTTCAATTCAGTTCATCGCCACCGAGGGAGCCGTATTCTGTTGACCGCACCCTTTCTGCGACAGGATCAAACACTAGTCCTTGAATGTTGTGGTGACTGTAGCTCCAAAGTTTGGGAGTGGCCTTGGCGGCGCTCACAAGATTGTCCTGTGCAACAGTGCCATTGTCGCCTAGGTTTGGGCTTACTCACGAATTAAGTTGACCTCTAGTTCAATCGAAGGATTGCCGCTATTGCCAATAGCCATGAGCAATCTGCCGTCAGGGAGCTAAGCCCAAGGGGAGCCAAAATGCTATCCGTCCATGTTTGTCTGAGGGATTTCAAAGAGAACCATCACGTCCTCGGGGCATCGCCCCTCAAACGTCCCTGTGCTAGGCGAGTACGATGAGCAGATGCTGTGCCATAGATGATGAAATAACGGAGTATCTGACTGGGCAACAGAATTACACCCTAGAAATACCCCCCGATAAGGGGGAGTAATTTGACCAATCAATAGCTAAGCAATTGGTGTCATATTGTCAGAACGCTCTGCATCTTCAGACTCCGGCAAGATCACTGGCAGTTCTAACGCAGGAGCTTCAGAAGCAGCAGTCACCGCATCATTGTGCTGCTGCCGTTGCCACAGGGTCACCCCCCACTGCCGCTGCTGTAATCACACCCGCACTCAGTCCCAGAGCGATCGGCAGTTTGCCGCCATCAAAGAATGAGGTATGACTCAGACTTTGACTCAATCCTTTGGCATAGGCACAAGCTTGGGCAGAACCGGGTTGCGGCATGGCCACAAGGGTGGCAGACAGACCGACAGTAAAGGCAATGAGGGGACGCAACATAAATGACTCCTTAACGAATGTATTCCTTGAGGACACTGTTGCGGTTGGGATGGCGCAGTTTCCGCAGAGCCTTGGCCTCAATTTGGCGAATGCGCTCACGGGTAACGTTGAAGAGTTGACCAATTTCCTCTAACGTTTTCATGCGACCATCGTCCAAGCCATACCGCAGTTTTAACACATCTCGCTCGCGGGGGCTAAGGGTGCACAATACAGTCTCTAAGTCTTCCCGCAGCAGGTGTTTCGACACTTGATCTTCTGGGGTTTCACCCTCGGATTCAATAAAGTCCCCCAGACGGGAATCTTCCTCTTTACCGATGGGAGTTTCGAGGGAGATGGGGAGTTGTGCTGACTTGGCAATGAAGCGCAGTTTTTCAATGGTCATTTCCATGCGATCGGCAATTTCCTCTTCAGTGGGTTTGCGACCCATTTCTTGGGAGAGGAGCTTGGTGGTTTTCTTAATGCGGGAGATTGTTTCGTACAGGTGCACCGGCAGACGAATGGTGCGGGATTGATCGGCAATGGCACGGGTAATGGCTTGACGAATCCACCAAGTAGCGTAGGTGGAAAATTTATAGCCCTTTTCATGGTCAAATTTCTCAGCAGCGCGGATTAGCCCTAGGCTGCCCTCTTGAATCAAGTCCTGAAACGAGAGTCCTCGGTTCATGTATTTTTTGGCGATCGACACCACTAGTCGCAGGTTCGATTGCACCATTTTTTCTTTGGCCTTGCGACCGACAAAAAGACGATGACGAAAGGCCTGTACCGTCATCCCCAGTTCTTTAGCCCAAGGTTCAGGATTGCGCTCTAGTTCTTCAGGGGTACAGCCCAATTGTTCGCACAGGCGATCGCGCACCCGCTCTATTTCTAGGAGGTCAGCAATTTTGCGAGCGAGTTCAATTTCTTCATCGGCACGCAGCAAGCGAATGCGGCCAATTTCTTGTAAATAGAGACGAATTGAGTCCTCGGTGTAATGTTTCTTTTTAACCTGTGTGCGTCGTCGGCTGGCACGACCTTTTGCAGACTTGTCGTCAAGATCGTCACTTACCTCCTCAAAGTCTTCGCTCTCCTCGTCTTCGATGTCTAGAGCATCAGGGGCATACTCACTGAGTAGAGCCACCTCCTCTTCAAGGGGGGTCATTGTGGGGTCGTAAACGTCAAGTACATTCGCTTGGGTCATGCCGTTGTCCTCGTAAAATCTCCCTAAATGTGTATTGTTGGTGTGTTGTCGGCAACCGTTGCCTTTGATGACGCTAGAACCGTCAGCCACATTTCAATGATTGGAATGCAGCTAAGGAAAGCGGTTGAACGGGGGGGATAGACTCTAGATTCCATATCCTCAGGTTCTCTACCGCTGGATCATCTTGAAAAATTTCCTGTGTGACCCACGGG